>JAEDEQ010000034.1 GCA_016293225.1 Clostridiaceae bacterium
CATGGCCTCTTGGTCCCGAACCAAGCGCGATACCAAACTTCGCCACACCCCGAAGCGCGAAAATGATTATACCAATCAATCAGGAAAAAATCAAGTGTTTTCATAGATTTTTTTTATTTTTATCGGCTTTTTATCGACTTATAGCAAAAAATGAGATTATATTTTAATAATAGAAATAATTAATAACAATTTGTTTACAATTTGTATATAAAGCTAACATATTTTATAATTCAGAAATAAATCAGGCTCTGCTTATGCTAAAATAAAACAGATTTATGACAAAAGTCGAAAGGAGTTCTAAAACAATGAAAGCATTCAAAAAAACACTTAGCGTTTTTCTTGCCGCTCTCATGGCGATTTCGTGCTTTGCACTGTGCGCCGGCGCGGCCGATGAAAAGCCGGGCAACGCGCTGAAGGTTGCCTTTGCAAGCGACATTCATACCAACGGAGCTGAAACCATCAGCGATATTAACGGTGACGGCATGTACGGAAACAAGGGTATGTTTGCAAGCCTTAACGATGAATCCTACGGTGTGATGGATTCATTCGTGCGCGAGGCGGTTGAAAACGGTGCGCAGTACATTCTCATCGCAGGAGACCTTACCAATAAAGGTACTGCCGAACAGCACAAAAAGTTTGCCGCTCACCTTGAAAAGCTCCAGCAGGAAAACGGCGTGCCTGTTTTTGTTGTTCCCGGCAATCATGACTATTATTCCATGGCTCAGGAAGGCGTTGAATTCTTCCGCGAGACTTACTATAACCTCGGCTTTGCTCAGTCTTACGCTCAGGATAAGAATACCTGCTCCTATGCTGTTGATCTTGACGATAACTACACTCTTCTCTGCATTGACTCCAATCTTCCCGGAAAAACACGCGACGGAATAACCGACGAGCTTTATTCATGGATTTTTGAGCAGGCCGCGGCAGCGAAACAGAGGGGAAAGAATGTAATAGCAATGATGCATCACCCCATTATGTCCCATTTTCCGATGCATGAGTTTCTGACTGCATTCGTTGTTGAAAACTGGCGCTCTGTTTGCTCAAAGTTTGCGGACGCAGGTATCAAGTATGTCTTCACCGGACACAAGCACGTCAGCGATATTGCAATGCGTACCAGCGCAAAGGGCAACGAAATCTATGATATTTCTGCTCCCTCGCTTCTTGTTTATCCTGTTGAATACCGCCTTATCACATTTTCCGGGGAAAAGGTTGAGGTCAGAACAAAGTCCGTTTCAAAGATATATAACACAGATCTTCTTGCAAAAGGCCACAACGAAAAGGCTCTTCAAATGCTCACCTCAGATCTTCCGGCTTATGCAAATGAAGTCTTTGACGAAACGTGCAGATACGCGGTTAATTACTTTGTAAACGCCGATACGCTCTGCGAACTTATCAAAACAAAGGATTCGGTGGTTCACGATACCCTTGACGGCGTTTGCACAAGGACAAAAAAGATCATTTTTGCCCCGCTTTACGGCGAAAAGGACAGCATTGAAGCTGTTGCCAAGACCTATGGTATAAAAATTCCGGCAAGCGATTACAAGTCAGCCTTTGACATAGCTATGATACTTATGAAGGCTCACTTTTCCGGCGATGAAAACTTCTCCGGCAACAGCATTGAGATGAAGCTTGCCGTAAAGTGCATTGCGGTGCTTCTTGCATATGCTTTTGAGGGCGTGCCCAACGATCTGAGATTTGCTGTTTTCAATGCTGTGTTCAAGCTTATCGGCGTTGACCCCGCAAAGCTCGGTATCAATCTTAAGCAGCTTATCTTCAATCATAACTCTGACGGCGAATTCGGCATTGCCGTTGCCACCGCGCTGTTAAACCCCGTTCTCGACACAATCATGGTAGATTCCGAGCCGGACGATAAAAATGTTGATCTTCCCGCCTACGGCGAAGTTAACGGAAAGCTCACTCTTGCAAATATTGCAGAAATTATTAAAAAGTTTATTAGTTTTGTTGAAGCCTTTCTCAAGTATGTTTCAAATGTGCTTAAGGTTTCAGTGAAATAAAACTATACTCTTGAAAAAAACATTTGAATAGTGTATAATATTTTTGTAAAATTTATTATAAGGGAGGGAAATTTATGAAAGACGCTCTTAAGCAGATTGAGATCATTCTCATTGATATGTGGAACTATCTCTACAGATTTCTTTGCCATATTCTCGGTCAGACAGTTAACGAGGATTGGATAGTTGATCCCACCGCAGAAAACTGATTGGTTATTTTACGCTTTATAGGCAACGCGGGCAGACTGTTTCGGTCTGCCTCGTTGATTTTTTGATACCGCCGATAATCCGGGTTCACCGGAAAAACGCGCGTTTTATATTCTGTTGAAAGGAAAGGCGTTCAGCCGCCTGAACTGTTCTATGCTTAAAAAGTATCTCGAAATCGGAAAAATTGTCAGTACCCACGGTATCCGCGGTGAGGTCCGCGTTGACCCTTGGTGCGACTCTCCCGATTTTTTCAAGCGCTTCAAAACGCTCTGGTTTGACAAAAAAGGAGAAAAACCCGTTAAAGTGCTTTCCTGCCGTCCGCACGGAAACATTGTCATTCTTGCCCTTGAGGGTACCGACAGTATTGACAAGGCAAATCTGCTTCGCAATAAGATATTGTATATGGACAGGGACGACGCGCAGCTTCCTGAGAATAAGTATTTCATTCAGGATCTTATCGGCTGCTCGGTTGTTGACGCCGACAATGATGCGAAGGTTTACGGAAAGCTTTGCGATGTGAGCGAAACCGGCGCAAACGATGTCTGGCATGTTAAGGATGAAAAGGGCAGGGAGTATCTTCTCCCGGCGATACCTCCGGTCGTGATTGAAACCGATGTTGAAAATGAAATCATAAAAATCAGACCGCTCAGGGGGATTTTTGACGATGAGGATTGATATTCTTACCCTTTTTCCAGAAATGTGCGAAAGCGTGCTTTCCGAAAGCATTGTCGGCAGGGCGAGGAGGGAAAACCTTGTTGAAATCAACTGCCGCCAGATACGCGACTATTCGGCCGATAAGCACCGCAGGGTTGACGACGCTCCCTACGGAGGCGGAATGGGCATGATAATGGGCGCTCAGCCTATATATGACTGCTATGAGGCTCTTTGCAAAGAGGTGGGCGAAAAGGTTCACCTTATCTATATGTCGCCCCAGGGAAAGACGCTGACTCAGCAAAGGGTGCGCGAGCTTTCGCAGCTTAAAAATTTTGCAATCCTCTGCGGTCATTATGAGGGGGTTGACGAGCGCGTTATTGAAGAGATAGTAGATGAGGAAATTTCCGTCGGCGATTATGTTCTTACGGGCGGCGAGCTTCCGGCGCTCATTGTTGCCGACAGTGTTTCAAGAATGATACCGGGCGTGCTTTCAAACGAGGAATGCTTCACCGAGGAAAGCCACTATTCCTCGCTGCTTGAATATCCGCAGTATACCCGTCCGCCGGTGTGGCACGAAAGATATGTTCCGGATATACTGTTATCGGGACACCATGCAAACATTGAAAAATTCAGGCGCGAAAAGGCGCTTGAAAGAACCTTTTTGCGCCGTCCCGATATGCTTGAAAACGCCGTGCTTTCAAAAAAGGACAAGGAATTTTTACGCCTGCTCAAAAACAGAAGCGACGGAGAATGATTTTATAATAGGTGAAAAACAACGTCATAAACGCACCTTTTGGATGAAAAAAGCGGGTTTGAATTGTGCATAGTGCATTGAAATGAGAAAATATTATAGTTGAATTGCACAAAAATGGCCTTTTATTTCAGTCGACATTTAGGCTTGCAGCCAAAATGCTCGAAAACGGTGAATTAACTGTCGTTTTACTGTTGACGATGAAAAAATTTGTGGTATAATATTCGAGCAATCTGAAATTAGGTACTTTGTGATTACTGAGTGATTAGAACAAATATTGTGCGTGGGAGATATAGTTTATGTTTGTTAAAGATGTTAAAGTTCAAAATCAGGTCGGACTTCACGCTCGTCCGGCAACTTTTTTCATTCAAAAGGCCAATGAATTTAAATCCTCCATCTGGGTTGAAAAGGAGGAGAGGAGAGTTAACGCAAAAAGTCTCCTCGGCGTCCTTTCCCTCGGCATCATGGGCGGTACGGATATCCGCATTATCGCCGGCGGCCCCGATGAGGAGCAGGCTGTTGAAGCGCTTGTAAAGCTTGTTGAATCCGGATTTGCCGAATAATTTTTTGAAAAGTCTTTCGGCTTTTGATAAAGCTCTTGACAAATCCGATTTAAAGTGTTAAACTGTTAAAAACTGAATATTCCCGTTTCGACCGCTTGTGCGGTCGGTGGAAAAGGCTGTGACGAAGACGGAGGAGTTCTTGTTCTTTCAGCGAGTCGGGGTATGGTGTAAGCCCGATATCAACAATTCTCAGTTCCCATCGCTTCCGAGCCGGAGACCTGAACGCTTTTTTCAAAAGTCAGTAGGCGTCTTCCGTGATTGCTGCGTTAATGCATAGGGCTTGCTTGAGCCCGAAGAGCGGCGGTTTTTGATAACCGCAATTTGAGTGGTACCGCGGGCAGTATGAATTTACGCTCGTCTCAAAGTAATCAGCTTTGAGGCGGGCTTTTTGTTTTGCCCGTTTCAACATAAAATGCACGAAGAACAATAATTTTACGGAGGTAAAAAACAATGCAGAACACAGGTCTTACAGATGAAATCCGAGTTATTGCCGAAAGAATCCGTGAGATGCGCGAGATTATCGGTTTTACCGTTGACGAGATGGCGGAGAAAACCAATCTCACTGCTCAGACGTATTCTCAGTATGAATCCGGCGAAGTCGATCTTCCGTTCACCTTCATTCATAAATGCGCCCTCGCGTTCGGCATCGGCATTACAGATATCCTTGAAGGCCACAGTGCCCATCTTTCGTCATATACCGTGACAAGGAAGGGTCAGGGAACAAGAACGGCCAAGGAGGACGGAATAGAAATTTCAAACCTTGCTCCGCTTTTCCGTAATAAGCTTGCCGAGCCCTACTGGGTAAAGTACGAATACTCCGAGGAGCTGCAGAACAAGCCTATCCACACCACCACCCACGGCGGACAGGAGTTCGACCTTGTGCTCAAGGGTACGCTCAAGGTCAGAGTCGGCGATCACACCGAAATCCTTGAGGAGGGCGACAGCATCTATTACAAAAGCTCAACTCCTCACGGAATGATCGCAATGAACAATCAGGACTGCCTTTTCCTTGCAGTTGTTATTTCGGGCGATGAAAAGATTGACGAAAAGGCAATTCAGAAAACCGTTGTTGAAGCGCGCACCGCCAAGGCTCCGCTTGCTGTTGAAAACTTTGTTGAAGCAAAGGAGGATACAGACGGAAGACTTATTTCAATGAATTTCAAAAACGAGGACAAGTTCAACTTTGCCTATGACGTTGTTGACGCTATTGCCGCAAAGAGCCCGAACAAGCTTGCAATGCTCCATGTTGCAAAGGACAAGACCGAGCGCCGCTTCACTTTCAGGGACATGAAGCACGGCTCGGCAAGGACGGCAAATTACCTCAAGAGCCTCGGCGTCAAAAAGGGCGACAAGGTTATGGTGGTTCTCAAGCGGCACTATCAGTTCTGGTTCACCATTCTTGCGCTCCATAAGCTTGGCGCAATAGCAATCCCGGCTACCCATCAGCTTCTTGAGCACGACTTTGAATACCGCTTCAAAGCTGCCCATGTCAAGGCGATAGTCTGCACGGCGGACGATAATACGCCCGACCACGTTGACGCTGCTGCGGCAAGCTACGGCGATCTGCAGATAAAAATCCTTGTCGGCGGAAAGCGTGAGGGCTGGCACAGCTTTGAAGATGAATACACAATGTTCCGCGGCTACTTCCCGAGGACCGAGGAGACGGCCTGCGGCGCAGACCCGATGCTTATGTTCTTCACTTCGGGAACCACGGGCTATCCGAAAATTGCCTGCCACAATTATAAATACGCACTCGGTCATTACATCACCGCGAAGTATTGGCACTATGTTCATGAAGACGGACTTCACTTCACAATCTCCGATACCGGCTGGGGCAAGGCTCTCTGGGGCAAGCTTTACGGCCAGTGGATGTGCGAGGGCGCAGTCTTTACCTATGACTTTGACCGCTTTGACGCGTCCGAGATTCTGCCGATGTTCAAAAAGTATAATATTACAACGTTCTGCGCGCCGCCGACAATGTACAGAATGTTCATTAAGCAGGACCTTTCCGCATATGACCTTTCCTCAATCAAATATGCAACAACTGCCGGCGAGGCACTCAACCCCGAGGTATTCAATCAGTTCAAAAAGGCAACCGGCCTCACAATCATGGAGGGCTTCGGCCAGACCGAAACCACCCTTACCATTGCAAACCTTTACGGAACCCGTCCGAAGCCCGGCGCAATGGGCAAGGCTGTCCCCACCTATGATATTGACCTTGTTGACACGGACGGAAACCCGGTCAAGGACGGCGAACCGGGCGAGATTGTTGTAAGGACGGACAAGGGCGTTCCCTGCGGACTGTTCATGGGCTATTACGGCGATGAAAAGCAGACAAAGGAAGCGTGGCACGACGGAATGTATCACACCGGAGACGTTGCCTGGCGCGATGAGGACGGCTACTTCTGGTATGTCAGCCGTGTTGACGACGTTATCAAGTCCTCCGGCTACCGCATCGGACCGTTTGAGATTGAGAACGTTATCATGGAGCTGCCCTATGTTCTTGAATGCGGAGTCTGCGCCGCTCCCGATGAGGTCAGGGGACAGGTTGTTAAAGCCTGCATTGTTCTCACCAACGGAACCGAGGGTAGCGACGAGCTTAAAAAGGAAATCCAGACATATGTCAAGACGCATACCGCTCCGTATAAATATCCCCGTATAGTTGAGTTCAGGGACGAGCTTCCGAAGACCATCAGCGGAAAGATAATCAGAAACAAGCTTTAAGACAAAAAATTCAAAAATATTCTTGACAAATTTTCAAAGATGTGATAATATCAACTCAATGGCAATTTAATATATTAAAGCGTTGAAGGAAAGTTCAATGAAGCACAACCTTTTTCAGAGAGTCGGCGTTTGGTGCAAGCCGGCAAAGGCGCTTTTTTGATGTAGTTCCCGAGCCGGAGGAAAGAAAGCCGCTTTCGGTCAGTAGAATCCTCTCGTGTATGCTGCGTGAAGGCATAGGGTTTGTTTGAACCCGAAGAGCGGCGGTCTCTGACCGCAAATTGAGTGGTACCGCGGGTAGTAATTTATTACGCTCGTCTCAAGAATTACATCTTGAGGCGGGCTTTTTTGTTACCCACTTCCGCTTTTTATGCAGCAAGGAACACTTCTTTTCCCGCTTGAATTTTTTGGAGGAACAGACTATGGACTCAATCACATCTCTCGACCTTAAAATCATTGAAATGGCGGAAAGAATCCGCGAGCTGCGCAAGGACGTCGGCTTTTCAGTCGAAAAAATGGCAATGCTTACCGATGTTTCCGTTGAGGAATACATCGAGTGTGAAAACGGACGTCATGATCTCAGCTTTGCGTTTATTTATCGTTGTGCGCTTGCATTCGGTGTTGACGTTTCGGAAATTATTGAGGGCTCTGCTCCCAAGCTCAAGTCGTACACAATCACTCGCAAAGACGACGGACAGCGCATTGAGCGTGCCCACGGCATGGACTATTACAACCTTGCCGCCGCGTTCAGGAACAGGATTGCCGAGCCGCTTTATGTTGAATGTGTTTTCAGCGAGGAAGCGCTTCACCGCGATATTGAGCTTACGACCCATGTCGGTCAGGAGTGCGACCTTGTTATAAGCGGAACGATGAAGCTTCAGATAGGCACTCACACCGAAATTCTCCATGAGGGCGACTGCGCCTATTACGATTCCTCAACTCCGCACGGAATGATTGCCCTTGACGGCGAAAACTGTAAGTTCTATGCAATAGTTCTCAATCCGTCAAACTGGAGCCGGGAAACCGTTGAGGAGTTCCGCAACGAAAAAGATGTCAAGCGCATAAAGACCAATAAGCGCATTTATCACAAGTTCATTCATCCCGTTGAGGACGAGAGGGGCGCGCTTGAGTCTATAAGCTTTGAAAACGAGGATAAGTTCAATTTTGCCTTTGACGTTGTTGACGCTCTTGCCGAGCGCTCACCGCAAAAAAGAGCCATGCTTCATATTTCAAAGGATAAAAAAGAGACGGATCTGACTTTCCTTGATATGAAAGAGAATTCCGCAAAATGCGCCAACTATTTCAAGAGCCTTGGCATAAAAAAGGGCGACCGCGTCATGCTTGTCATGAAGCGCAGATATCAGTTCTGGTTTGCCGTTCTGGGTCTTCATAAGCTCGGCGCAATAGCCATTCCGGCAAGCAATCTGCTTCAGGAGCACGATTATTCCTACCGTTTCAACGCTGCCGGAGTTTCCGCAATAATCTGCGCCGGCGAGGACTTCATCTGCGAGCAGGTTGACAAAGCGCAAAAGGATTCTCCGACGCTTAAAATTAAAATCTGCACCGATGGAAAGCGGGAGGGCTGGCACTCGTTTGACGAGGAGTATCCGCTCTTCAGCGAAAAATTCCTGCGTACCGAAGACACTCCCTGCGGCAACGACCTTATGCTCATGTTCTTCACCTCGGGCACAACGGGCTACCCGAAGATTGCCGCTCACTCATATAAATATCCGCTTGGTCATTTCATCACGGCGAACTACTGGCACTGCGTTGACCCGAACGGACTTCACCTGACAATTTCCGATACCGGCTGGGCAAAGGCAATGTGGGGCAAGCTTTACGGCCAGTGGCTGTGCGAGGGCGCGGTCTTTGTTTATGACTTTGACCGCTTTGACGCGGCGGATATCCTGCCGATGTTCAAAAAGTATCACATTACAACCTTCTGCGCACCGCCGACAATGTACCGAATGATGATAAAGGAGGATCTTTCAAAGTACGATATGTCCTCGGTTGAACACGCGACCATAGCGGGCGAAGCGCTTAATCCCGAAGTTTTCAGGAAGCTTGAAGAGCTCACCGGTCTCAAGGTTATGGAGGGCTTCGGCCAGTCGGAAACAACGCTCGTTATCGGTAACCTTTTCGGCTCAAAGCACAAGCTTGGCTCAATGGGCAAGCCCACGCCGCTTTATGACGTTGATCTTGTTGATCCGGACGGAAAGAGCGTTAAGGACGGCGAACCCGGCGAAATTGTTATAAGAACAGCAAACGGCGCGCCCTGCGGACTTTTCACCGGCTATTACGGCGATGAAAAGCAGACAAACGAAGCATGGCACGACGGAATGTATCACACGGGCGATGTTGCCTGGCGCGATGAGGACGGCTATTACTGGTATGTCAGCCGTATCGATGATGTTATCAAGTCCTCGGGCTACCGCATAGGACCGTTTGAAATTGAAAGCGTTATTATGGAGCTTCCCTATGTTCTTGAATGCGGAGTCTGCGCTTCTCCCGATGAGGTCAGAGGTCAGGTTGTTAAAGCCTGCATTGTTCTGACAAAGGGAACAGAGGGAACCGAGCAGCTCAAAAAGGAAATCCAGACCTATGTTAAAACGCACACTGCGCCCTATAAATATCCGCGCATAGTCGAATTCAGGGACGAGCTTCCGAAGACTACCAGCGGAAAGATCATCAGACATAAGCTTTAATAAGCTTTAAGGAGAAGCTGTATAATGGAAGATAAAAAAATCACCGTTTTTTGCGGTCATTACGGCAGCGGAAAGACCAATGTTGCAATAAATTACGCCTTTGACCTTAAAAAGCGGCACGAAAACGTCAGCATTCTTGACCTTGATATTGTCAATCCCTATTTCCGAACCAAGGACAGCGAAAAGGATTTCAATGAAAAGGGGATTGAGCTTATCTGTTCGTCATACGCCGCGTCAAACCTTGACATTCCGGCTCTTCCGTCGGAAATGTACGCGCCGTTCTGCCGCAAGGATAACTACAGCGTTCTTGACATCGGCGGCGACGACAGGGGAGCGGTTGCCCTCGGAAGATTTTCGGAGCTTATCAAAAAGAGCGGGGACTACAGTATGCTTTTTGTGGTGAATTTTTATCGCCCTCTTACTCAGACAGCCGAAGAAGCGCTCGGGGTCATGCGTGAGATTGAAAACGCCTGCTCGCTCTCTTTCACCGGTATCGTCAACAACTCGAATGTCGGCGTTCAGACAAATAAAGAATATATTGAGCAAACTTTTTCCCATGTTCAAAAGCTGTGTGAACTTTCATCTCTTCCGCTCGTGATGACAACGGTAAGGGACGACCTTTCAAAGCAGTTTGGAGATATTGAAAATGTGTTTCCCTTAACACTTCAGAAGACTATTTTAGGAGGTTAAAAAATGGCAAAGGTAACGTTTCAGACTGACCTGTGCAAGGGCTGCGGACTTTGTGTTGACGCCTGCCCGAAGAAACTCATTAAAATTGCAGAAAACAAAATTAACGCAAAGGGCCATTCCCCGGCAGAAATGACAAATCAGGAAAAATGTATCGGCTGCGCATTCTGCGCAACAATGTGTCCCGATTGCGTAATTACGGTTGAAAAGTGAGGTGCGAACGATGACAGAAAAGGTACTTATGAAAGGTAACGAAGCGATTGCCGAAGCCGCTATCCTTGCCGGCTGCCGCTATTATTTCGGCTATCCTATCACTCCGCAGACCGAGGTTGCGGCATATATGGCAAAAAGAATGCCGAAGATTGGCGGAGTATTTCTTCAGGCGGAAAGCGAGGTTGCGGCCATCAATATGGTCTACGGCGTTTCCTCTGCCGGAAAGCGCGTTATGACCTCCTCCTCAAGCCCGGGAATCTCGCTTAAAAGCGAGGGACTTTCATATCTTGCAGGCTCCGACCTGCCGGCGCTCGTTGTCAACGTTCAGCGCGGCGGCCCGGGTCTCGGCGGAATCCAGCCCAGCCAGTCGGATTACTTCCAGGCAACCAAGGGCGGCGGACACGGCGATTACAAAATGATTGTTCTTGCTCCTGCCTCCGTTCAGGAAATGGCTTCGCTTACGGTTAAGGGCTTTGACCTTGCCGATAAATACAGAATGACCTCAATGATTCTTGCTGACGGCACAATGGGTCAGATGATGGAGCCGGTTTCGCTTGAAAAGGTTGAAGCGACCGTCTGTGAAAAGCCCTGGGCAGTCACCGGAACAAAAGGGGAAAGGAAGCATAATATCGTAAACTCCCTTTCACTTGTTCCCGAGGAGCTTGAAAGACTCAACTTTGCCCGTTTTGAACGCTACAAAAAGGTTCAGGAAAACGAGGTTATGTATGAAAGCTTTATGATGGACGACGCGGAAATTTGCGTTGTTGCTTTCGGAATTGCCGCAAGAGTTTCAAAGAATGCGATTGTTGAAGCGCGCAAAAAGGGCGTCAAGGTTGGAATGATCCGCCCGATTACGCTCTGGCCGTTCCCGAAGAAGGCGCTGCTTGACGCCGCCGAAAAGGCGCACACCTTCATCAGTGTTGAGCTTTCAATGGGTCAGATGATTGAAGATATCGAGCTTGCAATCAAGTGCAAGCGTCCCGTAATGCTCTGCAACCGTGTCGGCGGAATGATTCCCTCGCCGAACATGGTTCTTGAAGCTATTGAAAAAGCAGACAAAGGAGGAAGAAAATAATGGTCGTTTTTGAAAAACCGAAATCGCTCACCGATGTGCCGTTTCACTATTGTCCCGGCTGCACACACGGAATTATCCACCGCCTTGTTGCGGAGGCTATAGATGAGCTCGGAATCGAGGGTAAAACTATCGGCATTGCTCCGGTAGGCTGCGCCGTTTTGGCGTATAACTACTTTGCCTGCGACATGGTTGAGGCCGCCCACGGACGTGCTCCGGCTGTTGCAACGGGCGTTAAGCGAGCCGAGCCGGACAACATTGTTTTCACCTATCAGGGTGACGGCGACCTTGCTTCAATCGGTATGGCTGAAACTGTTCATGCCGCAACAAGGAACGAGAACATAACAGTAATTTTTGTCAATAACGCAATTTACGGCATGACGGGCGGCCAGATGGCTCCAACCTCGCTTCCCGGTCAGGTCACACAGACCTCGCCTTACGGCAGAGACGTTAACCTTTGCGGCTATCCGGTAAAGGTTTGCGAAATGCTCTCTCAGCTTGACGGTGCGGAATATATTGAGCGCGTTGCCGTCAACAATGTCAAAAATGTCAGAAACGCAAAGAAAGCGATTAAAAAGGCTTTCCAGAATCAGATTGACAAAAAGGGCTTTTCGCTCATAGAGGTTGTTTCAAGCTGCCCGACAAACTGGGGCATGACGCCGCAGAACGCTCTCAAGTGGCTTGAGGAAAACATGATTCCTTATTACCCCCTCGGCGTATATAAGGACAGAAGCGCGCAAAAGGAGGAAAAGTGATGAATATGCAGATTCTTATCGCCGGCTTCGGCGGTCAGGGCGTTTTGTTTGCAGGAAAATTTCTTGCAACAAAGGGTCTCATTGAAGGCAAGAATGTAAGCTGGCTTCCCTCCTACGGTCCGGAAATGCGCGGCGGAACCGCCAACTGCAGTGTTATTATCAGCGATGATCCCGTCGGTTCACCGATAGTCAGCGAACCGAACTGCCTTATTGCAATGAATCTTCCCTCGCTCAGGCGCTACGAAAACAGCGTTGTTCCCGGCGGAATGATTCTTGTTGACTCAACGCTCATTGACGAAAAGGTTGAGCGTGACGATGTTTCCGTTTTCTATGTTCCGGCAACAAAAATGGCAAAGGACGAGGGCTTTGCAACGCTTGCAAACATGATTCTTTGCGGAAAGCTTATCAAAGAAAGCGCGGACATGGATTTTGAAAATACCGATGAAGCGCTTAAAAAGGTAATTCCGCCGAGAAAGGCAAATCTGCTTGACATTAATCTCAAAGCCCTTAAAGTCGGATATGAGTTTTAAGCAGGGCAACAGAAAATATACTTTAAAGAGGTGCAATATAAATGGAAATCAAGGTTACAAAAACAACTTCTCCCAAAGAGAAGCCTAAAAAGGGCGAAAAGCTCGGTTTCGGAAAAATCTTTACCGACCATATGTTCATAATGAACTATACCGAGGGAAAGGGCTGGCACGATGCAAGAATAGTACCGTATCAGGACATCAGTCTTGCGCCGTCGGCAATGGTCTTTCACTACGGACAGGAAATGTTCGAGGGCATGAAGGCGTACCGCGGCGTTGACGGAAACATCTATCTTTTCCGCCCGGACATGAACGCAAAGCGCGCCAATAATTCAAGCAGACGTCTTTGCATTCCCGAAATTCCTGAGGAGGACTTTGTTGAAGCGGTCAAGGCGGTTGTTGATATCGACCGCGACTGGGTGCCGTCTGAAGAGGGTACATCGCTTTATATCCGTCCGTTTGTTATTGCAACCGACGCATTTCTCGGTGTGGCACCGTCAAAGACCTACCTTTTCATGATTATTCTTTCTCCGTCGGGAGCTTACTATGAAAGCGGTCTTGAACCCGTTGCAATCTGGATTGAAGATGAGTATGTCCGTGCCGTCAGAGGCGGAATGGGCTTCACCAAGACCGGCGGCAACTATGTTGCAAGCCTTGCGGCTCAGGTCAAGGCTCACGACAGCGGCTATTCGCAGGTACTCTGGCTTGACGGTGTTGAGCGCAAGTACATTGAGGAAGTCGGCGCAATGAACATCTGCTTCAAGATTAACGGAAAGATTGTCACTCCGGCTCTTAACGGCAGTATTCTTCCGGGCATCACCCGTGACTCAATAATCAAGGTATGCAAGGATTGGGGCTATGAGGTTGAGGAGAGAAAAATTTCCGTTGACGAGCTTGTTGCCGCAGCAAAGGACGGCTCGCTTGAGGAAGTATTCGGAACCGGCACCGCAGCAGTTGTTTCTCCCGTAAACAAGCTTCGCTATGAGGACGATGTCATGAACATCGGAGACGGAAAAATCGGCCCTCTCACTCAGAAGCTTTATGACGAGCTTACGGGAATCCAGTGGGCAAAAAGAGAGGACACAAGAGGCTGGAGAGTCCTTGTTGATAAGGCATAAGCCTTTGAACACAATTTAGATTATAAAAAACCGCTCGTCTGATTTCCTGCAGACGAGCGGTAAACTATTTGTAATGCTTACATTGTATAGCCCTTAACAGCCGGGAACTGATCCTTGCCGTAGCCCATGACGCGCGCAATCTGAACGCTTATCTGGCGGTTTTCAACCGCTTCACCGTCTGTGAAGCCTGCGTCCGTTGCGGAAACATAAAGCGGAACATCGGCCGTTGTGTGACCGTCCGATGTGTAGTAGTATTCATCGGTAACGCCGTTATACTTGATTCCGCCCGTTTCGTGGTCCGCGGTAACAACAACAAGGGTGTCGCCGTCCTTTGCGGCGTAGTCGAGCGCGTAGCCCACTGCCTTGTCAAACTCAACAACATTCATTGTTGCATTATCAAGCTCATTGTTGTGAGAGAACTTGTCAATGCAGGCGCCCTCAACCATGAGGAAAAAGCCGTTTTCGTTGTCGTCAAGGAGGTCGATGGCTTTTTTCGTCATCTGTTCAATGGACGGGGTGTCCTTTTCGCCGGTGCAGTATTTCATTTCGTCAAAATCGAACTGGGCAAACGAGCGGCTGCCGCTTTCGAGCGCCTCCATCTGAGTTGCGGTCTGAACAAAGGAGAAGCCGTTCTTTTCGCATTTTTCCTTTGTTATGCTGTCCGATTCACAACCCCAAATAAGGTCAAGATTGCTCTTGAGCTGCTGCGAGCTGATGGTTTTTTCAAGCTTCCTTGAAAGCGCGTGCGCCGAGAATGCAGACGGAGTTGCGCCGGAGGTCTTGTCGGTGGTAACAACGCCGGCACTCTTGCCGTTTGCTTTTGCAAGCTCGGTCAGGGAAACGGGAACCTTTTGTCCGGTGATGTTGAATATATGATATGGGAAAATGGCAACCGAGCCGCTCCAGACCCTTATGCCGCAGGCGAGCGCGCTTCCGCCGGCAGCGGAGTCGGTGGAATCAAGAATAAACGAGCGTGTGTCCGAGCGGCCGTAAACGGGCATTTTGTCAAGATTGAGCGAGACGTTTCTTGTTGCCTTGGTTGCGGCAACGGTGTTGACGCCCATTCCGTCGCCGATCATTAAGATAACGTTTTTGTATTCACGGTGGTCGTTGCTGATATTGTTTCCGAGGCCGATAAGGCAATAAAGGCTCAGAAACAAAGCAAGAGACGCAGTGAAAGCCTTTTTGATGAATGTTTTCATTTTTTGTATTCTCCTTTGCAAAATTTGATGTTTACATTATATTACACATACAGGTTGTTTTCAAGAGCGGGAAGAAAAATTTTCCGCGTTAAAGACCCAAAAGAAAATAAGGCAAAGAAAATTACGAAAAAAAATTAAAAAACTTTCATTTAAATATTGACAAAGCAGGTAATACAGAGTATAATACAGTCAATTCAATATTTTAAACCGTTGAAGCGGAGATAACGGCAATGATGCCTTTACAGAGAGCCTGTGGTGCTGAGAGTCAGGTAAGAAACAAGTTGTCAAATGGACCGCTGAGGGCGCAGTCAAATGAGACCTTCTCAAAGTATTCTGCGACGCTGCAGGCAAGCGTACAAATGCCGGGGATATGTTGGTATCCTGCTTAAGTGCACGGGGCGAGCCCGTGAATCAAGGTGGCACCGCGGATAGTGTTTATGTTATTCGTCCTTGACAGATGGTAAATTTCTGTCAAGGACGTTTTTGTTTATCTGAACTTCTTTGACTGAAATAAAAAGTGAAATAAAGAGTTAAAGGAGTTTTCCTGTTTTAAGGAGGTAAATGCAATGCTGCTCACCAGGCGCTGGCGCCCGCAGGGACGCCGTACAATAAATATATATGTAATGAGAAATTTTATAAATCGAACTGAAACCATATGGAGGTAACGATAATGAAAAACGAAAAAATCCCGTATAAAATCTATCTTGATGAAAGCGAGATGCCAAAGGCATGGTATAACCTGCGTGCCGATATGGTAAATAAACCGGCACCGCTGCTTAATCCCGCCACCCACCAGCCGATGAAGGCAGAAGAGCTTGCAGGCGTATTTTGTGAAGAACTGATCGCCCAGGAGCTTGATAATGACACACCTTTCTTTGAGATTCCCGAAGAGATCCGTAATTTCTATAAGATGTACCGTCCGTCTCCTCTGGTTCGTGCATACTGCCTTGAAGAAAAGCTTGGTACTCCTGCAAAGATATATTATAAATTCGAGGGTAACAACACCAGCGGCTCTCACAAGCTTAATTCCGCAATCGCACAGGCCTATTATGCCAAAAAGCAAGGGCTTAAAGGTGTAACTACCGAAACCGGAGCCGGTCAATGGGGCACGGCACTCTCTATGGCTTGCTCCTACTTTGATCTTGACTGCAAGGTATATATGGTAAAATGCTCTTATGAGCAAAAGCCCTTCCGTCGTGAAGTTATGCGCACCTACGGTGCATCGGTAACCCCGTCACCGTCTATGGAAACCGAAGTCGGTAAGAAAATCCTTGCCGAGCATCCGGGTACAACAGGAAGTCTTGGCTGCGCCATTTCCGAAGCAGTTGAAAAAGCAGTTACCAGTGACGGCTACCGTTATGTTCTCGGCAGCGTTCTCAATCAGGTACTGCTGCATCAGTCGGTCATCGGCTTAGAGACCAAAACTGCTCTTGATAAATACGGCGTTAAGCCTGATATTATTATCGGCTGTGCCGGAGGCGGATCCAACCTCGGCGGTCTGATCGCTCCCTTTATGGGTGAAAAGCTCCGTGGAGAAGCCGATTACCGTATTATTGCGGTTGAGCCTGCGTCTTGTCCCAGCTTTACAAGGGGCGTATATGCTTATGATTTCTGCGATACCGGAATGGTTTGCCCGCTCGCTAAGATGTATACACTCGGCAGCGGCTTTATCCCCTCGTCAAACCACGCAGGCGGTCTTCGTTATCACGGTATGAGTTCTACGCTTTCGGAGCTTTATCATCAGGGACTTATGGAAGCCGTAAGCGTAAAACAGACCGATGTGTTTGAGGCGGCAGAATATTTTGCAAGAGTAGAGGGTATCCTTCCCGCGCCTGAAAGCTCTCATGCCATTCGTGTGGCTATCGACGAAGCGCTGAAGTGCAAGGAAACCGGCGAGGAAAAAACTATCGTGTTCGGTCTTACCGGTACCGGATACTTTGATATGGTGGCTTATGAAAAATTCCACGAAGGTGAAATGAGCGATTATATCCCCACCGATGATGAGCTGGCGTCTTATCGCAGTAAACTTCCAAAGGTAGACTGAAAAATTATTGAGCCGATATCTCTTGACAAAACAGATGATTATTGGTATAATCTTCTCCGCCGTAACATATGCGGCACTCTTTGCTCCGTTTTTCGGGGCCTAAAGTCCATAAGGAGGTGCAAAACAATGACAAACAACTATGAAACCATGTTAGTTTTTTCAGTAGCTAACGGAGAAGAAGCTGTTAACGCTCTGGTTGAAAAGTTCAAGTCCCTCATCGAGGCGCACGGCGCTGTTGAATCTGTTGACGTTTGGGGCAATCGCAAGCTTGCTTACCCCATCAATTATGAAACAGAGGGATACTATGTTCTTGTCAACTATTCAAGCGAGCCGGAATTTCCGGCCGAGCTTGACCGTGTTGTCAACATCACCGAAGGCGTTCTGCGTTCACTCACCGTAAAGAAGTAAGGGAGGAACGAATTATGCTTAACTGTATCGTTCTCATGGGTCGCCTTGTTGCCGACCCCGAGCTGCGAACAACAACAACCGGAAAAAGCGTTTGCAGTTTCAGAATCGCCGTTGACAGAGGCTATGTCAAGGCAGGCGAGGAAAGAAAGGCAGACTTCATTCCCGTTGTTGCATGGGAGGGTACGGCGAACTTTGTCAGCCGTTACTTTTCAAAGGGTTCAATGATTGCCGTGCAGGGTCAGCTTCAGTCTCGCCAGTATGAAGACAACAGCGGCGCAAAAAGGACTGCGTATGAAGTTATTGCCCGCGAGGTCAGCTTCTGCGGCTCCAAGGCTGAAACCGGCACAAACACCGCGTTTGCCGCTCCGGCACAGGCAGCTCCTGCTCCCGCTTATCAGACAGCGGTTCCCGGTGACTTTGAGGAGATCACCGACGATGAAGACCTGCCGTTCTGATTGCAACTGAAAATTTTAACAAGGAGGAATAACCAATGGCATATGAAAGAGGAAACGGCCGTCCCAACAGGAAGTCACGCAAAAAGGTTTGCGCTTTCTGCGTAGATAAGGTTGAATCAATCGACTACAAGGACACTCAGAAGCTTCGCAAGTTCACCTCGGACCGCGCGAAGATTCTTCCCCGCCGTGTAACAGGTACTTGCGCCCGTCATCAGCGCGAACTGACCACCGCTATCAAGCGCGCCCGTCAGGTTGCCCTCATGCCTTATACGAGCGACTGAGTTTAGTCTCAACACATAAAAGTTGCACCCGCCAAATTTTTGGCGGGTGTTTGTGTTTGAAAAATGAATTACAGAAGCACGCTGTCGCACTAAGACGGCCCTCAAAGAAGTAAAAAATCAACCGGGCAGCCCGAAAAAGGTTGCCCGGTTGCCGCTTTCATAGTATAATTTAATTGCTGAATAACCATATAGAAAGCAGTGGAATTGTACTATGCATAGAGACAGAAATCAAGTAGTTTTGTTGCTTATAGTGACGCGCCACATAAGGTACAAGGCTTCCTGGATATGCCAATTTTGTGGAGAATCCTGTTTGATGTTGAGAGGTCGGTTATTACCAAGCACCGCCACCTCCTCCGGCTCCTCCACCACCGGCACTAAAGTTGCTTTTTCTTGAGTCTGGTAAGTTAGTAGATACGTTTAGTTTCAAAGAGCTTATACGATTGTAAATATTATTCATTGTTGACTGACGTAAATCATTTGCTTCTTTTTCTGTGTAAGTGCTGATACTAGTACCAAAAGCTTTATTAATTAAGCCAACAATGGCATTAAATGCCTTGTTTCGAATTGTGGTTGCTTCATTTGCAAAATATGCAAAAATGGCATCTTCACCAACAACTCGACTTTGCGCAAGTTGCGTTAAATAAAGATTCACCGTTTCTATGTCGTCCTTCTCAAATGAATAAAGCAAACCCTCAACTGTGCATTTTTTAGAGAGAAAATAAGTGCATCCATTGGAAATTGCTTTAATTCCCTGTGCTTGAACCATAGCTTTTGCCATGACCGGCAAACCTGTCATACTTATTAGAACCTTTGCTGTATCGTAAATCAATTTTGCGGCTTTCACATATGGACAAGTGTTACCCACAATTGTGATTGCGATTTTGATAAATGTCGCAGAAGATTGTTTAATAGCTGCTCCTGCTAGTTGTTTATAGTATTCAGTATTTGACTTGTCAAGAACAATTTTTGCAATATCACCTGCAGCATTACGAATGTAATCGTGAGAATCTTTTTTTGCAATGTAGTCAATCAAATCTATGAACTCAATGAAAGCTTCACTATTTGCTTGAAGCTTTCCATAAA
>JAEDEQ010000035.1 GCA_016293225.1 Clostridiaceae bacterium
CGATATTGAAACGCTTGAGCCTGTCGGACGCATTATGCTTGAAACCTCCTTCCACCGCGTTCAGGGCGCCGAGGTCTATGACGGTCTGCTTTATATCTCCTGCAACGATACCGACAGGAAAAAGCACGTCTACGCGGCAGACCTTGAAACGGGAAAGGTTACAACCGTTCTTGAGCGTGCGGCTGCAGCCCTTCCGACCGAGGCCGAGGGACTGACGGTTTATCCGACCGAGGACGGAGCGTTCTTTCACGTTGTTGATGTTGTTGCAATGTCCGTTGGCGCATTAAGGCATTACAGTAAATAAAGCCGTATCCTTAGAAATCGGGGCTGTTCCGTGTTTTCGGAACGGCTCTTTTTTGCTGCGGAAAAGTATGCTGTTTGCAAAATACGACAGTATATGATAAAATATTTGACGGAGAAAACTTAACGGAGGAAACAGAATGAAACGCTTTATTTCGCTGCTTTTGTTGGCTGCTTTGCTTTTGACCGCTTTTCCGCTGTCCGCTTCGGCTTCAAAAGAAAAAACGACTGAAAAGCTTCTGCTTGAGCTTTGCAGCCGCTTTCCGCACGGAATGTACTGGAACCATGTGGGCTCAAGCAAAAACGACCCGGACTGTGTTACGGATACGCCCTGCACCAACCACGCAAACATCAGCTGGGATTCACCCGAAAAAACCTGCAACAGCTTTGACAACGCCATTCAGTGCATGGGCTTTGCGCACAAAATCGGCTTTGAAATAGTCGGCACAAGTCCGCGCACCTGGGAAAAAAGCGAAAAGCTTGTTGCCTCAAAGCTGCGCGTCGGAGACATCATACGCTACCGCGACAACCGCCATTCGCTGACCGTGACCGCCGTAAAGGGGAACACAATTTCCTTTGTTGACGCCAACTGGTATTACGGCTGCGGCATCAGGTGGGCAAAAATGAATCTTTCCGATATGCCGGGCTTTTCCTATGTTCTGCACGATAAGAGCAACAACAGGAAGAACACGAACGTTGATTTTTATCTTACCGCGGTTGAAAAGGGCGAGCAGGCCTTTGCAAAGCTTGAAAAAACAACCGAACGCTGGCGCGCTCCCGGAAAGAGCGCACTCAAGGTCTACTCCTCCTTTTCCGACCCGAAAAGCAAGCTCGGCGAAATTCCCATTGAAGCGTATTTCAGAGCAAGCGACAAAAAAATCGTCGGCAAAAAAGTTTGGGGAAAGGTGAAGTACGGCGCGCTGAACGGCTGGGCAGTGCTCAATCAATGCGAATTTATCAGCGGCAATGTGAACGCCGCAAAAGTGATAAGAACAAGCAGCCTCTATCCGTCTGCCGAAAGCTTTGACGTTTCATGGAGCGCGGTTCCGGGCGCGGCGGTCTACAGGGTGGACGTTGCCGCCGAATACGGCTCCTACAGCGCCTCGCTTCAGACAAAAACAAACAGCGCAAGCCTTGTTTTTCCGCAAAACGGGCGCTATTACGTCACCGTGACCGCGCTCAATTCCCGTCTCCCGTCGTGGTCTGTTGAAAGCGAGCCTTACGCCTTTTCTGCCGTTAACAAAAGCGAGATAAAGCTAAGCTCGGTAAAGCTTTCAAAAAGCGCGGTGACTCTTTTGGAAAAAGGCAGTCTGAACCTTTTTGCCGAGGTTTCTCCGTCTTTTGCCGGCAACAAAAGGCTCACCTGGAAAAGCAGTAACGAGCTTGTTGTTTCCGTCAGCCAAAGCGGAAAGCTGACTGCGCTTTCACCGGGAAAGGCAACCGTTTCCTGCACCTCCTCGGACGGCTCGCAGCGCAGTGCTTTCTGCGCGGTAACAGTGCTGCCGTCCGCCGTTTCGGGTATATATCAGAAGCCCGGCGCAACCAAAGCAAAAAGGCTCACCGTATATTGGGAAAAGGTGAACGGCGCCGACGGCTATGAACTTTTCCGCTATGACGCAAAGGCGAAGAAGTATGTTCTGCTTTGCGAAACAAAAAAGACCCGCGCCGTTTGCAAAGGTCTTGAACCGGGAAATAAATATGTCTTTGCCGTGAGGGCGTTCAAAACGTGCGGCAACGAAAGGCTTTACGGCGCAATGAGCAAGGGCAAAACGCTTTTGACTAATCCTGCCGCGCCGTCAGTCTCGGCAAAAATTTCCGGAAAAAAGACGGTTATTTCCTGGAACAGCGTTCCGGGCGCAACGGGCTATGAGATATACACATTAAAGGGCAAGGAGTTCGTGCTTGCAAAGGTTCTTTCCGCGTCAAGAACCTCCTATTCCAAAAAATACGCCAAAAGAGGGCAGAGCTTTGTTCTTGCAAGAACAAGGGTTGATAAGGATATTTACCGTTCGGCAAAATCGCGGACGGTGAAGGGCTGAGGGGCAAAAACATAAAATTATTTTCATTTTCTAGTGGAATTCTTATCTTGTATATGGTATTATAATATGAATGGTTTTAACTTATATTATATGTTCTGCAATATAGTGTTCATAAGGAGGACTTGTACATCATGAAAAAAGCTTTGTGCGTTTTGCTGTGCCTTTTGCTTGTTCTGCCGCTTGCGGCGTGCAAAAAGGGCGGCGACCCCAAATCTGTCTTTGTCAGCACCGAATCAACATCCGACAGCGGAAACGATATCAAGGATACCGTTAAGGTGAGCTTTCCGCTATCCGTGATTGAGGAAGAGTACCGCGATGACCTTGACGCTTACTGCGAAAAGTACGGCTACAAGAGCGCAAAGGTCAATTCCGACGGAACCGTAACGATTAAAATGAGCGCCTTTTCGTATGAACTGCTTCTGACCCAGAGGGGAATGGAAGCGGTCAAGGCGATATACAATGTTGCCGAGGGCGGAAAGTATCCGTTCGTCAAGGGAATCAAGAGCTATGACGATAAGAACTTCGGCGCAGTTTCCGTTCTTGTTGACAAGGTGAAGTATCAGTCCGCAGGCAACGCGGCTCAGATGCTTCTTGCGTTGGCAGAAGCCTGCTATTCTTATCAGGTCTTAACGGGCAATGGTTTTGCCTGCACCGTAACCGTTATTGACAGCAAGACTCAAAAAACCGTTGACACAAAGGATTTTACCGATACGGACATTCAAAGCAGCTAATGATTATTCAGAAACTGAAACTTTTATGAAAGGAATGGAAAATTATATGCAAATGACCTTCCGCTGGTTCGGAAAAACAAAGGACACCGTTACGCTTGAACAGATTCGTCAGATACCGGGTGTTACCGGCGTTGTTCCGGCGCTGCACACTTTGCCCTGCGGCGAAGCATGGCCGCTTGACAAGATTTTTGAAATGAAAAAGCAGATTGAGGACGCAGGACTTACAATGGAATGCATTGAGTCCGTCAATGTCCATGAGGATATCAAGCTCGGTCTGCCCTCCCGTGAAAAGTATATCGAAAACTATATCGAAAGCATCAGGAATCTTGCGCAGGCAGGCGTAAAGGTCATCTGTTATAACTTCATGCCCGTTTTTGACTGGACAAGGACCGACCTTGCAATGGATATGGGCAACGGGGCCACCTGCCTTTGCTATAACGGCGAACAGATCGAGGGCAAGAGCCCCGAGGATATGTTCCGTGAGATTGATGAAAACTCCAACGGCTATGCTATGCCCGGCTGGGAAAGTGAACGCATGGGCGAGATTAAGGAGCTTTTTCAAAAATATAAGGGCGTAAGCGCCGAAGACCTCTGGACAAACCTTGAGTATTTCCTCAAAAAAATCATTCCCGTCTGCGAGGAATGCGATGTAAAAATGGCGATTCACCCCGACGATCCGCCGTGGGACATTTTCGGTCTGCCGAGGATTATTAAGGATATCGACTCAATAAAGCGCTTTTTAAAGCTGGTGGATTCGCCGTGCAACGGTCTGACCTTCTGCACGGGCTCGCTCGGCGCAAGCGCAGAAAACGACCTGCCCGCAATGATAAGGGAAGTGGGAGACAGGATTTACTTTGCCCACATCAGGAATATCAAAAGGACGGGTAATCATTTCCATGAAACGGCGCACCTTTCCTCTGAGGGCAGCCTTGATATTTATGAAATTGTAAAAGCGCTTCAGGACGTCGGCTTTGACGGCTATATCCGCCCCGACCACGGAAGAATGCTCTGGGGCGAAAAAGCGCGTCCCGGCTACGGTCTTTATGACCGTGCGCTCGGCGCGGCTTATCTCAACGGCGTTTGGGAAGCCGCCAAAAAAAGCAGGGGCTGAATTTTCACAGCGGGAGTTGGAGAAGAATGGCAAAGCTGTATTTCCGTTACGGCGCAATGAATTCAAGCAAGACCGCAAACGCGCTCATGGTCAAGTATAACTATGAAGAGCAGGGACAGTCGGTCATCATCACAAAGCCGGCTATTGACACAAGAAACGGCGAACACAGAATTTATTCGCGCTGCGGACTTGAAAGCGAGTGCGTGCTTTTTAACGAGCTGCGCGAGGAGGACATCAAAAAGGTTGATTGCCTTATTGTTGACGAGGCGCAGTTCCTTTCCAAGGAGGAGTGCGAGTTCCTCGTCCACGTTGTGGACGATTTGGACGTTCCCGTAATCTGCTACGGACTGCGTGCGGACTTCAAGGGCGATCTTTTTCCCGGCAGTCACTGGCTGCTTGCGTGGGCGGACACCATTGAGGAGGTCAAAACCATCTGCTGGTGCGGCAAAAAGGCCACCTTTAATGCAAGATTTGACGAAAACGGAATTATAAAGCACGGAAAGCAGGTCGTCCTCGGGGCGAACGAAAAATATACGAGCCTTTGCCGCAAGCATTGGCGCGAGGGAAATCTGGGAGATAAAAAATGAGCTTCATTGAATTTGAATCCGTTTACAAAAGATATCAGACAGGCGAGATAATCATTCCCGCCGCCGACGGCGTGAACTTTGCGATTGAAAAGGGCGAATTCTGCCTTATTGTCGGCGCAAGCGGCGCCGGAAAGTCCACCGTGCTTAATCTTCTGGGCGGAATGGATACCGTTGACGACGGAAAAATCCGCGTTGCCGGAAAGCCCATCACCAAGCTCACGCCGGAGCAGCTCATTGACTACCGCCGCTTTGACGTCGGCTTTGTTTTCCAGTTCTATAACCTCATTCCCAACCTGACCGCGCTTGAAAACGTGGAGCTTGCCACGCAGATTGCAAAAAAACCGCTTTCGCCGGAGACCCTGCTCAAAAAAGTCGGCCTCGCGGAAAGAATGGATAACTTTCCCTCGCAGCTTTCCGGCGGCGAGCAGCAGCGCGTTTCAATCGCGCGCGCCCTTGCAAAGAACCCGAAGCTTTTGCTTTGCGACGAGCCCACGGGCGCCCTTGATTACAAAACCGGCAAGCAGATTCTGAAGCTTCTTCACCGCACCTGCCGGGAAACGGGAACAACGGTTGTTGTCATCACCCATAACTCGGCGCTTGCGGACATGGCGGACAGGATAATCACCATGCGCAGCGGACGTGTGATTCAGATTGCTGTCAACGACAGACCGGTTCCCGTCGATCTGCTTGAATGGTGATGCTTTTGAGGTGAATGTTTAAAATGACTAAAGCTTTGTTAAAAGATACCTTGCGCACAATAGAACGCACGCGCTCAAGGTTTTTTTCAATCGTTGCAATTGTTGCGCTCGGCATCAGCTTTTTTGCCGGAATGAACGCAACGGCTCCCGATATGCTTGATACCGCCGGGCAGTATCTTCGCGATACCAATGCAATGGATATTAATCTCAGCTCAACGGTCGGGCTTTCAAACGATGACCTTGCAACGCTTTCAACCATCAGCGGCGTTGAGTCCGTTGTGGGCGAAAAGTTTTTTGACGGAATCCTCAAAATCAACGGGCAGAATGCTGTTGATATCGACGGCTCGCAGCTTACCGTCCGCGCGCTTGCGCTTGATCTTGACAAGGTTGCCGCCTTTTCGCAGGGGCAGAACGACCCGTCCTTTCTCAACCGCCCCCAGCTTATTGAGGGAACATGGCCCACTGCGCCTGACCAGTGCGTTGTTGACCGCAGCGTGCTTTCAACGCCGGACGGCTTTGAAATCGGCAATGTAATTTCCGTTGAGGGCGAGGGTGCGGACGCCTCCGCATCGCTTCAAAACACGCAGTTTACAATAACGGGCATTATCCGTTCTCCGCGCTATATCTCGTATGAGCGCGGCTATACGAACATAGGAGCAGGAAAGCTCGGAACGTTTATATATATCTCTTCAGAAAACTTCACGTCTGATTATTTCAACAGCTTTTCCATCAAGCTTGCAGGCTCCGATAATTACGATCCGTTTTCAAGCGAGTATAAAAGCTTTGTTGCTCCGTTTGTTTCATACCTCACCTCCATTGCACAGGAGAGGATTGACATCAGAGTCGGCGCGATAAAGGAAAAGTATTCGGCAGAGGTTAACGAGCAGGAGAAGAAATATGCCGAAGCAAAAGCTGAGGCGGAAACCGCGCTCTCCGAGGGCGAAGCCAAGGTTAAGGAAATTCTTGACCTTGCCCAAAACGGCGATAAAAAGCTTGCGCAGTATAAAGAGGAATACAACAAAAAGGCCACCGAGGCTTCCGAAAGGATTGACCAGAGCAAGCTTCAGCACTCCACCCAGTATCAGAAGTGGGAGGAAAAGCGCGATAAGTATAACGAGGCCAAGGCCGTTGTCGATAAATATGCAAACGCCGAGACCGATTATAAAAACGCCCAATCGCAGTATAATGTTGCAAACACTCAGGTGAACAGCCTGCTGACAACGGTTTCCTATCTTGAAAATCTTGTTGCAACAACGCGTTCGGCAATGAATCAGTTCAACGCTCAGCAGGACAACGGAGTTGACGCAATGATCGAGCGCTTCAAAGAGTCCGGTCTTGTCGGCGTGGAAGTTGATAAAATCATGAGCACAATCAACAGCCTGACCGCCGTCGGTACCGCGGAGGAGATGGCGGCATATATGGAGCCGCAGCTTCAGGAGCTTGAAGCAAAGCTTGCCGCCTCCAAAAAGGAGCTGAGCGACGCAAAAACCCAGCTTGCGGCAAAAAAGGCGGAGCTTGAAAAGGCAAAGCAGCTTGTTGAAAAGCTCAAGGAGGTTGAAGCGCAGCTCACCGTTGCCGAATCTGAGCTGAAGGAAGCGGAAAAGGAGCTTACAAGCGCAAACTATGACATTCAGTTCGGTGAGCTTGAAACGCTCAATCAGCTTTCCGATTCAAAAAATCAGATTACTAATTTTGAAACCAACCTTCAGCTTGCAAAGGAAAAGGCCAAGACCGTTGAGGCCGATTTCGCGGCGCAAAAGGAGGAAATCAATAAAAAGCTTGAATCAGCCAAGGCGCAGCTTGACGAGGCAAAAAGCTTCCTTTTGAACCTTGACAGCGGCAAGTGGTATGTTCAGAACCGCGATGAAGCGCTTCTCGGCTTTGAGGAGCTTGAGCAGACCGCCGAGCGTACCGCGGCGCTTTCAAAGGTTTTTCCGTGGATATTCTTCCTTGTTGCCGCTCTGGTCTGCCTCAACACAATGACGCGTATGGTTGAGGACGACCGCACCCAGCTCGGAACGCTCAAGGCGCTCGGCTTCCACAGCGGCGAGATTGTCGGAAAGTATCTTATCTATTCCCTTGCCGCAAGCGCAGTCGGCTCCTTTGCCGGAACAATGCTCGGCTTTGCCGTTTTCCCGTATGCCATTTCAAAGGCGTACTCAATCCTTTTTGCGCTCCCTGCGGTCGAGATAAAGTACCGCTTCGGCTATGCGGTGCCGGCAATGATAATTTCGATAGGCGCAACCGTCCTTTCGTCCTATCTTGCCTGCTACCGGAGCCTTAAAACAAGTGCGTCGTCTCTTATGAGACCGAAAGCGCCCAAAGGCGGAAAAAGAATTTTCCTTGAAAAATTCCCGGCTCTCTGGAAAAGGCTCAGCTTCACCACAAAGGTTACGTTCCGCAATGTTTTCAGGAACAAAAAGCGCTTTATCATGGCCGTTTTCGGCGTAATGGGCTGCACGGCGCTCATGGTTTCCGCTTTCGGACTGCAGAACTCAATCAACACCATGCTTTCAAGGCAGTTTACCGACAGCAACAGCATTGTTTCTTATGATATGCAGGTGGTTCTGAACGGCTCATATGACACTAATGTTGCGGTACCCGACGCATTGAACACCGTTTCCGCGCGGTCGGAGGTTGCCGTTTCAACCCTCAATTATATGAAAGCCACGAATACCGGCAGCACAAACTCCGGCAAGCGCCTTGAAACCTACGTCATGGTTCCCGAAAACGCCGATATGTTCCCGAACTATCTCAGGCTCAGGGACGCCGACACGGGCAAGGCTCTCTCCCTGCCGCAGAACGGCGCGGTAATCACAAAAAAGCTTGCAAAGTCGCTCGGGCTTTCCGTCGGAGACAGCATCAATGTTTTCATCTCCGATTCTTATGTTGTCCGGGTGCCGGTTGCCGCCGTTGCGGAAAACTATATATTCCACTATGTTTTTATGACAAAGGAAGTTTATACGGCTCTCTTCGGCGCCAATCCCTGTTATAACTACATTATGGCAAACTTCAAATCGCCCCTTTCCGGAACGCAAAAGGAGCAGCTTTCAAAGGAGCTCATGAGCGAATATGACATTACGGCCGTTTCTTATTCCGAGGAAATACAGCAGAGCTTTGAGCATATTCTTGATTCTCTCGGCTACGTTGTCATTATCCTTGTCATTTCGGCCGGACTGCTTTCATTCATCGTTCTGTATAACCTTTCCTCCATCAATATCAATGAGCGCATTAAGGAGATTGCAACAATCAAGGTGCTCGGCTTCAGGAAGCACGAGGTAACCGCATATATCTTCAGGGAAAACCTGATGCTCAGCATTTTCGGAACGGCGCTCGGTCTGCTTCTCGGAATTGCACTGCACCGCATGATAATCGCCGTCGGCGAGGTTGATATCCTCATGTTTGCAAGGAACGCCGGCTTTTTGAGCTTCCTTTATTCGGCGGTGCTTTCAATGGTCTTTTCGCTTTGCGTGAACATTGTGCTCAGGCGCAACCTTGAGCGTGTTGATATTGTTGAAGCGCTTAAATCAATCGAATAAGGGTGATTTATATGATTAATAACAAGGACGCTTCCTTTGACCTTGTTGCCCTCGGCGAGGTTATGCTGCGCTTTGATCCCGGCGAAAACCGGGTGAGGAACGCGCGCTCCTTCACCGTCTGGGAGGGCGGCGGCGAATATAACGTTGCAAGAGCGCTTTCAAAATGCTTCAGGCTGAAAACGGCCGTTGCCACTGCGCTTTGCAAGAACGATGTCGGCTTTCTTATCGAAGACCTCATCATGCAGGGCGGCGTTGATACCTCACTGATTCAGTGGAAGCCGTTTGATAAAATCGGCAAAGACTGCCGCAACGGACTGAACTTTGTTGAGCGCGGCTTCGGTCTCAGGGGCGCAAAAAGCACCTCAGACAGGGGACACACCGCCGTTTCGCAGATAAAAGAGGGCGATTTTGACTGGGACGCCGTTTTTTCAAAGGGCGTGCGCGTTTTCCATACCGGAGGAATTTTCTGCGCCCTTTCCGGCAGTACGGCAAAGGCTGCGCTTGAAGCGGTCAGGAAAGCGGGGGAGTACGGCGCGCTCGTCTCGTTCGATTTCAACTACCGTCCGTCGCTCTGGGCTTGCCTTGAAAACGCGGACGAGGTCAAAAAAACCGTTGGAGAAATTCTCAAATATACGGACATCGTTTTCGGCAATGAGTTTGATTTTGTCAACGTGCTCGGCTTTGAGGGCGAAAAAGGCGCCGACCTTGACGTCCATGACGATGAGCGCTATCTGTGCTTCATGAACAAAGTTACTGAAAAATATCCGAATATAAAGCTTATTGCAACAACCGTGAGGACGGTTCACAGCGCGTCCTGCAACAGTCTGCGCGCAGTCTGCGTCAGGGATAAAAAGCTCATCTTGTCCGATTGCTTTGAAAAGCTCGATGTGCTCGACCGCATCGGAAGCGGCGACAGCTTTGCCTCGGGATTTTTGTTCTCTCTGCTTTCCGGGAGGAATGAGGAAGACGCGCTTTCCTTTGCGCTTGCGCACGCGGCGTTTGCAATGACAACGCCGGGCGATACCTCAATGGCGACAAGGGAGGACATTGAAAACATTGTAAACAAAAAAACCGCAAAGGTAGTGAGATAAAAAATGCTTGTTAATATGAAGGACCTGCTTTCCGACGCGCAGAAGCGCAATTACGCAGTCGGCTCATTCAGTGTTGCAAACATGGAAATGGTTCTCGGCGTGATAAAGGCGGCAGAGGAAACGCGTTCGCCGATAATTCTTCAGATTGCCGAGGTGCGGCTGAATCATTCGCCCCTTGCGCTCATCGGGCCGCTCATGGTTGCGGCGGCAGAGGAGGCGGACGTTCCCGTTGCCGTTCACCTTGACCACGGCAAAACGCTCTGTTGTATTGAGCAGGCGCTCGATATCGGCTTCACCTCCGTAATGTTTGACGGCTCCCATCTTCCCGTTGAGGAAAACATCGCTGTCACAAAGGAAGTTGCCCTGCTTGCCCGGGAATACGGCGCGGCTGTTGAAGCGGAGATAGGCTGCGTCGGAGGAAGCGAGGACGGAAGCGAGGATATTGCAATCAACTGCACTTCACCCGAACAGGCAAAGCGCTTTGCAGAAGAAACCGGAGTCGATGCTCTTGCAATCGCAATCGGAAATGCCCACGGAAACTATAAGGAGGAGCCTCATCTTCGCTTTGATATCCTTGAAAAGGTTCATGAGCTTGTTTCTGTTCCGCTTGTGCTTCACGGAGGAACGGGTATCAGCGAAAAGGACTTTATCCGCTGCCATCAGAGCGGAATTAAAAAAATTAACATTGCAACCGCAACCTTTGACAGCGTTGAACGCTCGGTGCGCGAAAGCTATGAAAGCGGAAAGATTCACGGCTATTACGATCTTCATCAGGCGGAGATTGACGGGGCTTACAAAAACGCAAAAAAGCACATGGAAGTTTTTTATTCGGTTCAAAAAGCCGATGATATAAATCTATTTTAAAGGAGAAAGCACTTATGAAATACGTTGAATTTGACCAAAGCCGCCCCCTGGACGTTATCCCGATCGGAAGAATTGCCATTGACTTTAACCCCACGGACATGAACCGTCCGCTTTCGGAAAGCTGCAACTTCAATAAATATGTCGGCGGTTCGCCGGCAAACATTGCAGTAGGTCTTGCAAGACTCGGAAAAAAGGTCGGCTTTATAGGCAAGGTTTCCGATGATCAGCACGGCGACTATGTTATCAATTACTTTAAAAACGACGGTATTGACACATCAAACGTTGTCAGGGCAAAGAACGGCGAAAAAATCGGTCTGACCTTCACCGAAATCAAAAGCCCTACCGAAAGCAGTATCCTTATGTACCGCGACGGCGTTGCGGATCTTATGCTTGAGCCGGGCGAGGTGAGCGAGGATTACATAAAAAGCGCAAAGGCCATTGTGATTTCGGGAACAGCGCTTTCGCAGTCGCCCTCAAGGGAGGCCGTCCTCAAGGCCATGATGCTTGCAAAGAAGAACGGCACCGTTGTGATTTTTGATATCGACTACCGCCCGTACACATGGAAGAACAAGGACGAAATTTCCGTTTACTATTCGCTGGTTGCCGAAAACAGCGACATTATTCTCGGCTCGCGTGAGGAATATGACCTTACGGAGGCCATTATGGGCGTTTGCAAGACCGATGAGGAGAGCGCAAAGCGCTGGCACTCCCACGGCGCAAAAATCGTCATCATCAAGCACGGCAAGGACGGCTCCACCGCCTATACAAACGACGGCAAGAGCTATTCGATAAAGCCGTTCCCGGTCAAAGCGATGAAAGGCTTCGGCGGCGGCGACGGCTATGCGTCCGCATTTATCCGCTGTCTGCTTGAGGGCTGGGACATTATCGACGCGCTTGAGTTCGGAACAGCCTCCGCCTCAATGCTCATTTCCGCCCACAGCTGCTCGGCGGCAATGCCCACGGTTGAAGCGGTTGAAAAGTTTATCAAAGAAGAAAAAGAACTCTACGGCGAAATGGTAGCAAGAGTATAACCGCGACCGGCTCTCCCGCTTTTCAGGCGAGACAGCCGGTCTTTAATATTCGGATTTATTTTGGGAACAAATAACGTGAAAAACTTCAAAAATGTTCCCTAAAATATATTGACTTTTAGGGAACAAATGGCTATTATTTAATATGAAATGTTCCCTAAAAGGAGTTGATATAATGAATAATTTACCTGAAATCCAGGAGCTGTTACAGCAACGTGCGGATTTATTTGCACGACTACATTTGTTACCATATGACGGAACTCCTGAAATAAAAGAGAATAACAGCGGCAAATATCTGTATGTCCGTAAAAGAATCGGCAGCCGGGTAACATCAACCTATGTAGATGTATATTCCGAAGACCTTCATCAGCTTTTGCTTCGTAATAACAGAGAGGCAAGAGAACTGAAAAAGCAAATCCGTAAGGTTGAAAAACAGCTTGCCGAGGCGGGGTTTGTTGAAAACGAACTTGAGAGTGATGTTATTCTTAATCTTGAATTTGCAAGAGCAAATATGAAAAATTCAATATATGAACAGGCTGTTCTTGAGGGAGTTGCAACGTCATTCCCCCAGACGGAAGATATTATTGAAAACGGAACGGTCAACGGAGTAACGGCGTCCGATGTGCAGAAAATTCTTAATCTTAAACACGCCTGGGAATTCATTCTTGATAAAGATGTTCTTCAGGTTAAGAGTGATTATTCGGTGCTCTGCCATATTGCAAGACTTGTTAACGAGGGCTTTTTCTCAAACGGCGGAAGAATAAGAGGTGTTCCCGTAACAATCGGCGGAACAACATACAAACCGCCGATGCCTATTGAAACTGTTGTTATGGAAAACATTAAGGCTATAACAGAAACCGCGGGTGATGCACTTGATGTTGCAATTGAACTGTGCCTCTATTGTATGAAAACTCAGATTTTTAACGACGGTAATAAGAGAGCGTCCGTTATTTTTGCAAATCACTATCTGATTGCAAATGCAGGAGGTCTTCTCGTAATACCGGAATCATACGTTCCTCAGTTCAAAAAGCTCCTTGTAAGTTATTACGAAGATAAAGATAACGGTGAAATGAAAGCGTTTTTAAAACAGAATTGTCACAAACATTTTAAATAATTATTTAGGGAACAAATTGTACTTTTCACAGTCAGTTTGTTCCCTGAATTTTTGTAACAAACCGAAGAATAATTCGTTGGAGTAATAACAAGTCAATGAGGACACTTGGAAGAAAAAGTCCTGTTCAGCTTCTCGCTGAGAAGCTGGCGGCGTAAGCGGCCGCCGTTTTTGAACGCCTTTTTCGTTCCGCTACGCTCCACTCAAAAGGCGTTCAAAAACATTGTACTATATCTTGACCTTATTTTTTACCGAAAATGGGTCACATCTATTTACAACGCAGAAACTGCAAGTTCAAGGATCTGTATTCAGCTTGATTTGGTTGGTTGGTATGTGATATAATTATATAAATAAATTGAAAAATGCGTAGGTAAGTAAGCAGTGGAAAATACAAGTTGTTCATGTAAAAAGAAAAAATGTATTCGACACGGGAACTGTGAAGAATGCAGAAAATATCACACTGAATCAAAAAGGAAAAGACCTGTGGCCTGTGAAAGAAATCACAAATCATTGAAACATAAACAGTAATTATTGAAGCATGCTGTTAATATACGGAAGTATATTTATGCCTGTTTTGAGGACCTGATTTTCAGAGAATATATCTGGAACCGTTTTAATGCTGTATTGTCAAAAGAGATATACGTCTTGTTTTGGAGCGTAATACTGTTCACTTTATGGCACATCGGATACATGATTCCTCAAATTGTGGCAGGAAACATAAATGCCGTTTTCAATTATTGATGTTAAAAGGAGAGGACTATGGCAAACAAGAATTTTGAGCAACAGACGTTCGGCGATATTTTGGGAGAACCTACGCTGTTTCACGAAGGAACCGGCAAAATTGACGTTGTTAAAATGGATTATGTCGGCGCAGAATCTATGGAATGGAAAGAATTGTTTTCAGGATATACCTCGTTAAAAGCAATCACCTTTTCTTCCGGTATTGGGTTTATCAGTAAGTTGCTCGATTTATTCAAAGAGAGTGAGATTGTTTTCGGCTGCGAAGCTGTCATGTCATATAATCTTCAGGAAATCATGGCGTTTCAAAATCAGCTGATTGAAAGAATCAGGAAAGAGCCCGGTAAAGCAAAAGAAAAAATACTTGACAGAATTGACAAAGGTGAAGTACATCTTTATGTTGCAAGAGCACAGCTTTCCCATGAGAAAATATACCTGCTTTCAGGCGAAGACGGAAGAAAGAGAGTTGTCATGGGTTCCGCAAACATGTCTTTCAATGCTTTCAGCGGTCATCAAAGAGAAAATATATGCTATATTGACGGTGACAGTGCATATGCCTGGTACTCAGATGTCTTTAACAGTCTGAAAGAAAACAGCACCGATGAGATAAGCCGCAAAGCACTGCTTTTGTCAGACCTTGAAGAAAACGTTGATGAACTGCCGATTTCAAGAACGATCAAGACAACAAAGGCTCTTGTTATCGAGCCAATAAAAGAAAACAGTGATGAAATCACATTCACCTTAGACACCCGCAATCTTTCCGAAAAGCTCAGACCTTTGTTTCCTAAGCCTGACAAAAAGACCGGGAAGATCGTGGTAGTCCCGGATACCATTATAAGAATCAAAAGGCAGATAAAAGACGAGGCCATAAAAATAAAAGAACTACGAAATGAGTATCCTCAGTTGGTCGTAGACGTTTTCAATTCAACCGCCACACTGAATGATGAGCATTTGAACCTTAACCCCTTAAAAGAGGAGATCCAAAAAGATGTTCATCTTTTCATAAAGTACATGAACGGATACAACCGTTTTCACGGTGACTATTTGGGAATGCAATACCGCTATTTTGAATTCGCAAACTGGTTTTTCTGCTCGCCTTTTATGGCCGTTATGCGTGATATGGCTGCACGGTTTGATCAGAACCGTCTGCCTTACCCTGTTTTTGGCTTGGTGTACGGACAAAGTAAAGCCGGAAAAACAAGCTTTTTGGAAACCCTTCTAAAAATGATGATCGGCCAAAAGCCCAAAATTGCGGCACAGGAATTTACCCGCTCAAGCATTGAAAGTTTGAAGCGTACCGTTCAGGGGGCACCGATTATTGTTGATGATATGGTTAATGCGCGCTTCAATCAACACGCTATCGAAACCATTAAGACCGATGATTTCGGAGTATCAGAGCATCTGACAAACTACTCAGCAGTTGTCATCAGTGCAAACGAAGATGTTAAAGCCGTCTCCCCAGAGGTTATTAGAAGAACAGTCATCTGTCGTGTTGAAGCCGGATTGACCAACACTGAGGTTATGAAAAGTAATGTCGTCCGATCCGTTCAAAAAGAAATCGGAACGGCGTTTTACCGTGAGTATCTCAGGAGAATGTTTGATATTATTCCGGATCTCATAGAGACAATGAAGTCAGACGAATCAGAGAGCGCACCGGATATTTTAAAATACTCTTCAGAAATTATTGTTGCAATAATTTCTGAATATGAAAACACACCGGAATATATCCGGCCTCTGTCGCTCGAAAACTATTTCAGCGAGCAGGTTACCGGAAAGTACGCCATTAAAACGATATGTTCCGCTTGGAAAACAAGCAAGAAATCTTTTGTCATTGACAAAAGAAACAACGAACTGCGATACAACGCAGGCGCAACTTATGAAGCTGACAGGCTAATAAAAGAACTACCGGAAACTCTTGAGGCCAGGAAATCGCGTGAATGGGTTATTATGAATCTTGAAGAGGCAAAAGATTTCTTTGGTATCAAGTTCAAGAAAACCCCGTTTGGTATGAATATTTAGAAAAAATGGGGCTGTCGCAAATCGGTAAAACGAAGAGCGACAGCCCTGAGTTTAAGTAAAATATCTAAGAAAAGAAAAACCGCCGTCAGAAATTGACAGCGGAAAGTATAGCAATGCAGAGGTCGGTGAAAAATCGGCCTCTTTTTTTGTATATTCTGTTCGTTTTTGGTGGTTACGCAATCATTTTTTCAAATAAAGAGTGTCCGAAACGGTTGGAATTGATTCTGTTGCAGAGTTTTTCCACATTGTATGCAAAACTTATGAGAAAAAACTGTGTTTCTGTTTTCGGCTTTCCTCTTGTTAAAAATCTTTTGAAGCGAAAATCCTGTTTGATTACGCCGAATGCTCCCTCCACCTGAATGGATCGGTTCATTCTGAGTAAGATTCCTTGTTCTGTTGTTATCAATTCATGGGCTTTTCTGTTTTGCTCGTTCAGCTTGTGTGAAACCCGGATTCTTCTGTCATCCTTTCTTGTTTTCGATAATAGTATCGTATGTGAATTTTGCATCTTATCTGATTCCGGCTACGGAACAACGTATCACTTCCTATTTTTCAGATTGGTTGATGATTTTAACGAGCAGTTCGTCAACATCTTCCGTGGGGATACCGTCCGAGAGAAGCATATTACGAAACTCGTTCATTCCGTTGATTAACAGGTTACACTCAAAATCCGTGAGCTTCAGTTTGGTTTTCTTGCTGAACATAAAAATTGACCTCCTTGCATTTGGTAATACCATTTTACAAGGAGGTCTGTGTTTTGTCGAATGTGCGGATGCAATCATCACAACAAGTTTTATAACTAGAACAAAAAAGATTTGATAGATAATTTTATCTGCTTTTTTAATAGTACAATGCTACTGGATGAACGACATAAATTTTATTTTGCTCTTTAAACATACTGATCATGACTTGGTTGACACTATCATAAACCGCGGCAAAATCATTGTTTTTATTTGGTTCTTCATCGGCAGTAATAATATTTGTTACATATCCAAATATCGAAATATTTCCACCATATTTGAATGCTACAATATCGGGATTATCTCTGAAGTTCTCATTATCAAGAGGAACCAACATATTCGTTGTTAATACGACTCTATCATAGGGTAAAGTGTTTCGAATTATCTCAATAGTTTTAGCCATTTCTTTTCTTTCCGGTTCCGCTTGATTCACTGTGGATTTCAATGTCTCAATTTGATGTTTTATAAGTACTGGCATAGCTGTTCCTTTAGGAATAGCATCTTTAATTTTTGTAATCTCTTGTTCGAGGTTTTTCTTATTCTGATCATTTGTGAATTTTACGGGTCCTGTTTCAGAAAATAAAGCTTGAAAATATTTGAAATCTAAAAACGTTAGAACATCATTGACTAAAACGATATCTCCAATTTGTGGATCATCATTTTTTATTAACTTATTCGTATCGGAATAATTAAGAATCAAATCAAAGGCATAGTCATGCAACACCTTCTCCTGAACGTTTTTGAGCAAATCTTTTGTAACATCTGTAGTTGAATCCGTTCCCGTTACATTTCCATTGATAGATGCTCCAACACCAACGATTTTTGCACTAACATCACCAGATAAATTAGCTTGGACACCAGATGTGTCAGCTGTTTCGTCAGAATGTTCTGTTTCATTTTCATTTTTAATCAACAAGCCTCTTTCAATTTGGGCTAAAAAAGAGTTTACAGAATCCTCGTTATAATATAAAAATCGTTTCATAAAAGAGTTCCTCCTATATTATGTAAACACTCAGTGAAATAACTGATGTTTTTACCTACATCAAATCTTCCAATTTTATATAGTTTAATTTGCTATAAGATAAATGTTATTATTATCAAAGCAAATATCTGTTGTTTGATTATATACAAAAATCAAATCATCCATTTTCTCAGTAAACAAGCTTGTTCCGGGATTGCTCATTTCTGCAAATTCGGCAATACTGTCTGTCTCAATTTCTTTTGCCTTATCACTTACATGCACTCCTGCTTCTTGCAAGCGTTCGTCAAGCTGTCCGTCTTTGATTTTAGGAATGCTACCGATAAGTTTTCCGACGGCTTTACTTGTAGCACCAACACCTTTTAACAGATTGGATTCAACTGATGATTTTTCCATACCTTCTAAATACACAGAACACTCACCATAAACATCTCTATATGTAAAAGCAAGCTTTTGAATTTCATCTTTGATTGAAAGAATATTTTCTTCCTTGAAATTGCCACTCAACATAATTTCGAGCAACGAAGACATAGAGAATGTGAACAAGGATAATCTGTAATACTTGAAGTCTTTCATTAATTCATCAAGAGTGCTTTTGATTTTATTCTGTAGAACTATCAGCTTCTTTTCCTTAATTACATCTCTGACCTTTTTCTGATATGAGAGCATATTTTTCCTTGCAGTTCGTTGAATATCAGTAACCATTTTGTGGTTGCTTGTAATAAACTGCTCATTATCCCAATTGTGCTTATATTTTTCGATGATGTTTGAAAGTGTTTCAATATCCGCTTCTATTTCTGACTCTTTTTCAATTTCAAGAAATGAAAGAATTTTCTTTTGCATTTCTGCTATGTTACCGAGTTGTTGCTCAATAGAGAATAACGCAACTGCCATCATCATTGTTGCAGGGTCAATCGGCATTACCATTGAATTAGTAGCTTGTAATGGTCCTGCTGGCTGTAACTGAACAAATTTAGATGCTCCGTCCGCAGTTTTAAAAGCTCCCCAAAAGTTGCCGTTCTTTGCAACTTTCAATGTGTCACCAACAGCAACATTAGCTAATCGGAATAATCCTTCTCCTGCAACTGTAGATGTTTGTGTAACTGTTCTGAAAGCAGGCAATAAGGAAGCAACACCTGCTCCAAGTGTAGAAAGCTGTGCTATGGGCATGCTTAAGCTTTTGCTTTGTGATATATCTGTTCTCACATCCAAAAGTACATTGTCTGTTATGCTGATTAAATCATTTGCCTCCGCACAAGGCATTGGGGATAATTCTTGCGAATCATTGCTTTTAAACTCAATTATATTATCCATATTGAATCTCCTTATAGATTTATTCATAACAGACTTTGTAATTTTCGCGAAGCCTTTTTATCATTATAGCACACTGTGATATAATATCACAATACCCATAAACGCAAAAACTCCCTCTGTCATTTCTGACAAAGGGAGTTCATTTTAAATATAGAGTTTCACTTCAATATCTCGCCAACCTCTGACACGCTTTGTTGGGGATATGGAATATACATATTCCTGTGCATCCTCAATCGTCAGAGTGAACTCAGCGAATTGAGTATAACTTATTTCCTGCCATCGGCAAT
>JAEDEQ010000036.1 GCA_016293225.1 Clostridiaceae bacterium
TATTCAAGCAAATTAATCAATATATATTTTCACAAGGAAATATAGACATCAGCCGGTGAATATTGACGGGTCAAAAACCGTATCTGATGCGAATAAGTACCCCGTTTATTTTCACTTTAACTTGACAAAGTGAAACGCCGCAGATAAAATAAAGAGGAATACTTGCGGCAGACCGGTTTTGCTGCGCCGCAAACAGAAAAGAGGTTATATTTAAAATGGCTGTTTTCAAATCTTTCAAAGCCGTACGTCCGCTGCCCGAAACGGCGGAAAAAATTGCCGCTCTTCCCTATGACGTTATGAACAGCGAGGAAGCGCGCGAAATGGTTAAAGGCAACGACCTTTCCTTTCTCCACGTTGACAAAGCCGAGATTGATCTTGACGCGTCAATCAATCCGTATGACGAAAAGGTTTACCTCAAGGCACGCGAAAACCTTGACGCGCTCACAAATAACGGCTACTGCAAGCAGGACGAAAAGGACTGCTTTTACATCTACCGGCAGATCATGGACGGCAGGGCGCAAACAGGCCTTGTCGGCTGCGCCGGCATTGACGACTACATAAACGGCGTTATCAAAAAGCATGAGTTCACCCGTGCGGACAAGGAACAGGACAGAATTAACCACGTTGATTACTGCAACGCAAACACCGGTCCCATCTTCCTCACCTACCGCGAAAACGACTTTATCAGCAGGACCGTTGCCGACTGGCAGAGCGCCCATGAGCCCGTTTATGACTTTGAAAACAGCGGCGTCAGGAACACCGTCTGGGTCATTGACGACGATGAGACAAACAAAAAGCTTGCCGACGCTTTTTCAAAAATCGACTCGCTTTACATTGCCGACGGACACCACCGCTGCGCCTCCGCGGTCAAGGTGGGACTCAAAAGGCGCGAGCAGTTTCCGGACTTTGACGGCAGCGAGGAGTTCAACTTTTTCCTTGCCGTGGCCTTTCCGAAAAACGAGCTTGCAATCATGGACTACAACCGCGTTATCAAGGATCTGAACGGTCTTTCGGAAAAGGAGCTTCTGCAAAAGCTTTCCGAAAAATTCACCGTTGAGGAATACGGCAAGGAGGGTGCATACCGCCCCGAAAAGCGCCACACCTTCGGAATGTATCTTGACAAAAAGTGGTATAAGCTTGAGGCAAAGGAAAACAGCTTTGACGAAAGCGACCCCGTATTAAGGCTCGACGTTTCAATCCTCCAGAACAACTGCATTGAGCCGATATTTGGAATAAAAGACCCGAGAACAGACAAGAGGATTGACTTTGTCGGCGGAATCCGCGGACTCGGCGAGCTTGAAAAAAGATGCGCGCTTGACATGAAAATTGCCTTTTCAATGTATCCCACCTCGCTCGATGAGCTTATGGACATTGCGGACGCAAACAAGGTCATGCCGCCGAAATCCACATGGTTTGAGCCGAAGCTTCTCAGCGGACTTTTCATTCATAAGCTGAGCTGAATATAAAAATCACCTGCTGCCCGGCTTATGGAGGCAGCAGGTGATTTTTGCTTTTATAAGCCTTTCAGCGCTTCAAGCTGATCTCTTCTTCCGTATATTACTGCAATTACATGAACTTCATTTCTTTTATCGTCAATCCAAAAATATACAAGAAAGTTTTTAACTGCCATTTTATGTACGCCGTAGCTGTGCCAAGGTTCGTCCTCGGTCAGCGCAACTCTTTTCGGCATTATTGCAAGTGACATAATTGCTTTTTTCAGTTCGTTGAGCAATCTCAGGGCAGTATCGGGAACACAAAGTGTTTTCGAAATATATCTAAAAATTTCTTGCATTTGTTCATTCGCCTGAGGTGTTATTTTTACGGCATACTCATTCATTGGCAAGCTCCCGACCGAGCGCTTCAAAAGCCGCTTTCGCATCAAGTGAATCGCCGTGTTTTGCTTGTTCAAGACCGTTTTTCAGTATTGAATCAAGCGTATCTTTTTCCATTGAATCAAGCGTTATAATCTGTGGAGAGAGACTGAGCGAAAACGGAATTGCTTTTTTCAGGATGATCTGTTTATAGAGCATATTGATAACAACCGAAACCGGTATTCCAAGCTGGGACATAATCTCCTCAGCCTGTTCTTTAACATCCGGTTCAACCCGTGCAACTACATTTGATGTTTTTGAAGCCATTTTCAATACCACCTTTCTTTTATTATATTGTATCACTTTGTATAACAAATAGCAATACAAATATATGGAATTTTAATTTATTATCGCTTACCAAAAAGCCTTTTTGAAAGGACTGATTTTAATGACAGAAAAGCTTTATGACCTTGACAGCTATGTTACGGAATTCACCTGTAAAGTTGTTTCGCTTTACAGCGATGAAAAATATACATATGTTGAAACCGACCGCACGGCTTTCTTCCCGGAGGGCGGCGGACAGACCAGCGACCGCGGTTTTCTCGGCGGAGCCTATGTTGAAAACGTTCAGCTTGAGGGCGGAAAAATTCTTCACTATATTAAAAACGATGTTGAAAACGTGAAGAAATTAACGCCCGGCGCCGAAATAACGGGAAAAATTGACTTCAAAAAGCGCTTTTCCGATATGCAGCAGCATTCCGGCGAGCATATCTTCTCCGGTATCGTGCATTCGCTTTTCGGTTTTGATAACGTCGGCTTCCACCTCGGAACCGACTTTGTTACCATTGACACAAGCGGCGAATTGAGCGGTGAGGATATCTGTAAAGCAGAAAACCTTGTCAATGAGGCTATCTGGAAAAATCTTGAAATTAAAGCCTATTATCCCTCACAAGCAGAGCTTAAAACGCTCTCCTACCGCAGCAAAAAGGAGATTGACGAGGCCCTGCGCATTGTTGAAATTCCCGGAGTTGACGTCTGCGCCTGCTGTGCGCCGCACGTTAAAAGGACGGGCGAAATCGGCTCGTTCCGCGTTGTCAAAAGCGAACGCCACCGCGGCGGAACAAGGCTCTATGTCCTTTGCGGCGAGCGCAATATGCTTGATTCGCGCGAAAAGCTGCTGCAAAACTACCTTGTCAGCAATCTCCTTGTCACAAAGGAAACCGAGACCTTCCGCATGGTTCAAAAGCTTAAGGAGGAAAGGGCTGCCCTTGCGCTTGAGGTCTCCGCGCTCAAACGCGAGCTTTCCTCACTGAAAAGCGAAAGCATTGAAAGCGGAGAACGCATAGTTGTCCTTTCGGATACCTACGACATGAATGAGGCCCGCGAGCTTGCCGACAGGCTTTCCGAAAAGGCAGACGATTTTGCGGCGGTACTCTTTGGGGAAAACAACAGCCGCTATGTTATCATTTCCAAAACAGACTTTAACCTCGGCGCGCTTTGCAAAGAGCTTAACAAGACCTTTTCCGGTCGCGGCGGCGGACGCGGCGGTATTGTTCAAGGCTCGCTTTTATCCCCAGACGGAGCAGAAAAATTCCTCAGGGAATTTCAGTTTTAAGCGGTTCAGTCCAATTATCGGTTAGCACTTGAAAATAACAGTGCAAAATGATATCATAATATTGGGGAGGAGAATAACTCCCGCAAATAACTTTTTTGAAAAGGAGGAAAAAGCCGTGTCATACAAAAACTGTGAATTCTGCGAGCATTATCTATATGACTATGAGGAGGAAACGTACTACTGCAACGTCTCCTTTGACGAGGACGAAACAGTGCGTTTTTTGACCGGACACTATGCCTGCCCTTTCTTTAAGTACTGCGAAAACGAATACAAAATGGTTGAAAAACAGAATTGAGGTTGCTTTCCAATGGAATCATTAAAACACCTTTATAAAATCGGGCGCGGCCCGTCAAGCTCCCACACCATGGGCCCGGACAAGGCCGCGCGGCTCTTCAGGGCAAAGTATCCTCAGGCGGACAAATACGTTGTTTATCTTTACGGCTCGCTTTCCGACACGGGCAAGGGTCATAAGACCGATGTTGCCGTTATCGAAGCGTTTGCTCCGGTAAAGACCGACGTTATCTTTGCCGGAATGCCGTCTTTCCCTCTGCCGCACGAAAACACAATGGACTTTTACGCCGAAAAGGACGGAAAAAGAATCGGTTTTGCACGAATCATGAGCGTCGGCGGCGGAGACATTGTTGTTGAGGGCAGCGAGGTTGCAAAGCACAGAGACGTTTACAAGGAAAACACCTTTGCCGAAATTTCGGAATACTGCCTCTCGCACAATATCCGTATAAGCGACTACGTTTTTGAAAATGAGGGCGAGGAAATCAAAGAATATCTCAGAACAGTCTGGGAAACAATGAAGCAGTCAATCCACGACGGGCTTTCCACCCGCGGAATCCTTGACGGCGGACTTGAGGTTGAGCGCAAGGCGCAGCTGCTTTATAACCAGACTCATATTGACGAAAGCTCCACCACAAGGGAAAACCGCCTTGTGTGCGCCTACGCGTTCGCGGTCAGCGAGCAGAACGCCGCCGGCAAAGTCATAGTCACCGCGCCGACCTGCGGAGCTTGCGCGGTTGTTCCCTCGGTGCTTCGGTATATGCAGGAAAAGCGCGGCTTTTCCGATGAGCAGATTATACGCGCCCTTGCAGTCGGAGGAATTATCGGAGATCTTGTTAAGACCAACGCTTCAATAAGCGGCGCCGAGTGCGGCTGTCAGGCTGAGATCGGAACGGCGTGCTCAATGGCGGCCGCCGCCCTTTGCGAGCTGTTTTCAATGGGACTCGGCCAGATTGAATACGCCGCCGAGGTTGCAATGGAGCATATGCTCGGCCTCACCTGCGACCCCGTGTGCGGTCTTGTTCAAATTCCGTGCATTGAGCGCAACGCCGTTGCCGCAATGAGAGCCATTAACGCGCTCTCGCTTGCAAACTTCCTTTCAAACACAAGGCGCATATCCTTTGACGATGTTGTTAAAACCATGTACCGCACCGGAAAGGACATCTCCTACCGATACAAGGAGACGGCCAAAGGCGGCCTTGCGGAAATTGAGCTGAAAAGAAAAAGAAACGAGGATAAGTAAAACATGGATAAGCTTGAAACCCTTTCAAGAATCAAAAGCTGCGGTCTTGTTGCCGTTGTCAGAGCAAAGGACGAAACCGAGGCCGAACGCATTACCGAAGCGTGCATTGAGGGCGGCGTTGCGGCAATCGAGCTGACCTTTACCGTGCCGAAAGCACACAGGCTCATTGAGCATATGGCGGACAAATATGCCCTGAACGGCGACATCATTATCGGCGCAGGCACAGTGCTTGACAGCGAAACGGCGCGCATTGCCGTTCTCTCCGGAGCCCAGTATGTTGTTTCGCCGCACCTTGACGAAAGCATTCTCCGCCTTTGCGCACGGTACCGTATTGCATGCATGCCCGGTGTTTTCACCCCGACCGAAGCGGTCAGAGCGCTTGAACTCGGCGCGGATATACTCAAAATTTTTCCCGGAGACATTGCAACGCCAAAGTTCATCAGGGCGCTGCACGGCCCGCTTCCGCAGGCGCAGATGATGCCCTCAGGCGGAGTCAGCCTTGAAAACGCCGCGGACTGGATAGCGGCGGGAGCCGTTGCCCTCGGTGCCGGCGGAAGCCTTACCGGCTCTGCAAAGGACGGCGATTTTGCCGCAATAACCGAAAAGGCGAAAAGGTTCATTGAGATAATTAACGAAAGCAGAAAGTAAAAGTTCATAAGCAAGACCTCCCGTTTGCCGAAAAGCAGACGAGAGGCTTTGTTTTTTTGTGTTCTTTACGAGCGTGCTTTTTCATTTGACAAAAAATCAGACTACGCAAGGGCAAACAAAACGGGCGCCTTGAAAGACGCCCGTACATTCCTGCTTATATTTTCGTTATGCCTTTTTTGCGGTTTCTTTCTTTTCGGTTTCAGCGCTTTCGCCCTTTGCCCTTGAAACAAGGAGGTTTGTAATGATGCCGAGGATAAGAGCGCAGGCAACCGAGGTGAGGGTAACTTTTCCGAAGCTTACAACAAGTCCGCCGATTCCGCAGATGAGGATAACAGCGACAACGAAGAGGTTCTTGTTTTCGCCGAGGTCAACTCCCTGAATCATCTTGAGACCGCTGACCGCGATAAAGCCGTAGAGCGTGATGCAAACGCCGCCCATTACGCAGTTCGGAATACTTGCAAGGAAGGTTACGAACGGTCCGAAGAAGGAGATCACGATAGCCATGACAGCCGTTGTGAGGATTGTTACAACCGAAGCGTTTCCGGTGATTGCAACGCAGCCTACCGATTCGCCGTAGGTGGTGTTCGGGCAGCCGCCGAAGAGGGCGCCGGCCATTGAGCCTACGCCGTCGCCGAGGAGAGTTCTGTGGAGACCCGGCTCCTTAAGGAGGTCTTTTTCAATGATTGAGGAGAGGTTCTTGTGGTCTGCAATGTGCTCTGCGAAAACAACGAATGCAACCGGAATATAGGCAACGGCAACGGTTGCAATGTACTGTCCGTTGATTTGCGAAAGTCCCTTTGAAGCCTCAAGGAAGGTGAAATCGGGAACTGCAAACCAGTCCATGTTGTGGAAAACGGTGAAGTCGATAACCTGAAGCGCGGTGTTGCCGGTCTTGATTCCGATTACGGTGAAGATTGTTGCGGCAAGGTAACCGGCGCAGATACCGATGATGAACGGGATAAGCTTAGCCATCTTTTTGCCGTATACCGAGCAGATGATGACGGTGAAGAGGGTAACAAAGCCGCAGAAAAGAGCAACATAGGGGTTTGCGGCGGATACCGCCGAAACTTCGTCAACAATGGCCCCGTCCTTGATAACCTGAGTGGTGACCTCTGTCATAACCTTGCCGAGGGTAAGATCGCCGACTGCATTGCCTGCAAGCGAAAGACCGATGATTGAAACTGTCGGTCCGATAACAACGGCCGGCATGAGCTTGTCAATCCAATTAACGCCTGCAACCTTAACTGCGATTGCAATAACAACATAAACAAGGCCTGCAAAAGCTGCGCCGAGGATAAGACCTGCATAGCCTGCCTGAGCTGAAGCAGCTCCGCCGAATGCTGCGAACATTGAGCCGATGAAAGCGAACGAGGAGCCGAGGAAGACCGGGCTTCTGAACTTGGTGAAGAGAAGATAAACGATTGTTCCGACGCCGGCGCCGAAGAGTGCCGCCGACTGGCTCATTCCGTTGCCGATGATTGAGGGTACCGCAATCGTTGCGGCAAGGATTGCAAGCAGCTGCTGGAAGCCGAACACGACCATCTGACCGAACTTCGGCTTGTCCTGAACATTGTAAGTAAGTTTCATTTTTTTACAAACCTCCTGAAAAAATTTACTCTATTAAAATGCACTGACGTGCATTGTTAACCCTTAATGATTTTGACGCATTCCTCTGTTTCATACGGTCTGATGCAGACCTTGACAACCTCGCTGCTTGCCGTGGGAATGTTTTTGCCGACATAATCCGCGCGGATAGGCAGCTCGCGGTGACCCCTGTCCACAAGAACGGCAAGCTGAATTTTTGCAGGTCTGCCGAAGGAGAGGATAGCGTCAATGGCGGCTCTTGCCGTGCGTCCGGTATAGATAACATCATCAACAAGAACAACCGTTTTTCCGTTCACGTCAAAATCAACCGCGCTTGCGTTGAGCCGGGGCTGATCGGAAAGGGGCGAAAGGTCGTCACGGTAAAGAGTGATGTCCAGGCTGCCCGTTCTGACCGCTGCGCCGAGCTTTTCAAGGTTCTTTGCAATGACCTCGCCGAGCTGCTCGCCGCGTCGTTTGATGCCGACAATGCAGAGGTTTTCGGTGGATTCGTTTTTTTCAATTATCTGGTGCGCAATGCGCATCAGCGCTCTGTCCATTGCAAGAGCGTCCATAACAACGGGTTCCGTTTTCTTTCACTCCTTTTCACTGCACAAAAAGTGCAAAAAAAATATCCTGCCCGTGAGAGGCAAGACAAACATAGCTTAAGGCGCAGTAATCCGCGCATTCTATATGAACATCTTGTCGGTCTCACTGAACCGCCCTTAAAGATTTGTTTTTCAAACTATATCACAGGCAGGAGAAAAAGTAAAGGGGTAAAAGCAAAATAGTGTATTTTTGTTGAAAACCGTCAAGGCAGACTGTCAGCCGGGAAAATAATATTGTTGAGTTTTGCTTAATAAAAGTAAAAAGGAAACAAACAGGCAAATGTAATCAAATTTGTCAGCAAAAAATCAAAGAGCCGCCTTTGCAGACAGCTCCTTGAAATGTGTTTGTTTATGTGAAAACAAGAATACTGGTTTATCAGTCGTCGGCTTCGGCCTTTGCTTCGTCAATAACTTTCTGCGCAACGTTTCCGGGAGCGTCCTCATAGCGCGCAAAGGTGAGGGAGAAGTGACCTCTGCCGGCGGTTACGGAACGCAGGGTGGTTGCAAAGTTGCCCATTTCTGCCATCGGGACCTCGGCAACAAGCTCCTGCATCTTCGGCTCGTCTGCCGCACCCATACCGAGAACACGGCCGCGGCGCTTGGTGATGTCGCCCATAATGTCGCCGAGATTTGCGTCGGGAACATAGGCCTTGAGCTCACCGATAGGCTCAAGAATTACGGGATTAGCCTGAGCCATACCGTTTTTATATGCAATTTTTGCGGCGGTACGGAACGCCATATCGTTTGAGTCAACGGGGTGATAAGAACCGTCATAGAGAACAGCCTTGAGTCCGACCATCGGGTAGCCGGCAAGCGGTCCTTTGAGGATAGCCTCCTGAAGACCCTTTTCAACCGCCGGGAAGTAGTTCTTCGGAACGGAACCGCCGACAACCTCCGTTTCAAAAATCAGCTCGTCGCCGTCATGCGGCTCAAAGCGGATCCAAACGTCTCCGAACTGGCCGGATCCGCCGGACTGCTTCTTGTGGCGGCCCTGAACCTGGCAGCTCTTGCGGATTGTTTCTCTGTATGCAACGCGCGGAATCTTGAGGTCAATTTCAACGCCGAACTTTGACTTGAGCTTTGCAAGAACGATGTCGAGGTGCTGCTCTCCGAGACCGGAAAGGATCATCTCCCTTGTTTCCTCGTTGTTTGAGAAAACAACGGTCGGGTCTTCGCCCATAATTCTGCGCAGACCTGCGGCGACCTTATCCTCCTCGCCCTTTTTCTTGACCACGATAGCCATTGAAAGCGAGGGCGCCGGGAAGTCAACGCCGGGAAGTCTGATAATGTCTTTAGCGTTGCAGATAGTGTCGCCCGTTGCAAGACCGGAAAGCTTTGTAATAACGCCTATATCGCCTGCGGTGATGGCGGAAATATCCTCCTGCTTGCTGCCCCTGACGGAGATGAGCTTGCCCATTCTCTCGCTTTCGCCGGTTCTTGCGTTGTATGCCGGAACTTCGGCGGTAATTTTTCCGGAAATAACCTTTACATAGGACATTTTTCCGACAAACGGGTCAGCAACGGTCTTGAAGCAGATTGCTGCAAGCGGTCCGTTCGGATCGCACTTGACCTCAACCTCGTCTCCGCTGTCATTTTCGCCCTTTTCGGCTCCTGCCTGTGCAGGCGAGGGAGCGGAGAAAACTATAGCGTCCAGAAGAAGGTCAACGCCGTCAAGGGTTGTTCCCGAGCAGGCGTATACGGGATAGATTTCGCCCTGCTCAACACCCTTGGTAAGGCCGTTGATAATCTCCTCCTTGGTAAGCTCCTCGCCGTCGAAGAACTTCATCATGAGGTCATCGTCAACCGAAGCCACAGCCTCCATGAGCACGTCTCTCATCTCGCCGAGATGGGGATCGTCCGGAACGTCGATAACGGTGGACTTGCCGTTTGAATATTTGAACGCCTTGTTGCTGCAAAGGTTGACATAGGACTCAACCTTTCCGTTCACCATGTGGGGAATGACAACCGGGCAAAGCTTTGAGCCGACCTCCTGCTTGAGCGCCTCAAAGGTTTTGAAAAAGTCTCTGTTTTCGGCGTCAATTTTGGTGATTGCAAAGAATTTTGCAATGCCTCTTTTGTCGGCGGCCTTGATAGCCTTTTCCGCGCCGACGTCGAAATCCGAGCCTGCGGAGGTAACAATAAGGGCGCACTCCGCGGCGCGCATAGCCTCGTAAACGCCGCCCTCGAAATCGAATTTACCGGGAGCGTCAAGAAGGTTAATTTTTGTGTCTCTCCACTCAAGGGGAGCAAACGCCGTTGAAAGAGAGCACTGACGCTTTTTTTCTTCGGGGTCAAAGTCCATTACCGTGTTTCCGTCGCTGACCTTGCCGAGTCTGTCGGTTGCCTTTGCAAGGAAGAGCATAGCCTCGGCGAGGGTGGTCTTACCCTTTCCGGTGTGGCCGGCAATGGCGATATTTCTGATATTTTTTGCGTCGTAAGATTTCATACAATAACCTCCTTGAACCGCGGACGCCGGGGAAACGACAGGCCCCGGAGCGCGATCCGTTTTCACGGCGGAGATAAAATTTCCGCCTTTATGTTAGTCACTCAAATATCAAATACTTGAAGTTAACAGATTTATTTTATCATATAGTGACCAAAAGTTCAAACTTATTTATAACTAATTTTGTGCATTAATTTTTGTTCACTGTGCATAATTTCTTATAAAAAATGAAGACAAATTTTGCGCTTCTTCATCACGAAGACCGCAAAAAACAAAAAAAGGCTCCCGAAGAAGCCTTTTGACTTTTTGTCCCATTCAGCCGCAGGCGGAAAAGCCGCCGTCAACAACTATTGACGTTCCGGTAACATAATCTGAAAGCGGCGAGGAAAGGAAAAGCACGGAGCCCACAATATCCTCAGGCTTTGCGAGTCTCTTTTGTGCAACCCTTGCGGTCATATATTTCATCCAGCGTTCGTCCTTGAGCTGAGCGGCAATGAGCGGGGTTTCAACAAAGCCGGGGCAAACGCAGTTGACCTGAACGCCGAAGCGCGCCCATTCGCCGGCAAGCGACTTTGTAAGCTGCAAAACCGCGCCCTTGCTTGCGCTGTATGCCGCCGCTGACGGAACGGCAACAAATGCGCTCAGCGACGACATGAAAATGACCTTGCCGCCCCTTTTCCTGTTCCAGAAGCGATTGAAAACACGCTGAGTGAAAAAGAACTGGCCGGTCAGATTGATGTCGAGCACTCTGCTCCAATCCGCGCGTGTTTCAAATATACTGTAAACATCGTGTGCAATACCTGCGTTGTTAACCAGCACGTCTATTGAGCCGAAAGCCTTTTCCGCCGCAGCAAGGGCGTTTTCAATGTCCTCTTCCTTTGTAACATCGCAGACCGCATAGGCAACCTTTGCGCCGGGGTAGCTTTCCTCAAGGGTGCGGCAGGCTTTTGCAAGCACATTTTCGTCAAGGTCGCAGAGGAAAACCGCCGCGCCGTTTTCAAGGAAGCCTTTTGCACATTCAAGCCCTATTCCGCCGGCAGCGCCGGTGATGAGGACGTTTTTTCCGTTCAATCCAAGCGAGTATTTCATATTCACTTCTCCCGTATTCATAATTTGTTAACATTATAACACGCACCGTTGGTATATTCAAGTTACATTTGATGTGTTTACTGTAACAATTTCGCTCGTTTTGCCGTCCGGCCGTTATCAGTCGGCGTTTTCCTCCTCAATTTTGTCAACAATCTCCTGCGGAATGGCCTCGCCGTGCTTAACAAAGAGAATGCAGAACATACAAAGCAAAAATGCAATCGGACAGTAGTAGAACAGCGACATATACGTTCCGCTGACCATTGCAACAAAACCGTATACAATCGGTGAGGCAATCTGCGCCGAGAAGGTTGCGGTGTAGTAATAGCCGGTGAAGGTTCCGACCTTTTCAAGTCCGCCGATTTCAAGAACAAGCGGCAGAGTGTTGACGGTGATGAACATATTCGCCGCACCGCCGAGAATGAGCACCGGGAAAATCAGCACGCCGAGAATTTTGACAACGCCGTCAACCGCTCCCATAATGTTTTCCATTGCGGCTGCGTAATCGCCGTCGGCAACATCTTTTCCGAGAATTTCACGGCTTGTTGTAATCAGCGATTCGTGGCTGTAGGCGCCGTTTGTGCTTTCCCTGAGCGAGGCGTCAACCTCGGCATAGGGGCTGCTCTCACCAGGAGCCTTGAGGTATTCAACGTAGCCGGCAAGGTCAAGCATTGTGTAAGTGAGCCCCTCGTCCTTTTCGGCGGCCTTTTTGTTTGCGGTGTTGATGTCGTTCATTGCAGACTCAATGTTTGCATAAACCTTGTTTGCGGCAACATACTTTCCGCTTGAAAGCCCGTCCGAGGCAAGCATTACGGTGAACACACCGAAGAAAACAACAAAAACCGCAAGGAACGTGCAAAGACCTGCCATAATGGTCTTTTTCCTGCCCCACTTTGTGCCGAGCTTTCCGGCAGGAATGGCCGCCGCTCCGGCGCAAAGGCCAAAGATTGCCATAAGTATGGTTGCCTTTGCCGTTTTAAGGTGAAGAATCTCCGCAGCAAAGAGCGAGAAGAACGTTGTGATGGCGTTTGCCGCGCAGAAAAGGAAGAACAGCGAGAAGAGCATGAAAACAAGGCTCTTGCGTTCGGCTTTTGTAAGCTTCTGCTTTTTGCGCTCCTCTTTTTCGGCTTTCTTTGCCGCCTTTTCGGCTGCTCTTTTTGCCTTTGCGTCAAGCATCTGGTTTTTGTCAGCTTTGATTTTAATGCTTGTGTCCTCTTCCTTAACAAAGAACAAAAGAACAAGCGAGCCGATAACCATGACAAAGGAGCCGATGATGAAAACAATCGGGAAGGTCTGCGCCTCGTCCGTGTACTGACCGAACAGGGCAACATAGATAAAGCTTGCAATCGTTCCTGCAACCATGCCGATAAGGCTGCCGACGGAGCCGGTGAGGTTAATAACCGCGTTGCCCTCCGAGCGCAGCTCCGGCGGTGTAAGGTCGGGCATTAGCGCAACAACGGGAGCGCGCCAGAGCGACATTACAAAAACAAAAAGAATAATTATCACCATTGTTGCGGCAACGCTGTTCGTTTTTAGTGCAACAATGGGAATGAGAGCAAACAGAACCGCGGAAATCGGCGCGCCCGTAACAATGAACGGACGGCGTTTGCCGAGCTTTGAATGGCAGCGGTCGGAAAGCTTTCCGAAAGTGGGCTGGAAAATAACGCCGAAAATATTATCGAACGTCATGATGATACCGATGAACAGCGGAACAAGGGTAATGCTTGCGCCGAAGCCGACGTCTTCGCCCTGCGCTCTTGCAAGGTTTGCGAGCCACGGCAGCGCCTCGTTGAGCTTTGCGCTCAGATTCGTAACAAAATCTGACGTGGAAAGCAGCCGGTTGAGGATTTTTGTAACATAGGGGTCATAGATAGCCCACGCAATGGACGAAGCCATGAAGCCGAAGCCGGTCAGAATGGTCAGCTTGTAATTGAGCTTTTGCTTTTTCGGCGCGTCGGCCGTTTTGGTTTTTTCTGCCATATTCTTTTCTCCTTTCGGGTTTTGTCAAGAGCAAACCGCACGGCTGCAAAGCGGCAGCCGTGCGATAATTTCTGCATTAATCAGCCGTACGGTTATCAATCGTCGGCATTCTGAACGGCCTCGTCAAGCCATGAGGTGTCCTCGTCCTTTGAAACCTCGCCGTGCTTTACGCGGGAGATGATTGCAAGACCCACAATGAATGCAAGCGCGCAGAACAGGAACATGAAGTTATAGTCGTTATCGAAAAGTCCGATAAGAAGACCGCAAAGAATGGGACCGGAAACGGCAGCCGAGAAAGTTGCCGTGTAATAATATCCGGTGAATGTTCCGACAAACTCTCTGCCGCCGATTGCAAGAACAAGCGGAAGAGTGTTGATATTTATCATACCGACGCAGGCGCCGCCGACAATAAGGGCTATCCAGAACGAAATCCATGTCACCGTGCTGCGGTTGCCGAAAATCTGGGAAACGGCAAGATAGATTCCGAAGAAGACAATGCAGCCGATGAGACCGATGACAATTGTTTTCTTTCTTCCGATTTTTCTTCCGAGCGTTCCGGCGGGAATTCCGAAAGCAGCGAGTGAAACGGCAAAGACTGCCATCATAAGCGTTGAGTAGATGGGCTTGACAGCGAGGGTTTCCTCTGCAAAGTTTGTGAAGTTCGGGATAATTGCCTCGGTTGCGTTGCAGATGAAGAAGAGCGCGGCGAGCATGAGCAGCAGGCTCTTTCTTTCGTCCTTTGAAATGGGAAGGTCGCGGATTTTAATCTTTTTGGGCTTTTCGCCGGGGGCGGTTTCAAGCTCAACGGCGGCGGAAAGGTCATACTTTTTGTTCTTCTTATAGAAAGCAACAAGAGCAACAAGGCTCAGCACTGCGATAATAGCCGCAACAACAAAAATCGGGGTGTAGTTAACATACTGAACAACGCCGTCAACGGTGAGGACGCGCTTTTGCGCAAGGGTAACGCCGTCAACAACAAAGGTGTCGTGCTTGCCCTCAAAAAAGACCTTGAACTTTTCCGCAAGCTCTGCCGGACATTCATAAAGACCGGTAACATTTCCGAGCTTGTCAACAGCGTCAACAATTACGCTGCCGTCCGGATTGGTCGCAAGAATCTGACCGAGGGTGTTGGTCTTTGCCTTGAGCATTTCAGCCATTCCGTTAAGACCCACAAGACCTGCAACGGTTGAAACGATTGTTCCGATAACAAAGCCGAGAATCTGACCCACGCCGCCCATGATGTTGATAACGGCGTTTGCGTCACTCTGAAGATTTGAGGGAGTGAAGTCCGGCATGAGGGAAACAACGGGTGAGCGCCAGACGGACATGACAAAGTTGAAGCAGATGACAACAGCCATCATGAGGGCAATGCTCAGCGCAATGGCCTTGACGGAGAACGCAACAACCGGAATGAAGCAGAAGAAGACCGCGCAAATCGGAAGTCCGATAATGATATAGGGCATTCTTTTGCCGAACTTTGACTTTGTTCCGTCGCTCTTTTTGCCGAAGAACGGCTGAAAGATTACGCCGAAAACATTGTCAATGGTCATAATGGCGTTAACGATGAGGGGAACGGAAAGCCACGCAAGCGCGGGAACTTTCTGGTGGAAAGCGTCAATTCCGCCCTCGGCGGCAAAAAGCTCCGTGAACTTTGCCTTGAGGATTACGGGAACGTAAGAGTTGTAAATCGACCACAGCAGCATACATGCCATAAATCCGAGGCCGATAAGAAAGGTTCGCTTGTAATTAAGCTTCTGGGACTGCGGCGCAGCTCCCTTTGTTTTTTCGGACATTGGTATTTCCTCCGTTTTCAAGTAGGGTATATATTCCGCTCACAAAAAATATCTATTATCTATTATCCATTATCTATTATCTATTATCTCAGACAACAGCCCCGGACAGCAAACAATAAACACAAATGAGCATGATGATGAGATATTATACTATATTCCGCCCGCCGTTTTCAAGAAAAAAGCAGTTTAATTAAATTTATCTACTTAATGCACAAAAACAAGGGCGAGTTTTTGTTGACAAATGTTGGAGAAAGACTGATTTGAGTAAAACACACTCCGCTGTTATTTTCAATATAATAAGCATAATTTTTTTCAAAAGCAAAAAGTCTGCCGCCGCCTTTCTGTTGACAAAAGCCGCCGCGAATGATAAACTGAATAAGCTGTGTAAATTTAGATGTTAGATGTTGGATATTAGATTTTAGATGCGCGGCAAATAATAAAAAAGGACTTTTGATTATGAGCTACACAAAAGAGGACATTTTACGCATTGCCGAAAAGGAGGACGTTAAATTCATCTGCCTCCAGTTCACCGATATTCTCGGAATGCTCAAGAGCGTTTCCATCACGCGCAGTCAGCTTGAAAAGGCGCTTGACAACCGTTGCTGTTTTGACGGCTCTTCAATCGACGGCTTTGTCCGCATTGAGGAATCCGATATGTGCCTGCACCCGGATCTTGACTCGTTCGTTGTTCTTCCATGGGAGAGCGAGAGCGGAAAAACCGCAAGGCTCATCTGCGATGTTTACTTCACGGACGGCACACCGTTTGAGGGTGACCCCCGCCGTGTTCTCAAGCGCGCAATCAAAAAAGCGGCGGACATGGGCTACACCTGCAATGTCGGCCCCGAGTGCGAATTTTTCCTTTTCCGACCGGACGAAAAGGGCAGACCCACCACCTATTGCCACGACAGGGGCGGCTATTTCGACCTCGGCCCCGTTGACAAGGGCGAGGATTGCCGCAAGGACATCTGCCTGACGCTTGAAAGCATGGGCTTTGAAATTGAGGCGTCCCACCACGAAAACGCAAAGGGTCAGCATGAGATAGACTTCAAGTATGACGAGGTTCTGCGCACGGCGGACAATGTTATGACGTTCAAGCTTGTTGTTAAAAACCTTGCAAACCGCCACGGTCTTTATGCAACCTTTATGCCGAAGCCTGTTTTCGGTGAATGCGGCTCGGGTATGCACACGAACATTTCCCTTTTCAAGGACGGCAAAAACGCCTTCTATGACGAAAACGACGAATACGGTCTTTCAAAGGTTGCCTACGGCTTCATTGCCGGAATAATGGAGCACATCAGGAGCATGACTGTTCTGACGAACCCGATTGTCAATTCATATAAGCGACTTGTCCCCGGCTACGAAGCCCCGGTATATATTGCATGGTCGGCAAAGAACCGCAGTCCGCTCATCCGCATTCCCTCAGCAAGGGGAGTTGCAACAAGGGTTGAGCTTCGCAATCCTGATCCTGCCGCAAACCCGTATCTTGAGATGGCGGCAAGCATTTTTGCCGGTCTTGACGGAATAGAGCGTGGACTTACTCCTCCGCCGGCAAAGGATTCCAACATTTTTGATCTTTCCGACGCCGAGCGCAAAAAGGAGGGCATCGGCTCACTGCCGAAAACCCTCGGTGAAGCGGTTGAAGAATTTGAGCGCAGCAACTTTATGCGTTCCTGCATGGGCGAGCACGTCTTTAACAAATATATTGCCGCAAAAAAGGAAGAATGGAAGGAGTACAGCACCCGCGTTTCGCAGTGGGAGATTGAAAAGTATCTCGGAAAATATTGATATTCTCTTTACGGGCGGCTCTCGAAGCCGCCCGTAAAAAATTCGGAAAGGCAGTTTTTCGGGCGGTCACAAGTCCCGCCCGTACGGATTCAGCCCGAAAAAGTAACCCTGCGGAGCAAACGAGCAAAAACCATTTGCACAACCGGTGGACTTTAGATAATAGATAATAGATAATGGATAATAGATAATAGATATTTTTTCGCGCCAAAGGTGTGCTTTTTGATATGCGGGTATTCCGCGCAACATCCACAATCTAAAATCTAAATTCGTATGAGCGGCAAACAGCCGTCCTTACCTGCTCACTGCATATTCTGCAATGCGCCTTGTGCAGTTTCCGTCGCAGGCGGACATGAATTTTTTCCGGAACGGGGCAACCTTTTCCTTTTCAAAATCGCCCGTTTCAATTGCCTTGATTATCCCGTCTGTATCGGTAACGGTCTTTCCGGGAACAAAGCTTTTGTAATCAAAATAAAAGCTTCTTTCGCGGTTGTATTCCTCAAGGTCATAGGCAAAAAAGAGCATCGGCCGCTCAAGCAGCGAGTACTCAAAAATCAGCGACGAATAATCCGAAATCAGGATATCCGCGGCGCAAAGGGCGGTCTGAGTGCTCACGAGCGACGAGATATTGAAAACAAAATCGCCGGATTTTTCCTTTTCCTCCTCCGTCAGGTCGAATTTTTTCTCCGTGAACGGGTGCAGCTTCAAAAGAAGAACGTATTCCTTTGATAGCGCCTCTTTCAGCCTTTCAAGGTTCAGCCTGTTTTCGTTATAGGCTTCTGCCGGGTTGCTTCCGCGGAAAGTCGGCGCATAAAGAATTATCTTCCTCTCTCCGATATCGGGAAACAGCTTTTGCAGCGTCTCTCTCTGCGATGAAACAAAAGCACCGTCAAAAAAGACGTCCGTGCGCGGCGTGCCGAACGGCCTGATGATTTTTTCATTGCAGCCGAACGCTTCGGCGTAGCAGGGGATAACAGTCCGGGCTGAAACAAAAACATCTGTATAGGTATTGTGCATCGGGAAAGTTGAAAGACTTTTTTTATCTGCTCCCCAGGCAAGGTCTGCGGTTGAATAGCCCCACTTTTTGAATGCTCCGCAGGCGTGCCAGAGCTGAATTACGCGCGTACCCTCTCTCGGCTCGTGGGCATAGACAGGGTCAAAATTATCCGTTAAAAAAACACACCTGCAAACGGCGTAATACTTTTGGAAGCGGAGATTGAAAAGAAAGCGTTTGAGTCCGCTCTTCGGCGACGCCATTTCAACGCAGTTAAAGCCTTTGTTTTTCAGGTACTCAAAAACGCCCGCCATATTGTCCGGCATTGAGCTGTAATTGCGGTTATATGCAAAAAGAACAAGCTTTTCGTCAAGCGGTCTGTGCTTAAACAAATTGAAAACCAAGGGCCAGATATGAAAAAAAAGAACCTTCCTGCAAAAAATTACAAGCTTCTGCTTAATTAAACCCATTTTAAAACCTCTCCCGTAAAGCTGTCGCATTAAACGAAACCTTTTTTATTATACCCGTGCGCCGTTTGATTGTCAAATAACTCACGGTGAAAAACTCTTGACATTAGCTTCAATGGGTGATAAAATAAAGCGCACGAAAAAAGAACAGAGTATGCCTCCATAGTTAAATGGATATAAGAACCTGACACTTCGTGTCAGAACCTTGTTACTCGCTATGCTCGTAATAACAAATGCCTCCATAGTTAAATGGATATAACAAGCCCCTCCTAAGAATTCGTTGCAACTACCGCTTTTTCAAGAAAAGCGATCGTTATCATGTTAATACAGTACCAAATGCCTCCTTAGTTAAATGGATATAATAAACCCCTCCTAAGGGTTAGTTGTGGGTTCGATTCCCGCAGGGGGTGCCATTTCAAAGGTG
>JAEDEQ010000037.1 GCA_016293225.1 Clostridiaceae bacterium
CTCATCTTCTTCAACCTGAATTTCTATTTGTAATAGCTCTGCAATAAAATTAACACTCTGTTGACTTGTTAAAAATTTTTGATTATTTTAGCTTGCAAAGCGATATTTGCAAAAAAGCATCGGGAAAAAGCCGTAAAGCTCACCGACCTCACCCCGGAATATCTACCATTGCGGTCAGGGTTTTCCAAAAGAACGGAACCAAAACCGGATGGTCAAATTGGAGCCGATATTCAAGAAACGGCGAAATGGTTGTAATTACCGTAAAGTAAAGGTTGATATAAAAACGGCGAGCACCGCAGATTTTCCGTCTGCGGTGCTTTTCATTATATATATCTATATATGTCTCAGTTTAATCCAATAAACTCTGCTTCAACCCATGGAATCGTAACGTTTGCGTTGAATGAAGGAAAAATCAAATTGGACTTAATCGGCGGTTATTTCTTAATCCTTATATCTGTTCTCGAATCGGTCACTTGGATGTAAACTCGTTTAGCGATACCTCGATTTTTTTCTTTCCAAAAATGTTATCGTCTTCCAAAAGATAAAAATCAAGTCCACCGATAAAGTCCGAAAGCTCTTTATCACTCATATTGTTTCTGCGGCACACAAAACGTGAGTCTACCTCCTTCGTCTCGCCCGGAGAAAGGCTAACGGCTTTCATGTATGGCTCCAAGTAGCAAATAACATCGTTATCTGCTTTCGGAAAAAGGTACAACGCAAATGTTGTCAGTTTGCTCGGATTGTACACCTTGACGGTAACCTCCGCAACGCAGTACTCGTTGGCATTGTCTGGCTCAAATTCAAAGCCCTTGCGCATATAATCAATATATCCCCGACTGCGGTCATTGTTAAACTGCCGGACACAACTCTGCAGATCTACGTCAGTAAAAGGAGTGCCGATTTCAACTTTGGCTTCTACAACATCGAACGGCCGGTATATCATGAAATATATAGCTGTTCCGGCGACTGCCAGCGCTGCAATACAGCTCAAAAGAACCGCAAGAATCAACTTTTTCCTCATATAAACAACCCTTTCGTTCCTTATTTTTTTTGCGCTATCTTGCTTTTTAAGCCGGTTTAATAATTATAGTATACATAACATTATATTTCTTGTACAGCAGTTTTATAAAATTAGTACTTATTTTCTAAAATTGTACCAAACATTTACTGTTAACAATACAATTAACTTTTATAATCTTAATTGAGGTGTTATCAATGAACTGCTCCAAAAGGTAATTACAGAATTACATTCATTTATTATATTTACCACAGCGTAGAAGACTCCTATACCACCTGCGAATTCTCCGTTGACTGAGACTGAAACAACACATATTTTGCCGCGGTTTTGCCCCGCGGCGTTTTATTATTTAAGCAGTTACCCTGTCTTTTAACACTCAAAATATTCACAGTTTCTCCATTGACTGGAAAATGGCGCTTGTGCTATTATAGAAACGAAAAAAATGCGCTGCTGCGTATTTAATGGAAAGGGGAAGAATATGAAAAAAGTCTTATCACTGATTCTTGCACTTGCGCTTGTAATGAGTACCTGCGTGAGTGCCTCGGCCGCGTTCAAAAAGAATGACGCTACGCTGCGCCTTGTTGTTCCCGAAAACTGGGAAATGGATATCGGCGACAGCAGAAGCGTTGAACCCGTTTTTTCCTCCTCGGTCTCAAAACGCACCCTCACCTGGAGCGCCGAGCCCTCCTCGGTTGCAAAGGTTGATTCCTGGGGACGCGTGACCGCCGTGGGCGAGGGTACGGCGAAAATTACCGCCGGAAACCCTGACGGGCTTTCAAGCACCGTAACTCTCAGGGTTGTTAAAACTCCGACCAAAAAAGCAATAAGCAAAACCCGTCAGGACTATAACGGAACAGCCGCAGACGAGGGCACAAACCTCCAAAAGGTTGTTACCCGTTATAAAAACAACAGCAAAGACGCACCCGATTTTATCAAAAATTCGCTCGATTACAAGAACGCCCAAGAGGCCGTTACAAAGGACGGAGCAAAGTGGAGCATCACAGACTACGGCGTGCTCAGAACCTGCGAAAACGCAAAGAATCCGCGCGACAAAGAGCAGCGCTTCATGGGCGACAGATACTTCTATTCCGCCGACACGACCGACGGCAACGTCCTTGCAATCTACCCCGACGGTGAAAACGGAATCTGGACCGTTATGGCAAGAGGTTATACCCACATTGAAATGAAGGACATCAGCGGAACCCAAAAGGCCGCAATAATGAGCGAGAACACGCAAAAGTATGTTGCAAGGCGCGGCATGGTTTCAAACGCAGACCTCGTTGACGGAGAATGGGTCTCAGAGGAAAGCGACAACGACGGACTCTGGACCTCAATGTACGGCGCAGGCGAGCTCATGCGCTATGCCGTTCTGCGCAACGATCCGACCGCAACAAAGGAAGAAATTGAAGCCGCAAGGAAAACAGCCTATCTTTCCACCGAGGCGGTTCTGCTTCTTACATATATCTCAATGAGAACCGGCACGGTTGAAGCTCTTGTTCACGCCCAGCGCAACGGAGATGTCGGCAACGTCAATGTCGGCAAATGGTATTCGGCCGACGTTCTCAAGTCAGGCGGCGATTATTCGCAGAATGTACCCGAGCAAAGCCCCGCTTCGGCTTTTGATTCAATGTATAACAAGTATCTCAAGTTCGGCGTCGGCTCATATCTGATGAAAAAAGACAATCTCAAGCTCTTTGTTCCCGGCGATTGGGCAACTTTCGGCGAAAACGACACCTACAAAGCGGCAAAAAGAACCCGACTGCTTGAGGGCTTCTGGTCAAGAACCTATTCCTTCCTCGACGAGGGCAAGGAAATTGACGGCTATATCTATTGGAAGCACAACGGCGACGGCACCGCAACCGGCGTTTCAACAAAAAAGGAAAGCTCCGCGGGCTATCTTCTCAACGGCGAAAACCTCCGCGGCGTTACGGTTGACGCCTCCGGAAAGATTCCCGAAAGGCTTTGGAACGACCTTATCGGCTCCGGCTATGATGTCAGCGACATCATTTATAAGGGAGACACCAGCGCCGACGAAATTATCGGTCACCTTTTCATTTATAAGCTTGCATATGATATCCTCGGCCCGGAGGACGCGGAGATAAAAGATCTCATAGTAAGAACAATGGACTCCTTTGCCCAGCATATTGTTGACAACGGCTACGCCCTCTGCGACGGAAGCGGACAGCCCACCACCTGGGGCAAGTTCAGCCGCACCTATTTCCACAACGGACAGGTGCTCGGCGGCGCTCCGCTGCAGACCTCGGTCATTCTTTCCGCCTTTAAGCTTGCCGCCTATGTTACGGGCGATCAGAAGTGGGAAGACGAATACCGCATGGCGGCGCTCGATCCTGCATATGAATATGCAAAAATCATGACCCAGGAGCTTGAACGCTACAATATGTCCATACTTGAATATGCAAACAGCGTTTCCCCGGTGCTCGGCTTCATTCTCCGTCCGCTCGTCAAGACTGACCTGTTCAAGTTTGTTTACCGCCTTATCCTCAACTATTCCGACGAGGAGATGGCAATGCTTGCATACTATCTGCTTTTCCAGATGGAGGACGATGAAACTCTCCTTTCATACTACAGAGAAGGACTCAACGATTGGTGGTATTCTATCTCGCACAGCGAAAATCCCTGCTGGTACTACATCTATCAGCTTGCATATCCCGACGAGGAAAAGACCGATGTTTACGGCAACAGCCTCATTGAAACCGCTTCCTGGTCGCTTAACCGCCATCCGATAGACACGCGCCGCTATCTTGCTTCAAACAGCAACCGCGACGATATCACAATGTTTGACCTGAGCGCCGCAGGAATTGACGGAACGGCAGAGCTTTCATACGACCGGAACGTTAAAAAGCCGCTGTTCTACAACAACAAAAACGGCGTGCTTCAGGTAATCGGCGTTGTCCTTTGCGGCGGAAAGCTCCCCTGGAAGGTTGCCGCCCCAGATGAAAGAGAGCTGCACAAATATAACGGCTCAACCTATTCCCTCGGCACACGCTCGCAGTCGGGCACCATGGAAGGCTCAACAACCTACACCCTGCCTTATTGGATGGGCAGATATCACGGAATGATTAAATGAGAGAACTCCCCGTGAAGGTGCAAACGTACCTTCACGGGGAGCTTTTCTTTTGTCACGATACACGGAGTTACTCGTCATTCTCATTTATCGGTTATATAGTCTTCAAGGTTGATTTCACTTTTTTCAATGACGGGATAGGCTCTTGAGAAGGGTACAAGACCACCGTCCGGATCAAGCTTCATAAAGACATAATAAGCAGTATCAGCTTTAAGTCCCGGCGGAAGAAGAATATAATCAAGCTTTCCGGGATCTTTGCTTTTGCTGTCTTTTGCGTCGGCAACCCTGAAGTCGTCAACCTGATAGCGGGCAACATATTTGTTTTGAGCGGCTTCATGCGAAACCTTGATTTCAGCAATCACATCTGATTCGTCCGCCAGAACTGACTTGTCGGTCGAAGAAGAAACCTCGAGACGTTTTCCGAGCGCAGAACCGACAATACCTTTCTTCAAGGCGTTCTTTGCAATTTTTTCAACCTCTGACGGGTTTATTTCAACCTTTCCGTTTTCAACGGTTTCGATACCGTTTTCCCCGACTGCAAGAACTGTTCCTTTAATTGTGCTTGAAAAAATGGGGTGAGGATAAAGCGCGCTTTCCCCACTTTGAAGGAAGAGATAATATTCCTTTCCTGAAATCAGTCTCTCATCCGCTTTGTCATAAACATAAATCTCCTCGGGGGTGTTGTCTGTGTAATCCTCAATGACGCGGAAAACACTTTCGTTCAAATAGTAATTGAATTTTTCGGAAGAAACGAGAGCCGCTTTAACAATGTTGGTTGAATGCTTACAAATATCCTCGACGTCTGAATAAGGCGCAGAGGAAAGTCTGTTGACTTCGACTTCGGCGGATTGATTTGTCTGCGCCGAAGTCTGCGGCTCGGTTTCCTTTTTTTCAAAAGGTGAGCTTCCTAAGAAAGCCGCCGCCACTGCAACCGCAACGATGAGAACCACTGCAATAACTGCTATTGATTTTTTCACAACAAATTACCTCCTTAGATGTAAAATAAGTTATAAATCTGTTTAATCTGCCGTTGCCTTTCGGCTCTGACAACGGCAGGAAAATTACCGGTGGAGTTTTCATTTTTGGTCTCCTTTCTTTGAATACTTTGAGCAACTGTGATATTTCGAATTTGTCTTTACAATTAGATTATACGGATATTACAGAAAAAAGTCAATATTTTTTAATTATGACATTTGATGTATAATTGTATCTTTTATATGTCTGATACTGATTTTGAAAGGCGCAAAGCATTATCGTGTCGTATCGGTTTTCTCAGCTATTAAATATCAATAATTTCCATGAATTTCAAGACGTATTGCAAAACTGCACATTGTTTGTGCAAAACTCATAAAACAATGAAAAATATTCTTCTCTCCCTCAGTCAGTTATCGCTGACAACTCCCGCAGAAGAAACCAAAGAAAAAGCAGAGCCTGCCAATAAAAGTAAGCTCTGCAAACAACGACAAGTGTAAAACCGGAGTATGACTATACATCACACAGCTGTTTTTTTGTGCTTTTAGATAAGAGATAAGAGATAATGGATAATAGATAACGAATGCTTTACCTCAAAGCAGTGAAAAATTCCGTAAGCAAAGACCTGCACTCGCTTTCAAAAAAGCCGCCGACAACGCGCACGTCATTTCTGAACGGAGAAAACACATTTTCCCGGCTTATCACGGCTCCTGCCGCTTCGTCATACGCTCCGAAAACAAGCAAGGAAAGCCTTGAATTCAATATTGCGCCGGAACACATACTGCACGGCTCAAGCGTAACGTAAAGCTCGCAGCCGGAAAGCCGCCAGTCACCGAGCGTTTCGGCCGCGCTGTGTATGGCTTCAATCTCCGCATGGGCAAGGGGCGTTTTTTTCTTTTCGCGGCGGTTTCTCCCCTCGCCTATTATTTCATTGTTCTTCACAACGACCGCGCCCACGGGAATTTCCCCGTCCTCAGCCGCCTGGAGCGCAAGAAGCAGCGCCCTTTCCATGAACCTCTTTTCCAATGCCGTCACCCCGCAGGATTGACATACTGCGCCGTGAAATAAAGCATCAGCGCAATTGCTATGAGCATGGTCGGCGTTGTGAGATAGGTCAGCACCTTTGAGGTTGCTGAAAGCGCGGTGCGCGTTTTGAAAGCCGGAAGAGCGTTTGCCCTTTTGACGAACGCAATAAAACACAAAAGTCCTGCAAAAATGAGCGCATATATCATCAGCGAGACGGTGTAATTGAGTAGCTTTTCCTCAACGCTGCCGCTCAGATACGACACAGCAAGAGAAATGCAGTTGTTGAGCGCATGGATAATAACCGCAGTCCAGAGCGTGCCTGTTTTAATGCTGAGATAACCCAGCGCAAAGCCCACTATGAGGGCAAACGGTGCCTGAATCAGATTGCAGTGCATCAAAGCAAAAACCAGCGCCGCCATTGCCACCGCAAAACCGTCGCCGAATTTTCTGAGGTTCTGCATAATATAGCCGCGGAAGGCAACCTCCTCAACAAACGCCGCAACAACAACTATGCGGCAGAAAGAAACGGCAAAGCCGAGCACTCCGTCCGGCATTGCAAGATCGGGCGAGGAAAGCTCCACGCCGAACGCTGAAACAAACGATATGAGCACGTTTGTAATAATATTTGCAACCATGCAGAAGCCGAGACCCGAAACGATTGCAAGCGGCATGAGTCCTTTGGCTTTCGGCTTTTCAAACGGCAGACTGTTTTTGAGTCCGGATTTTTTTTCAATAAGCTTTCCGAAAACCGAAAACGGGAGCAGAACAGAAAGGAGAATGATGATTATATCCGCGCCGGACTGGAAAAGCGGGTCGTTCAGATACTTTTCATAAAGACCCGTAAGCGCCATAAGCGAAACGGCAATATTTTGAACAAGCACAAGCGCGAGCACGGCGCAGGAGGCAAAAATGCTCTGGAGCCGCAGCTCCTTTTTTTCTCTTTTTTTGCGTGCAAGAATCATCGGATCGGGCGCGCCGTAATAGTTCGGAGCCTGAGGCGGTGCATAATAACCGTTCTGTTCGTCCAAAAAAATCACACCTTTCTGTTTTTGCAAAAAGCGCAAACTATAAAATTCATCATCTGCTGTATATCATACCTATAATGCGGTTGACCGTGCGCACGGGAAGCAGCTTTGACAGCACGGCAAAAAGCTTGTAATTTGCGCCGGTTGTTGAAAGCGGCTTGGGGTTCCTTTTCCGGGCAAGAGAATGAACGGCCCTTGCAATTTTTTCCGGGCTCATTCCGTTCTGCTCGTCCTTTTCCATCTGCGCAATGCTTTTACCGATTATCTCGCCGTAAACCTCGGCTCCGGCCGTTTCCTTTTCGCGCTCTTGCGTGAACGCTGTTTTAACATCGCCCGGCATAAAAGCGCAAACGCTGATATTAAACGGGCGCAGCTCGTTTGCAAGCGCAAGAGTCAGCGAATTTACCGCACTTTTTGAGGCGGAGTAAAACGCCTGAAACGGAATGGAAAGCGGCGCCGCCATTGAGCTTATATTGATTATTCTTCCGCCGCCGTTTTTTCTCATATATCCGCAGACTGCCCGGCAGCACAAGAAGCAGCCGAAAAAGTTCACGTCAAGCTGCTTTTTCGCCTGAGCAAGCCCGGTGAACTCAACCGCTCCGGAAATTCCGAAGCCTGCGTTATTAATGAGGAGGTCAATCTGTCCCTCTTTTTCATATATCTCCTTGAACGCCGCGTTCACCTGCTGCTCGTTTGTAACATCGCAGGTGATGTGGAACACATCGTCAAACCTTTTGTGCCTGCTCAAAGAATAGACCGCGGAGCCGTCCGCGAGAAAAGCTTCGGCGCAGGCACGACCGATTCCGCTGCTTGCGCCTGTTATTACAACAACTTCCTTTTTGTCCATATTCTTTCACTTCTGAAAAATTTCAATCTTCGTTTTTGTGTTCGCGTTCAGCCGTGCGGCTGTCCGCGCTAATGCCCTCGGTGCTTGAGGGAATGAACATGATTTTAAGCGTCATGAGTATCAGACGGAGATCCTCAAGCAGCGACTGATTCGCAATATACATAAGATCCATCTGAAGCTTATCATACGGCGGAGTGTTATACTTTCCGTAAACCTGCGCGTAACCGGTAAGACCCGCCTTAACCTGAAGTCTGAGAGCAAACTCAGGCGTATGCTTTTCATATTCGGCGGCAATCTCCGGCCTTTCAGGGCGCGGCCCGACGATTGACATTGAACCGGAAAGAATGTTGAAAATCTGCGGCAGCTCGTCAAGACGCAGCTTCCTGATGAATTTTCCAACCTTGGTTATTCTGTCATCGTCATCACCGGCAAGCCGTGCAACACCGTCCTTTTCGGCGTCAACGCGCATGCTGCGGAATTTAAGGATTTCAAAAACCTTGCCGTTTATTGTGAGCCTTTTCTGCTTGTAAAAAACGGGACCGTGGTCGTCAAGCCTTATCGCTACCGCAATGGCAAAGAAAACCGGCGAGAGCACAATGATACCGATAAGCGACAAAACAATATCGAAAAGCCGCTTTGTAAAAAGGTAAACCAGATTTCCGTCGCTTCGCTTGCAGCGGTAAACGGGTATATTCATAAGCTGAATGGTCTTTCCGCCGCGGATAATGGTGTCGGAAATTTTCGGCTTGATATAGGCCACCTTGCCCTCGGCAATGCAGTATTTTACAACCTCGTTGCGGTAATCGGACGGAACGCCGCAAAGGAAAACCGCGTCCGCGTTTTCAAGAATTTCAAAAAGCTCCTCAAGCGAGGTCTTTTCCGAATTGAGCGTGCGGACAACGCGGAAGCGCCTTTCAAGCTTTCTGATGCCCTTGAGCGAGATATAGGAATCAACATTGTTGAAAACAACAACCGTCCTTTTTGTTGCGTGAATCTTATAATAAACAAAGTCCGCAAGGAAAACCCACACGACCGAAAAGACCGAAAAGGTCAGGAACATCACAATGAACGGCAGGACGGAAACCAGCTTATAGCTCAGAAGCGAAAAGATGATGTAGCTTGTCGCCTGCAAAAACGCTATTGCGATTATCTGCGAAAAGATGAGGTCGGAACGGGTGGCCGTGCCAACCTGAAAGCCGCCGTAGAACTTGACAAAGGTCACATAAATGAACATTATCAAAGCGGCCATGAAATAGTTACCGAGTCTGAAGAACGGCGTGGGTATTAACGGGTTGAAGAACCTCACCCAGCAGTGATACATCGCTCCGGTATATGCGGCCGTTATCAGTATTTTAAAAAGATAAAGCACAAGCTTTTCTTTAACATATTTTTTATTGTGCATTGTTTTCTCCGATTCCGTTGACCGTGATTTATCTGACCATCAATGCCGAGGCGGCAAGAACATCCGCTTTCCACTTCAGAACGGCAGCCTCGTCATATTCCTGAGGAATTTCCCTGTAAACCTTTTTTGCCGCGTCGCCCTTGGAGAGCGCACCTGCGGTTCTGAAAAGGACGGGAAGATTGCCGATTCCCTTGAAAGCCTTTGACGCCATGTCCGAAAACGACATATTTCCGCCCTGACCCTTACCGAATTTCATGTCGCTTTCGGTAATAATCTGCTTGTCAAAGAGGAAGTTTATTCCCTCGGTCTCCATGCAGATAATGATATTTTTAAGAATATCTATAGCCGCAAAGTTCAGACCGAAATGGAGAATATATCTTTTGTTATACTCCCAAAGGGTTTTTGCGGAAAATTCGCAGTTCTTATCATTTGAAACAACGTCCGCAAGAATCATTCCGGCGCGCATTGACGCGCAAATTCCGGAACCTGTCATGGGAAGGGTCATATATGCGCTGTCACCGACGGCGGCATATCCGTCGCAGACCATTACGGAGAGCGGACGGCGCACCGGTATCTGTCCGATCTGACCGCCGCGCAGCACCTTGCGTCCTATCTGCGGGCTGAATTCTCTCATTTTTTCAAGCTCGACTTCAAGCTCCCGCTTTGAAGGCGGCTGCATTTTTCCGATAAGAACGTCAACCTCATTGTCCCATGTAATGACCCATGAAATGCCTCTTTCTCCGCCGGGCTTGAGGAAGACCTCATACGGTATTTCCGGCTCCGGCGCGGAAAGCTTGTCAAAATATGCCCTGTAAGCATAAAAGCACTCGCCGTAGTCGTAGTCACGGTCAATATTGCAGCAAACGGGAAGATTCCGTCTGACCGGCGAATTGATGCCGGCTGCGTCAATAACAAGATCGCCGAACACATCCCCGTCGGTCGTTCTGATTCCAACAACGCGCAGACCGTCCATGATAGGAGAGAGAATTTCTGCATTGAAAACAAAACGGACGCCCTTTTCTTCGGCATTTTCAAGCAGCATTTTATAAAGATACTTTCTTTCAATCATTACGTTGCCTTCGCCGGAGGGACTGACGGTTATCGAGGACCTGAGGTTCGGGTTATAGAACTTCATGCTCTGACCGGGTCTGCATGCGCTTTCGTCCGGCTCCGGGAGCGAGCATTCGCGGAAAATCTTCTTTTCAACGGAATCCTCCCAGTCATAGCCGAGATCGTCTCTGATATTTCTTTCGTAAACGGTAACGTCATAGCCTTTTTCGGCAAGCAGGGCGCCTGCGATAAGACCGCCGTGTCCTGCTCCTGCAATAATTATTTTTCTGCTCATTATATTTTTCCCCTTTCAGGCGAATTATGCTTTTACAAAGCAGACGTCAGATTGCCTGCTGATTTTGTATATTTTACCACAAAGCGGCAAAAATGTAAAGACTCGCACATCAAGGGGAAAAACGGCTCATATAGAATGACGAACACAGGTCAAAAGTCAGCTCAAGGCAAAAAGCAGCAAACAAAAAGGAGCTTATTGCAGCAAAAGGGCGTAAAACTACTTTCTGTGACCCTTCTAATCGGTAAGTCCGAGGATATAATCCACCGCACTGTGTATCAAAGTGCCTTTTTCAGCAAACTTTGACACAAGGCCGGCGTATAATAATGCTGTGTAATCCATTTTTATAAAGATCGGAAAGGCAGAGGTATTATGGATAAATCGGAGTTGTTTGTTTTTAAGAGCGAGCGCTGCATAATGTGCGGAAACGAGATTCCGGAGGGAAGACAGGTCTGCCCAAAATGTGAGGAAGCTGTTTTTGAAGGTGACGCTGCCGCGGCAAACGACTGCGGCGGCAAACAGAAAAGCAAAAAGACAAAACGCAGCCTTTTTCGTCTTTTCAAAACAGATAATTCACATTCAAAGCAATAAAAATTCACACATATATTATACCGGGGGTTGTTCTGAAAACACGGAATAAGCATGAAAAAAGGGAGCTGTTCAGTTTTCAGAACAGCCCCAAAACAGTGTTAACTTTTACTCTCCCGAATTAATTTTATTTCTGAGGATTCTCACAAGCTCCCTGAACCAGTTGAAGAACGAGGTCAGAAATGCAAGCAGCTTTCCGGGAAGGGTTGTTGGATGATCAAGCTTTTCGTCAACCTCCCAGTTTTCGGTGTTGCAGTTTTCCTCCGTCATGGCGGTCATTGCCCACCAATCTGTCGGATGCTTAACCATGAACTGGCTCTCGTCAAAATCGTCAATCGTAAGCTGTCTGTCGCTTGTTACAACCGTCATGAGGAGCATATCCTCAGCATAAGTCCATTCGGAATGTCTGACGCCCTTAATGAACCAGGTGTTATCCGGAAGAAGACAGGTTGAAGCGTCAATGTTCTTGTCCGGTGAGATATACTTTCCGAGACCCTTTACCTGCTGTGCAGCAATATATTCATCGGAGAGAGGCTCGTATATTGTTCCGGTTGTTGCGCCGAAAGACGAGCTTGTTACCGAAACAAAGGTATCGGCAATATTGTTTGCGGATTGGCAGGTCGGAATCATCTGGGTTCCGTATTTTGAAATTACGCCGACCTTTACTCCGTTTTCGGGAAGTCCCTTTATAAGCTCCGGAATGTGCTTTTTAACCTTTTCATTATAGTTTGTAATCTTTTCAATCAGGCCTGCATATTTGACATATTTTTCACTGCCCTCTTTGCCGAAAACGTATTTGACAGCAGTGTCAAAGTCGGAGGGCTTGACGCAGGCCCAATAGCAGGGATAGGAAATGCTTGAAAGGGCAAGAGCGCTTGTTACACCCTCAACAAGCTTTGCATAAAGTGTGGCTTTCTTATAGCCGACATAAGCGTCAATAATTCCGCTCTTCTGAGCAAGGTCAATGCAGGAAATGACAAACGGATCAATGTCGAATGTTCCGAATGCGTTTCCGTCCCGGAGAATTCTTTCAATAGCAACAACATCAACCTTGAACTTTCCGCTGAGCGCTTCGCTGATAGGCTCGGCGCCCATGCAGACCGAACCGTCAAAACCGACGCCGTAGATATCATCGCTGCCGAACTGCTCAAGATATGCGCAGACAACATTCGTTCCGAGACAGCGGCAGATTATTGAAACCTTTTCGCTGCCGGTAACCCTTTTGATGGCTTTGATGAACTCATTGAAGTCCTTTGCAATCTCCATCGGGTCAAGACGCCAGTCATACCAGAAGAAGTAGTCGCCGCGGTCATAGAAGCCCTTGTCGCCCTTGCGGTCATTGTTCATTGAATATTCAACCTGATCCCTGTGCCATTGGCTGATGTGGGTGCCGTTGGACGCTTCGCCGTTTTCATCAAGGAGAATATCGCCGAAGGCCTTTGAAACCTCTTCCTGAATTGCAGCATAGAACGGTTCCCAGTTATCCTTGAAAATGCCCTCCAAAAGATACTCCTTATACATGTGCATGGCCGAGCCGAGAAGTTTTTTCACCGCTTCGTCGGTGTCGCCGCTTGCACCGCCGTTGTTTCCGAAAAAGCCCGAAAGCTTTGAAAGCGGCTTTTCGTCCTTGTCATAAATTGTGTTTCCGTCGCCGGAAATAACAACAACGGGAATCTGGCTTTTTGTTTCAAACATATTGACTGCCGCAAAAGCCGGAACGGTCATTGCAAAAATCAAAATAAAAGAAAGCAAAACACAAAGAATCTTTTTCATAATGAAGCACCTCCGGATTATTACTGTTCACCTACACTTTACCATGTTATGCATGGCAATTTGTTAACAAATTATTAATAATTCATCTTTTGGTAATATGTCTTCAGCTGCATCGATTACCGCTCCAAGGCACGCTGATAAAAAGCAAACAGAAGCCCCGCGAAATAGAAAAACCGAACACAAAAACCATTGTCTGCTAAATAGCTACGAATACACATCAACGCAACAAATTATCCACTGCCCCTCGTGTTTTTATCGGCTTCAAGCCGTCTTTTTTAAAAATCAGCCGCTTTTTCCGCTGTCGGAGACCAAGTGCTTCCGGTTGCGCAAAAGGCGGCTGTTGTGCTTATAAAATTATCTTACGGAAGTTTAACGGCAAAAATCGGGCAAATTAAGGCAAAATTTAAAAAAATCTCCCAAAAATTAAAAGAAACCGCTTGACTTTTGAAAGCGGTTTGTGGTATCATGTCAGAACATATTATGCGAAAATGCGCAATAATGCTTTTTATCTTCCAAGAGCATGATAGCATTATTGCCGAAAAAAGTCAATAGATTTTTGCAATATTCTGTGCCCGAACGCACAGCGCATGCCGCGAAAGGCAAATTAAAAACGTGGAGTGATAAGCGAATGGTCAATGTTACCGATGTAAAACTCGGAACCAATACTCGAAAGAGCTTTGGTAAAATTCAGGAAGTTATGAAGATGCCGAACCTCATTCAGGTTCAGAAGGATTCTTACAGATGGTTCCTTGAAACCGGTCTTAAGGAGGTTCTCAGAGACGTTGAGGATATCACCGATTTCAGCGGAAACCTCAGCCTCAGCTTCGTTGACTACAGAATGGAGAAAAAGGCTAAATATTCCGTCAGGGAATGCAAGGAACGCGACGCAACATATTCCGCGCCCATGCGCGTTACCGCAAGACTTTACAACAAGGAGACAGGCGAGGTCAAGGAGAGCGAGGTCTATATGGGCGACTTCCCGCTCATGACCGACAGCGGCACCTTCATCATCAACGGTGCGGAGCGCGTTATTGTTTCCCAGCTTGTCCGTTCGCCCGGCGTTTATTACGGCATGACCCACAACGTTACGGGTAAAAAGCTTTTCACAACGACCATAATTCCCAACCGCGGCGCATGGCTCGAATACGAAACCGACCAGAATGACCTTTTCTATGTCCGCATTGATAAAAACAGAAAAATCCCCATCACCACGTTTATCCGCGCCCTCGGACTTAACACCAACAACGATATCCGCGAGTTCTTCGGCAATGACGAAAGAATTGAGGCTACCTTTGAAAAGGATTCAACCAGAAACACGGAGGAAGCCCTTATCGAGGTTTACAAAAAGCTCCGTCCCGGCGAGCCTCCCACACTCTCAAGCGCGCAGAGTCACCTTGAAGGTCTTTTCTTTGATGACCACCGCTATGACCTTTCAAGAGTCGGCCGCTATAAATACAACAAAAAGCTTTCTCTCTTTGACCGTATCCGCGGTCTGAAGCTTGCCGCTCCCATTGTTAACGAACAGACCGGCGAAATTATTGCCGAAGAGGGCGAGCTGATTACCAAGGAACGTGCAAATGAGATTGTTCAGTCCGGAGCAAAGGTGGCTTACGTCCTTGTTGAAGGACGCGACGAGCCCGTCAAGGTCATCTCGAACCAGATGGTGGATATAAAGCCCTATCTTCCCGAGTTCACAAAGGAGGAGCTGTGCGATATCGGCATCAACGAAAATGTTCGCTATACCGTTCTCATGGACATCCTCCCCTCCCTTGAGGGTCTGAGCAAGGAGGAAAAGCTTGCTTTGCTTGAAAGCAAAGCAACCGAGCTTATTCCTAAGCACATCATTATCGACGATATCTTTGCTTCTATCAACTATCTTAACTGCCTTGCAAACGGCGTCGGCAGCGCCGATGACATCGACCACCTCGGAAACAGACGTATCCGCTCGGTCGGCGAGCTTTTGCAGAATCAGTTCAGAGTCGGCTTTTCAAGAATGGAAAGAGTCGTTAAGGAAAGAATGACCCTTCAGGCTCAGGAGCCTGAAAAGGTCACTCCGCAGGCTCTTATCAATACCCGTCCCGTCATTGCGGCCGTCAGAGAGTTCTTCGGTTCATCTCCGCTGTCGCAGTTCATGGATCAGAACAACCCCCTTGCCGAGCTTACTCACAAGCGCCGTCTTTCGGCTCTCGGCCCCGGCGGACTTTCAAGAGACCGCGCCGGATTTGAAGTCCGCGACGTTCATTACTCCCATTACGGAAGAATGTGCCCGATCGAGACTCCTGAAGGTCCCAACATCGGTCTTATCTCCTATCTTGCAACTTTCGCAAGAATCAACGAATACGGCTTTATCGAAGCCCCGTTCCGCCCGGTTGACAAGGAAACCGGCAGAGTTCTTGATACCTATGAATACATGACCGCAGACGTTGAGGACGAATACACCGTTGCTCAGGCTAATGAACCGCTTGACGAGGAAGGCCACTTCATGAGGAGAAAGGTCAACGCCCGTCACCGCGACGAGTTCCTTGAAATTGAACCGTCAAGGGTCGATTACATGGACGTTTCACCCAAGATGGTTGTCTCCGTTGCAACCGCGCTCATTCCGTTCCTTGAAAACGATGACGCAAACCGTGCCCTCATGGGTTCAAACATGCAGCGTCAGGCAGTACCGCTTCTTACCTGCGATTCACCGATGGTCGGAACCGGTATGGAATATAAAGCCGCAACCGACTCCGGCGTCTGCGTTCTTGCAAGAAAAGCCGGTAAGGTTATCTATGTCAGCGCAGACAGAGTTGACGTCCTCGGCGAGGACAATGTTGTTGAAAGCTACAACCTCATCAAATTCATGCGCTCCAACCAGGGCACCTGCATCAATCAGCGTCCGGTGGTTTCCGTTGGAGATTTCATTGAAGAAGGTCAGGTTGTTGCAGACGGTCCCGCAACCGACCACGGCGAGCTCAGCCTCGGCAAAAATGCTCTCATCGGCTTCATGACCTGGGAGGGCTACAACTACGAGGACGCCGTTCTTATCAACGAAAAGCTTGTCAGAGACGATGTTTACACATCTATCCACATTGAAAAATATGAGCTTGAGGCACGCGACACCAAGCTCGGACCCGAAGAAATTACCAACGACATTCCGAATGTCGGCGACGCACTCAAGGATCTTGACGAAAGAGGTATTATCCGCGTCGGCGCAGAGGTTCACTCCGGCGATATCCTCGTCGGAAAGGTTACACCCAAGGGCGAAACCGAGCTCACAGCCGAGGAAAGACTTCTCCGTGCAATCTTCGGCGAAAAGGCAAGGGAAGTCAGGGACACCTCCCTGCGCGTTCCCCACGGCGAATACGGAATTGTTGTTAAGGTTGAGGAATTCACCCGCGAAAACAGCGATGAACTCAACCCCGGCGTAAACAAGGTTGTCCGCTGCTACATTGCCCAGAAGAGAAAGCTTCAGGTCGGCGATAAGATGGCGGGCCGCCACGGAAACAAGGGCGTTGTTTCAAGAATTCTTCCGCAGGAGGATATGCCCTTCCTTGAGGACGGCACTCCGCTTGACATCGTGCTTAACCCCCTCGGCGTTCCCTCGCGTATGAACATCGGTCAGGTTCTTGAGGTTCACCTCGGCTTTGCCTGCCGCGAGCTTGGCTGGAAGATTATGACTCCCGTCTTTGACGGCGCTCATGAGGACGACATCAGAGCCGCCCTTGAAGAAGCCGGCCTTTCCACCAACGGCAAATCGACCCTTATCGACGGACGCACCGGCGAAAAATTTGACGAAGACGTCACGGTCGGCGTTATGTACTTCCTCAAGCTGCACCACCTTGTTGACGACAAGATGCATGCGCGTTCAACCGGCCCGTATTCACTCGTTACCCAGCAGCCCCTCGGCGGTAAGGCGCAGTTCGGCGGCCAGCGTTTCGGTGAAATGGAGGTATGGGCACTTGAAGCTTACGGCGCAGCCTACACTCTTCAGGAAATTCTTACCGTTAAATCGGACGACGTTGTCGGCCGCGTAAAAACATACGAGGCCATTGTCAACGGCGAAAATATTCCGAAAGCCGGCGTTCCCGAATCGTTCAAGGTTCTCATTAAGGAGCTGCAGTCGCTCGGACTTGACATTAAGGTGCTTGACGCGGACGAAAACGAGATTGACCTCAAGCAGAACATTGACGGCGACGAGGGTGTTTCCCTGCACAAATTCCGCAGGCAAACAGAAGAGCCCGAACAGCCCATGAGCGACGAGGAGCTTGTCGAAGATGACTCCGAAATTGAGGACAATGATGAGCTTGACTTTGACTTCGATCCGGACGATGAGGACGGCAACTGTGAAGAAGAGCTTGACGATGATGAAAATGAAGAAGAGAAGCCCTTTGATTACAACGAATTTTTCAACGAGATTAACCCGACGGTCAATGACGCGGGCTATGATTCCGGTTTTGTTCCGGACAGCGAAGATATGTGATCGAACGTAAAACTTTCTCAGAACAAATTTTAACAACGAAAGGGCTGACTTAAAATATATGGAAAATATTACCTTTGAATCAATAAAAATCGGTCTTGCTTCACCCGACAAAATCAGAGAATGGTCATACGGCGAGGTCACAAAGCCCGAGACTATCAATTACCGCACCCTCAAGCCCGAAAACGACGGTCTTTTCTGCGAAAAAATCTTCGGACCGCTCAAGGACTGGGAGTGCCACTGCGGCCGCTATAAGCGTATCCGCCACAAGGGCAAGATCTGCGAGCGCTGCCACGTTGAGATTACAAAGGCAAAGGTTCGCCGCGAGCGTATGGGTCACATTGAGCTTGCAACCCCCGTTTCCCATATCTGGTATTTCAAGGGTATTCCCTCAAGAATCGGACTCATGATAGATATGTCTCCGAGAGATCTTGAAAGAGTTCTCTATTTTGCCGCATATGTTGTTATTGATCCCGGCACGGTTCCCAATGTTAAAAAGTGCCAGGTCATCACCGAAAAGCAGTATGAGGACATTAAGGAATACTACTATAACGATGAAACCTTCCGCGTCGGAATGGGCGCCGAGGCTATCAAGGAGCTGCTGTGCGAAATTGACATTGACGCCCTTGACAGCGAGCTGCGCGAAGCGCTTGAAACCGCAACCGGCCAGAAAAAGTCAAAAATTCTCAAGCGCCTTGAGGTTGTTGAAGCCTTCAAAAACTCCGGCAACCGCCCCGAATGGATGATTCTTGACGTTGTTCCGGTCATTCCGCCGGATCTGCGTCCTATGGTTCAGCTGGACGGCGGACGCTTTGCAACGAGCGACCTCAACGACCTCTACCGCCGCGTTATCAACCGCAACAACCGCCTTAAAAAGCTGCTTGATCTCGGCGCGCCGAGCATCATTATCCGCAACGAAAAAAGAATGCTTCAGGAATCCGTTGACGCCCTCATCGACAACGGCCGCCGCGGACGCCCCGTCACCGGCCCGAACAACCGCCCGCTCAAGTCGCTTTCCGATATGCTCAAAGGTAAGCAG
>JAEDEQ010000038.1 GCA_016293225.1 Clostridiaceae bacterium
GTGGGTAAACAGTGCAATGGGTAAAGTACTCGGGCGCCTCAAGCGACGCCCCTACGGATTCTGCCCGAAAAAGTAACCCCAGCGGAGCGGACGGACGTAAAAGGAAAGGCAGAGCGTGCGGTTTAAGTCCCCGTCAACAGAAAAAAACTGCCGCAAAACGCGGCAGCAAGAAATCAGTTTTTAAAGTTGTTTTGTTTTTTCCGTCTCGGTCTTTCCGAGCCACATATTTTCAAATTTTACGCCGGAAATTTTTTCAAGCATTTTCTGCTCGTCCGCAGTCAGCTCAACATAGCCGTGCTCATGCCTGAAATCAATCTTTTCCCTGATAAACGCGTGCTTTTCTCTTGTGAGGTCATAAGACAGAACGGACAGGAAAGCGAGGGTAAGAAAGCAGACCGGGATAATCGTATAGCAAACGGTAACGCCGAAAACCGCGCTTTCGCTCTGCGCACCGTCAAGCAGCGTTGTGTTATAGCCGAACGCGCCGAGAATTTTTCCGATGCCGAACGCCGCAAAGCCGCTGACAAACTTTTTAACAAAGGTTGAAAACGTTGAAATAACTCCCTCGCGCCGCTGTCCGGTTATCATCTCGTCAACATCGGTAACATCGGGAAGAATGTTGCTTTGAACGCTTGCCATTCCGGAAAGACCGAGCCCGTAGAAGAACTCAACAATGAAGATTATCCAGGGATTGCCGAGCGTCCTTGTGAACCACGCAAGCAAAAGCGCCGAAACGGCAACGGGAACAAAAACCTTTGCCGGAAGCTGCTTGCTTTTGCGGATTGAGAAAAAGTACGCAGGGAAAAAGCCCACCGCCTCGCCGATTCCGGAGACCATGACAAGCATTGAGTAGTTGCTTTGCTGACCGAGAACCGTGACAAGGTAATAATAAAAGCACTGGGAAACAAACGCCGAGGAAAACAGAATGAACAAACCGAAAAGGAAATACTTCCTGAATACGCGGTTTTTTACCACCTGCGCATACTGCGAGAAAAACTCCTTGAGGTTGAGCGGCTCGTTGACCTGATGTTCGGAGCTTTCCTCCCTTGTTCCTTTAAAGGTGAAAATCAGCGGAAGCGACGTCCAAAGGCACAGTACGCCGCCCATTATTGCAAAGCGCGTGCGGTACTGCGGAGAGAACGACGGCGTTGTGATAAGGCCGTTGATACCGCCGAGAATCATTGCGGAAATAAAGAACGAGGAATAGCTTGCAACCGCGTCCATAATGGTTTTGACTGCGTTGTACTGCGTACGCAGGTCATAGCCCGGCGCAATCTTTGCAAGCATTGCCGTGTGCGGAACGGTGATGAACGTTGAAACCGTTTTGTAAAGCATATATGTAAAAATATACCACCACATGGTTTTTGTGCTGTTGCCGGCGGCGGAAATTCCGAACGAGTTCCACATCAAAAAATATGAGATTATCGCCGGGATAACGCCCAGAATGAGATACGGGCGGTGGCGGCCGAGCCTGCTTTTTGTGCGGTCGGTGATAAGACCCATAACGGGATCCGTAATGGCGTCACAGATGCAGGAAAAAAGCGCAACCGTTCCGTATTGCTCGGTTGAAAGCCCTTCAACATGGGTCAGAAACGGCAGCAGATACGAGCCTAAAACATACGGTCCGCCGCCCGTGAAAAAGATTGCGGAGTTATACGCAAGCATCGGCGAAAGCTTTGTGCCCTCCTTAACGCCGATGAGCTTTTTGAGCGACGAAACAAAGCTTTTTTTCTTTTCGTTTTTCATTCTTCCGCTCCCTTTTCAAAAAGATAGCCCTTGATAAAGAGCTTTTTGCTTGTGACCTCATTGCGGCTGTCAACGGGAACGGGCTCTGTCCTTTTGTTGGATTTGTTGAAAATTACAATCTTTCCGTCAACATACTTCACCATAACGGTATGAAGCGAGGAAAAAACGCGCCTGTGGTTCCAGAACGAAAGGATTCCGCAGCGGCAATGGGGCAATTCATTGAAGAAGGTGCTATAGTCCCATGTTGAGCTGTATTCAATTCCCCGCTCCTCAAAAAACTTTCCGAGCACGCAGACGTTTGAGCCGAAAAAACCCATTGCAATGCTTGATTTCGGATACATCTCATAGCAGACGCGCGCAAGCGTGGTTTTAACGCCGAGATCCCGCGCGGCGTTATAGACCGCAATCATCTCGCAGCCGCACCAGCCGACGGAATAAAGACCGTATTTAAGCTTTGAAAGCTCGCCCGCGTCCTGCCCGTTGAGGTAATCGTCAGGCAGCTTAACAAGCACGTTATGATAAAAATTCTTTCTCTCCAGCATGGTTACTCTCCCTTTCCCCGGACAATCCCGGGCTTTTATCGTAATATGCCGTTTATTATAGAATAAACTCGGTCAATAGTCAACAGGACACCGCGCAAAGATCAAAGGACACCGCGCAAAGATCAAAGAACCCGAAGCTTTTGACCGCTCTTTTTCCAATGACCGTTAATGTTTCATAATAAAATTGACATGACAGGAAAATTTATGTATAATTTATCTGCCAAAAATAAAAGCAAAAGGAGAAAAGATTTATGTCAGCATTTTTTTCAGGTATCTTCATGAAGATACTCTCGGCGGTTTCAGCGTTCCTGATGTTCTTCCTCAGCCCCGGCGGCGCAATCCGCCAGCCGCTTGTTTCCCGCGCCTGCCCGGCCTACTACGGTAAACCGGCAACGGCCAACGTCCTTTCGGACGTGAACGTTCCGCAGCATCCCATGCTTGCAGCCGAGGGCGTCAACGGAATGCACGGAAATTCCTACAACACAGGCTCCTATTCCTATCCCGGCCCTCTGGGAATCAATCCCGTTGTCAAATCAAAGTCAATGAACGTTTTCGGCGGCCTTGTTGCAACGCTCATGTTTGACAGCAAGGGCAGAATCATGTGCATAAGCGGAAACGTTGTCGGCTTCCGTCTGCTCCTGCTCGACGCCGAAACGCTTGAAATTCTTGCCGAAACAAGGCTTCCCCAGCGCGCTTCAACAAGGGAGTTTTTCAAGACCTTCAACTTTGACCTTATCTCAAACGACACCTCGGGCGGCGCTTACTGCCACCTGCTCAAGGGCGACAGACCGATAATCGGCAACTCGGACAATGTTGTTCAGATTTTCCGCGTTGACGAAACGGACGGAAAATGCAAGTGGGTCGTTGACGAGGAATATGACCTTATGCCGTATCTTCCCTCAGGCTCATTCATCACGGACGCAGTTCCCGATTATGAGGGCAACATCTGGTTCGTCACCCGTCCGGGCGAGGTCGGCGTTATTGACAAGGACACAAAAGAAGTCCGCATAACAAAGCTTGAAAACGAGGAAATTCAAAACAGCTTTGCCGTTGCCGAGGACGGAATGTATATCGTTTCCGACACGGCCATGTACCGCTTTGACCTTGACGAAACCAAAACGCCGCGCTACACCTGGCGCACCGAGTATGACCGCGGAACAACGCTCAAGCCCGGCGCAATCAATCAGGGCAGCGGAACCACTCCGACTCTGCTTGACGTGCCCTGCTCAAACGGCACCGTAAGAAAGCTCTGCGCAATCACCGATAACGCCGACAAGCGGGTCAACGTGGTCGTTTATGACAGACTCACGGGAGAGACGATAGTTACCCAGCCCGTTTTTGACGAGGGCTACTCCGTCAGTGAAAACAGCCTCATTGCCCACGGCCGCTCCTTTATCGTTGAAAACAACTATACCGAAACAGGCTCCGGCTTCCTTGAAAGGAACCCGACAAGCTATCCCGGCGTAACAAGGATTGACATGAACGCCGACTGCACGGGCTGCGAGGTGGTATGGGAAAGCAGGGAAGCGTCCTGCACCGTTGTTCCGAAGCTTTCCACCAAGAGCGGACTTGTATATCTCTACACAAGAGAGCAGAACGAGGATATCCCCGACAGCGCCGTTGCGTGGTACTTCACCGCCATTGACTTTGAAACCGGCGAGACCGTTTACAAGGTCTTCACCGGAACGGGCAGGAACTGGAACAACAGCTACGGTCCTATTACCATAGGCCCGAACGGTACGGCTTATGTCGGCGTGTTCAACGGTCTTATCTCAATTTCGGACAGCGCAAAATAAAGCAAACCTTGCGCCGCGCCCTAAAGTGTAAAACAAAAAATTACCCTCCTGCAAAAATGCACGAAAGCACCGCAGGAGGGTTTTTGCGTTATTTTTCTTTTGGTCTTGCAAAAAGGGAAACAATAAGACCGCTCATTACCGCCGCCATGATTCCGACGCTTGCCGAGGAGAGCGGCCCGTCCAGAGCGCCGAGAAGTCCCTTTTCGGCAACCGCTTCCTTTGTTCCCTTTGCAAGGTTATAGCCGAAGCCGGTCAGCGGCAGAGTTGCGCCCGCTCCTCCCCATTTTGCAAGCGGCTCATAAAGTCCGACGGCACCGAGCACCACGCCAACCACAACGAACAAAACAAGGATTTTTCCGGGCGTGAGCTTTGTCAGGTCAATAAGGAGCTGACCGATAACGCAGATTGCTCCGCCGACAAGAAACGCCTTGCAAATGTCAAGAAACATCTCCATTTACATCACCGCCCTGAGCTTTGCGATGCACTTTTTAACGCTCTTTTTGTTGTCCGCAAGGCAGCAGACCGCCGCGCACACCATGACTGCGCCGAGCATCAGCACCGTAGCCTTTTTAACAAGGCAGAGAATTTTATTGCATTTGAGAAGACACATGAAAAATTTTACGCACGAAAGAGTTTTCATAAAAACCGACCTCCTTTTAATTGCTTCTGATGAGTACTGCGTGTGCAATTCCGGGAATGCTCTCGCCCTGGAGCGACGAAACGGGCGACATCAGCGCGCCGGTTGCAACAAACAGTACCTTTTTGAAAAAGCCGTTGCGGAACCTGTTGAGAATATAGGAGCAAAGCACGCTGGCGCTGCAGCCGCAGCCGGAGCCGCCTGCGTGAACGTCCTGCGCCTCTCTGTCATAGATAAGAAGACCGCAGTCGTTGTGGACCGAGGAAAGGTCAATGCCCTCCTCTTTGAGCATTAGCTCCTTTAAAAGGTCGCTGCCCACCTTGCCGAGATCTCCCGTGAGGATCATGTCGTAATCCGACGGCACTGTGCCCGTGTCGCGCAAAAAGTCCGCAATGGTCTTTTTTGCGGCAGGCGCCATTGCCGCACCCATGTTGTTTGAGTCGGTAATGCCAAGGTCGCAGATCGTACCGATATGAACGCAGTCGATATACGGACTTGCCGAAGCATGAGTATTTTTGAGCACCGCCGCGCCTGCGCCCGTCACCGTCCACTGTGCGGTGGGAGTGCGCTGGCCTCCGTATTCAAGCGGATAGCGAAACTGCTTTTCCGCCGAGCAGAAGTGCGAGCACGTTGCCGCAACGCAGCAGTCAAAGCCTCCCGTTTCAATCGCAAGCGACGCCATGCACAGCGAAAGCGCCATTGTTGAACACGCGCCGTAGAGTCCGCAGGCAGGGATCTGAAACTCTCTCAGCCCGAACGACGAGCCGATGCACTGATCAAGAAGATCTCCGCAAAAGACAGCGTCAACCTCGCTTTTTTCCGTTGCGGCGTTTGCAAGCGCTTTTTTAACAGCCGTTTTGAGCAGCTCGCTTTCCGCCTTTTCCCATGAGGGCAAGCCGAGGGTATCATCCTCAAAAACAAGGTCGAACTCCTTTCCCAAGGGGCCTTCGCCCTCCTTTTTGCCAACTGCGGCGGCGTTTGCAATTATGCGCGGCTTTTTTTCAAGAAAAACCGTGCGTCCCGTTCTTGTTGCCAAAGCTTTTTCCTCCTTGCCGAAAAATCAATACCAGCCGAATATATAAATAATAAGCCCATAGACCACAGCGCTGCCGCAGCCGAAAACAATCACCGGGCCTGCAAGCTTGAACATATTGGCCGCCGTTCCGAGTATGAATCCCTCGGAATGGAACTCCATTGCAGGCGAAACGATTGAGTTTGCAAAGCCTGTTATCGGAACGGCCGTGCCTGCGCCTGCGTGCTTTGCAATGTTATCAAAAACGCCGAAGCCCGTAAGAATGGCAGTCAGGGCAATTATGACAACAAGAACAAGCGCCTTGACCTCCTCAAGCGTCATCTGCGTTTTTGAAAAAAGGGAGGTCAGCAATTCTGCAAAGCAGCAGATAAGGCCGCCTGTTAAAAACGCCTTGAGGCAATCGAGCAGAATGGGCGAGGAGGGCGAAAACCGCTTCGCCATATTTGAGTATTCTTCCTTTGAAACCGACACTGTAAATCACTTCCCGTAAATATTCATCACGGCTATTTTTTGCCAGGTTACACCGATTTATGCAAACAAAGTGCGCCGTTATTGTTCTTTAAAAAATTCTGTTACCGTTTCATAAAATTATCCCTTACTTCGCGGTTTTCGAGCCTTCTGTTGAGAAGTTCCATAACTTTTAATTCAACTTCTCAGTGAATCTATTGACATCGTGAGGCTTTCTGAGCATAATATTAATTGAGAAGTTGTATAATATATCAGCTAAGTTCTCAACGGAGGTATAACTTATGGATATCAAACGCGATTTATATTTGAAAAGGCTCATTTCGTATATGTGGGACGGTCAGGTTAAGGTAATCACCGGCATCAGAAGGTGCGGAAAGTCCTATCTGCTTAGTAATATATTCCGCAGCTACCTGTTGGAGCAAGGGGTAAAGGATGACCGTATTCTATCCTTTGAACTGGATCTTGCAAAGGACATCCGATACCGTAATCCCTTAGAGCTTGCAAAGGCAGTTCGTGAAAAAACAGAGGGACAATCGAAGCAATACTATCTGTTTGTTGATGAAATTCAAATGTCCGATGAGGTTTTGAATCCATACAACCCTGCGGGCAAAGCCATCACCTTTTACGATGCGCTCAACGACCTGAAATCTCTGCCGAATCTTGATATTTATGTGACCGGCAGTAACTCCAAAATGTTGTCAAGCGATATCCTCACGGAGTTTCGCGGACGAAGCGATGAAATCCGGGTTCATCCTTTGAGCTTTGCGGAGTATTATGCTGCCGTCGGCGGTGAAAAAACGGATGCGTTTGAAGACTACGCCTTTTTCGGCGGCATGCCGCTGATTCTGTCAAGACCGGATGACACCACAAAGATGAACTATTTGAAATCTCTTTTCTCCGAGGTATACTTAAAAGATATCGTTGAGCGAAAAAAGATAAAGCGCGAGGATATTCTTTCCGCTACGATTGACCTGCTGTGTTCCTCTGTCGGTTCACTCACGAATCCGAACAACATCGCCAATTCTCTGAACTCAAAGCAGAAGCTTGCGGGAGAAAATACGGTATCCGCCAACACCGTAAAGGCATATATCGGGCATCTTTCCGACGCATACCTATTCGAGGAATGCCGCCGGTTTGATGTGAAGGGCAAGGACTATTTTGATTATCCCAACAAGTATTACTGCGATGATTTGGGGCTTCGCAATGCACGAATCGGCTTCCGCCAGCAGGAAATGACGCACATCATGGAGAACATTATCTACAACGAGCTGCGCATTCGCGGCTGTGAAGTAGATATCGGTATCGTCTACAGCAGCGAAAAGAACAAGTTCGGTCATCTTGCGCAGGTTGCCCGTGAGATTGACTTTATTGCCACTCGCGGCAGCAAAAAGACCTATATCCAGTCCGCCTATGCGTTGGAAACCGAGGAGAAAGCAATCGCCGAAAACAAGCCGTTCGGTCTGACCGGTGATTCGTTCCCCAAGATCATCGTTCGGCATGATATCCGCAAACGCTGGTACGACGACAATGGCGTTTTGAATATCGGAATTATTGATTTCCTGCTGGACGATACGATTGTATGAACAGTAATCAAGCAAAAGGGGCTGTTCTGAAAACAATTAGCTCAGCCCCTTTTTACTTTTAATTGTAATTATATTTCTTTGACAGTTGTAAACAGCACCAGGTTGGTTGAATTATTTCGTTGCTGAAGCTGAAACGGTTATAAAATTTTTTGTTTTTACAAAGTAGCAAAAGTAAAGACAGGGAATAGTATAAAGCAGGATAATCATCAACAGGCAACCGATTCGATCTTTAACGGAGGTGCTCAAATGAGCTTTCAAAGAAAAATTTTTCTTGCCGCAAACAGTCCGTCGGGCTTTGTTTCGTTCTTTGATGAACTCTATAACCCTTACCGCAACTGCCGCGCATACATTATCAAGGGCGGTCCGGGAACGGGTAAATCCTCGTTCATGAAAAAAATTGCCGCAGCCGCCGAGGAAAAGGGACATGAGGTTACGCGCGTTTTTTGCAGCAGCGATCCGCAAAGTCTTGACGGCGTAATGATTCCCTCCCTTTCCGTCTGCATTGCGGACGGCACGGCTCCGCATGTGCTTGAGCCGAGGTTTCCCGGCGCGGTGGAGAACATAGTAAATCTCGGTGAATTCTGGAACGAAAAGGAGCTTTTTCAAAAAAGCGATGAGATCCGCTCGCTCAGCCTTGAAAACTCAATCTTTCACCGCCGCTCCTCGCGGTTCCTTTCCGCGGCCGGCGCCCTTTTTCAGGAGAATGAAAGGCTGCTTGCGCCGTATGTGCTTGAGGATAAGCTTTCGGGCTTTGCGGCGCGGTTTTGCGCAAGGGAAACACCGAAGAAAAAGCACGCCGCACCGGGCAAAAAAAGCGTTTGCCTGCTCTCCGGCATAACTCCGCAGGGAATTGTCTTTTTTGATGAGACGGTTAAGGCCTGCGCTTCGCGCGTGATAGGCGTTGAGGACGAATACGGCTGCGTCAGCGGCAGGCTGCTTGAGCAGATAGGCGCCTGCGCGGTTAAAAACGGCTACGACGTTATCTTTTGCCGCTGCCCGATGAAGCCCAAGGAGGACTGCGAGCACCTGATAATTCCCGAGGTATCGCTTGCTCTTGTAACGCTGAAAAGCCTGCACGGCATTGAGCTTTCCGTTGCGCGCACGGTTCATGCAAGGAGATTTTTGAAGGACGGCGCCGTTTTGCGCTCAAGGCGGCTGCTGCTGAACCGCAATCTTGCCGCCGAGCTTACCGAAAACGCGATAGAAATGCTTGCAAAAGCGAAGGCGGTTCACGACGAGCTTGAAAAGCTTTACACCGAAAGCATGGATTTTAAAAAATTGAACAATTTTACGGAAGAATTCATTTTTTCTCTCCTTGCCGAATAATACTTTAAAGGCCGGGAATACTGATTTGGGAATCCTGATGATTCCCGGGTCTGTCAGCCGCATTATTTACCGCGGCTATGAGGGCCATGAAACCGGCGTATTTCCGGAAAAATACCGGCAAAAGGAGCATATCAACATGAAAAAGATCGTTTCAATCATTCTTGCCGCCGTTCTGGCACTCTCGCTTGTCCTGATGACCGGCTGCGGCACAAACGGCGATGTAACTTCAATGCCGTCTGACTCCTCAACAAGTGCCGAATCGAGAACGAGCACCCTGCCGGGCTCCTCGCAGAGCACCGTTACCGAAAGCAGCTCGAGCACGGCACAAAGCACTTCCGGCGCAGCTGATTCCTCAACAAGCGAACTGCAGTAAGGCGCAAAAGCAAAAGGCAGGGGTCTGTGAAAAAACGGCCAGAAAAAATCCGAGATTCACGGTTGAAGTGAGTCTCGGATAATTTTTATGGGTAAAAGTCTGAAACAAAAAACAAATTTCAGAATACATCGGATATACCACATAAAAAACCGCAAGTCAATGTTGAAAATTTTCGGCTTTATGCGTTTCCTCTTTAACGTTATAGATTTCCGCCTGATTTGAGGCTGTTCAGAAGATCATTCTTGCTGCTTTGCTTTTTCTTCAAGCTGCCTAAAATACTGTCAACATTCTCGGTTGTAGTTACGCTGGGATATTCCTGCTGAAATTCGATCAGAGCTTCCTTTGATTTCTTTTCTTCATCAGAAACTGCTTTGTACAGTTGCTCAAAGTTCCCTTTTTGCATTGTATTTTCAATGAAATTTCTTGAATCGGGCGTCAGTTTATCCCAACTTCCGTAGAGATTTGCTACTGCTGTTTTAATTATATCCATTGTTATGGGCGTTCCTCTTTTTTGGTGTTCAGCAAGAATACCGACTATATCAGACAGATCATTTTTATATTTTCTGCCTGCCATAAGCTTCATTGCTATAAGATATTCTGCAGAAACAGTACGAACCTGTAAAACATTGGAAAATTCTTTATAGTGTACTGAGTATGTTGAAAGTTTAGGTGTATAAGACGCTGTTTTCATAAAATCTGAATTAAGCCAACCATTAGGAAGATTAAACTTGTCACCGACTTTATTGATTGCATCCTTCATTGAAGAGGCGGCGTTGATAATTGCATCAACATCAGTTGTCATTTCACGGAATCCGTAGTTTGCAAGAATAGCCGCACCGCCGATTAAAATAATTTCAGCAGGCATTCCTTTTCCGGCTGATTTTCTGTATTCCTTACCAAGCTCTTTTAAATATAAATCAAGATTTTCTATATTGAAAGTATTTTGATTATCAGTAGACATTTCTTACTTCACTTTCTATGATGTTAAATCTTAAAAATTCAGGTATTGCTTCCTTTAGCGCCTGATCTTTTATTTTATCATCATTTGAAACAAATGACGCCGCAACAACACTTGCCGGATACAAGGGTTCGGCGAGCTTCTGCTTTCTCAAATTGCGATACTCTTCACAGAAAGGCACACCATTAACCCTGCTGATGTAATCAAGCATTGCAAGAAGGTAAAAACATTCTGCGTACCACCGGCGGTCATAATAGTCTTGTATTTCATTGTTTTCAAGTGTATCAATGATGAAATCAATATCACCAAGCTCCTTAAGCTTATGACATACATTACTCTTAAAGAGTTCAAAACTTGTACGCTTGGCAAAGCATGGATCAAGAAGCTTTTCCATTGAAACACCTAAAGCCTTTGAAAGCTTATATACTGTTTCCGCGCTGCACTTTTTGAGTTCTGCTTTGCCTGATAGAATATCAGAAAGCGTTGTATATGGAATATCACTGTTTTTTGACAAACGGTATTTGGAAATTTTTTTGCTTTTTATTATTTGATTAAGCATCATTTTTATCGCCTGCCTTCAGTATTATTATAACGGTAAACCGTGATATTGTCAACGGCGTATCATATATTATTTTTGCCCTACTTTCAGTTTTTATTTTTTGGATTAAGGAACCCTTTTTGAATATTATATCGGCGTAAATGGGGAAAATGTCCTAAAACACGGCTTGATTTTATTAATATTTTGTTATTTTTAATAAACAGCATTGACATGCCGAGGCCTTTTTGGTAGAATATTTACAATAAAATAAGTGTGCCCTGCCATGCCCGGCCGGCGCACGGAAATATAAGGAGGAGTTCATATGACAGATGCAAAAACCTTAGCGTACATCAACCTTTACGGTATTCTCGGCGCTTTGGAAAATCTTTGCGAACTTGACGAAGAAGCAAGCAAGCTTGCAAACGTCAAAAAGCCGCTCTCCATCGCATTCAGCGTTAAGAACGGCCCCGACGCAACCATCACTTTTAAAAACGGAAGGTGCAGAATGGAACAGGGCGTTGCTCCCGGCTGCAATGTTCTTCTTCCCTTCTCATCGTGCGAAAAGTTTAACGGACTTATCGACGGAACCGTTACCCCGATTCCCGTCAAGGGCTTCACAAAAATCGGCTTTTTGCTCAACAACTTCACAAAGCTTACCGATATTCTCACAAAATATCTCAGAGCAACCGAAGAAGACCTCAAGGACGAAAAATTCTTTGAAACCAGCACAAAGCTCATGTTCTATCTGATAACCGTTGCGCTTTCCCAGATTGGAAACAACGATGAAATCGGCCGTTTCTCCGCAAGCTATATCCCCGACGGCATTATTGAAATGAGCATCAAGGACTCCGTTTCCGCAACTATCAGAGTCAAGGATCATCACCTTGTTACCATCAAGCAGAAGCCCGAAAGCTATCGCTCAAAGATGGAGTTCGGCTCAATCAGGCTTGCAAGGGATCTCTTTGACGGCAAGGTCAACGCCGTTGCCTGCATCGGCGAGGGTACCGTAACCATGTCCGGTCTCATTAACATGATTGACAACCTCAACAGAATACTCGACAGAGTTGCGCTTTATTTGGCATAAGGAGGGTATAAAATGAATATTCCGGTTTATGAAAATCATCAGAAAAGCAGAGAGATGTTCCAGAGGGCTACTCATATCATTCCCTCGGGCATCTACGGCCACCTCGGCCCTGCGGAGGGTCAGTTCATTCCCGTTTCAAACTGGCCTCTCTTTGCCGAAAAAGCAAAGGGCTCCTATATGTGGGACGTTGACGGCAACAAATATATCGACTATATGTGCGCTTACGGTCCGAACGTTCTCGGCTACTGCGATGAAGACGTTGACGCAGCCGCAATGAAGCAGATAGCCCTCGGCAACTGCACAACAACGCCCGGAAAGGTTATGCTTGAGTGCGCCGAGGTTCTTGTTGACACCGTAAAAACGGCAGACTGGGCGTTCTTTGCAAAGAACGGCAACGATGCAACTCAGGGCGCCATTATGTGCGCAAGAGCCCATACCCACAGGAAAAAAATCATCATGTTCCGCGGCTATTACCACGGCGTTTCACCCTGGTGCATGAAGAAGGACTATCCCGGCGTTCTTGAAGAGGACGTTTGCAACAACATTGTCATTCCCTGGAACGACATTCCCGCTCTTGAAAGAGTTATTGAGGAAAACAAAAACGAGATTGCCGCTCTCATCGCGCAGCCGTATGACCACGGCAACTTCTATGATAACTCCTTCCCGGCGGAGGGCTTCTGGAAAAAGGTCAGAGAAATCTGCACCAAAAATGAGATTGTCCTCATCATTGACGACGTCCGCGCAGGCTTCCGTCTTGACCTTGCCGGTTCCGACCATTTCTTCGGCTTTGAGGCTGACCTTATCTGCTTCTGCAAGGCTCTTGCAAACGGCTACAATATGTCCGCAATCTGCGGCAAGGAGTTCCTCAAGAGCGCAATGAGCTCGCTTTCATACACAGGCTCTTATTGGCTTTCGGCCGTTCCGTTCGCAGCCTGCATTGCCTGCATCAACAAGATGAAGAAGCTCGACACGCCCAAGATGTTCTTTGAAAAGGGAACAAAGCTTACCGAAGGACTGAGGCTTGCAGGCAAGGAGCACGGCTTTGACCTTGTTGTTTCCGGCGCTCCGGCACTGTTCTATCTCAGAATTGCCAACGACGACAGCATGGTGCTTCACCAGGAATGGGTTGCCGAAATGGTCAAGCGCGGAATCTTCCTTGCCAGCCACCACAACCACTTTATTAACGCTTCGCTTTCCGATAAGGATATCAAGCACACCATCGAAGTCGGCGAAGAATGCTTCAAGATTCTTGAAAAAAATCATCCGGAGCTTTTCTGAGCCCGGTTAACTGAGAGCTTTCGGGGCGCCGGTCGGCTCGAAAGCTCAACATAATAATTTAAAACGGAGGAGAAAACTATGCCACTTTCAAAAAAAGAATGGCTTGCCCTTGAAAAGAAAGCTTTCGAGCTTCGTAAGCTTTGCATGAACACAACTGCTTGGGCAGGCAGCGGTCATATCGGCGGCGGTATGAGCGTTATGGACCTTCTTACGGTTCTCTATCACAAGTATCTCAACATCAAGGTTGAAGACCCCAAGTGGGAAGACAGAGACCGCTTTATCCTTTCAAAAGGTCACGCAGCAATCGCCTATGCTCCCGTCCTTTGCGACAAGGGATTCAACGATCCCGAAATGCTCAAGACCTTCAACCTTTCCGGCTCAAAGATGGGTATGCACCTTGACTCCAACAAGGTTGTCGGTGTTGACGCTTCCACCGGTTCACTCGGTCACGGCGTTTCAATCGCAGCCGGTACTGCTCTTGCAGCAAGAATCCTCGGCAAGGACTTCCTTACCTATGTTGTTACCGGCGACGGCGAACTTGGTGAAGGCTCAAACTGGGAAGGATTCATGACAATCAATCACTATCAGCTTTCAAACTGCATCGTTTTCATCGACCGCAACCACTGCATGATCGACGGCCCGACAGAGGAAGTTATGAAGCTTGAACCGCTTGCAGACAAAATGACTGCATTCGGCTTCAACACCGTTACAATTGACGGAAACAATATCGGCGCTCTTTGCGACGCTATCGACGCGGCTATTGAACGTTCAAAGGAAAAATGCGCTCCCACCTGCATTATCATGGACACCAAGAAGGGCGCGGGCATCAAGGACATTGAGGGCGACTATCATTGCCATTACATGGCTCTTGACGACGCAACGTTCGATAAGTATATGAAAGAGCTTGAAGAAGATTACAACAGTCGTGTTGCTCGCGCAGAAAAGGAGGGTAAATAATTATGGCAGGCGGATTTGTTTATAACGCAATCGACCAGACAGAGGTTGCAACCGCAGAAATTTACGGTAAGGCTCTGGCTGACATAATTCTTAAAGACCCCAAGGTTGTTGCAATCACTGCCGACCTTGCAAAATCAACAAAGCTCGGCGATGTTCTCAAGGTTTGCCCGGAGAGAGTTATCAATGTCGGTATTGCCGAGCAGGATATGTTCGGTGTTGCCGCAGGTATGGCAAAGGCCGGCTGCATTCCGTTCCTTTCGGGCTTCTCGGCTTTCACTTCAATGAGAGCCTGCGACCAGCTCCACACCGACATCTGCTATCAGAATGTTAACGCAAAAATCATTGCTACCCATGCAGGCACCTCTTTCGGTCAGGCCGGCTCGACCCACCACGCAATTGTTGACCTTGCAATCACAAGAGCAATGCCGAACCTTACCGTTATCGTTCCGGCAGACGGAATGGAAACCGCAAACGCAGTCAACGCGGCATACAACAACTTCGGTCCCTATTATATCCGCATCAACCGCGGCTTTGACCGTGTTCTTTATCAGAACATGGACTACGGCTTTGAAGTCGGCAAGGCTGTTGAAATCAATCCCGGAACCGACATTACCGTTATCGCCTGCGGCTCTTGCGTATTCCAGGCAAAGCAGGCTGCGGAATTCCTTGATAACGCAGACGGACTCAAGGTTCGCGTTCTTAATATGCACACCATTAAGCCGATTGATAAGGAAGCTATCGTTAAGGCTGTTATGGACACAAGAAGAATCATTACCGTTGAAGACCACAGCGTAATCGGCGGTCTCGGCTCGGCAGTTTCGGAAGTTGTTGTTGAAGCCGGTAAGGCCTGCGCATTCAAGATGCTCGGTCATCCGGATAAGTTTGCTCCGATCGGACTTCATGAGGACATCATGGCCGAAGTCGGAATTGATGCAAACGGAATCATCGCCGCAGTCCGTGAAGTTATGCACAAGGACTTTGAAGAAGACGATAACTGGGACGACGAATTTTAATTAAGAGGAAAGGAGAGCAAATATAATGTCAATACCTCAGGAAGCATTATATTCAAACAAGATTTTTCTGAACGCCGCTCTTCCTCTTGTAAAGGTCATTGCAACCGATGTTCCGTCGCTTGCAAAAAAGTTTGAACACGCTCACGCCGTTATTCAGGTCAGCTGCCTCAATCCCGAGGTTCCCGAGGGAAAGGTTGGCATGCACTTTGTTGTCAACAGCGGCGAATGGCTCGTTCACACCTGCCTTACAAAAGATCCTCACATAGAGCTCGAGTTCAAGAGCGTTGAAGCCCTCAACGGCTTCTTCAAGGGCAACATCACCCTCGGCGCAATTCCGAAGATTCACGGAATCAAAAAGGCCGGAACGCTTCTTGCCTTTGTTCAGGTACTTCTCAAAATGGCAAGTCTTCTCGGTGCTGACAAGGCGCCGGAGGACGAGGAAACACAAAGACTTATGGTCAAGTGCTTCTTCTACCTGCTTTCAAGCGGTATCAGCCAGCTCAACAAGATGGGACATCCGGAAATCCACGAATGGGCGCTCAAGAGTCCTGACCGTGTTTACGCCTTTGCGGTCAACGATCATCCCGAGGTTGCGGCCTATATCCGCGTTAAAGCCGGAAAAACAAGAGCCGGCAGAGGTGAATACAAGAGAGCAATGCCTTTCTTCACCCTGCGCTTTGATTCGTTCAAGAGCGCTCTCGGAACGCTCCTCGGAACGGACGATATGCTTGAGTCCACAAAGAGCGGAAAGCTTATCATGGACGGTGCACCGGAATTCGGCGCACAGCTCGGCGGTTTCCTGCTTATGGTTGGCGACCTTGCAAAATAATTGTATCGAAAAAAGTGCTGTCGGTTCCGGCAGCACTTTTTGTTCAGTCATTGTCTTTTGAAAACTGCTTTTTGATTTTTGCACCGAGACTTTTTATCGCACCGGGAAAGGCGGTGCGTTTTTTTGCATAATCAAACGGCAAAAAGGCGATAGCTCTGTAATAATCATCAAGCTTTTCAAGAAAATGTTGAAAATTCTTTTTCTTTTCGCCCGTCCAGATACTCTCCGCAAACGCGCCGAGTCTCGGGAAAAGGAGAACACCGGCTTTTTTCATGTCGGAAGCGTTTTGCGTTGGCAGAATTGCTTCATAAGCAAAGGCGTTTTCGTAAACTCTGAAATGTTCATAGCAGTCCCGGACGCTCAGAATACCGTACGGCTTTGAAAGGTCAAGCGAGGAATCAATCAACAGCAAGCCCTTTTCCTTTGCCGCTTTTATCTCTTCCTCACTTCGGCAGTCGCAGACTGTGTTTTCGGGAAGTTCATATCCGTCCGCTCTGATAACAGCTTTCATTCCGAGCTTATGGGCATGGGTTGAAAGCCTGTTGAAAAAGTCGGAATAAAGCGCTTCGTCACTCTGACCGGGCAGCGACAGCCGCTTTTCTTCGCAATGGGGACAGGAGCGGCGGTCAGCCTTTTTGCTCTTTTTGCCGCCGAGGTGGACAAGGCCGCTTTTGAAAACCTCGCTCACTTCGTCAAGGACGGAGAACATGAAGTCATATGTGCTCTCCTTTCCGAGGCAGAGCACGGCGCTTTTATCGGAAAAATCCGTGGCGGGGGAAACCTGCTTTTCATCGCAGGACAAAAACGGGTAGGCTGAAATTGCGGCGGTCGTTCTGTCCGGAACGTCAATCTCCGGAACAACGGTTATGAATCTTTCCTCGGCATAGCGCAGAATGTCCTCAGTGTCCTTACGGGTGTAATAGCCCCCGTGTGGAATTTTGCCAAGACCGGTGAACGCTCTGTAGCCGCCGATCTGCGTCAGCAGATAATTTTCAAAAAGCTCAAGCCGCCAGCCGCAGTCGCCGGTCAGCTTCCAGTGGAAAACATTCAGCTTGTTGAGCGCCATTGCGTCAAGAAAAAGCTTTACCGCCTCGGGTGTGAAAAACCAGCTTGAGCAGTCGAGCATGAATGCCCGTCTTTCGGTTTGCGGATAGTCATAAACCAAAAGCGCGCAAAGGGAACAATCGTTTTGAAAAAGCAGACTGCAAAGGGTCTGAACTCCCCGGAATACGCCGGCTTCGTCCGCACCCTCAATCAGCGCGCTGTTTTCCCGAACGGTCAGGCGGTAGCCCTCTTTTTCTTTAACGCTGCCCCTCACGCAGAGCGTGACGCTCTCTTTGCCTGTGCCGACAAAGCTTATTTCAAAGGCTTTTTTGCAGAATCTATAAAACGATGAGAGTGCTTTTTCGCTCCTTTCGTCTGCGGAAACCTCCGCAAGGCGCGTGAGTTTGAAAACGGGGCTTTCGCTTTCAATTTCAATTTGCTGTGGTTCGGGAATGATGTTTGTCTTCATAAGCTTTTCGCCCCCAAAAAAGTTACTGTTCAGCCGTTTCTTCGGTCTGTGCTTTTGCTGTTTCAAGAATTTTGAGAACTTCACCAAGGGTTTCAAGCGCAGTGAATTTTGAAAGCTTGACGGAAAGATACGGCTTTGTTTTTCCTGCGCTGACCATCACTCTGCCGCGCATCAGCTTTGAAAGCATGGCTATTGAAACCGGGTCAACTTTCTGCATAAAGATAAGCAGAATGTCGTTGCGCTGCGAAATTTCATAGATGCCGAGATTGCTGCAGCGGTTTCGTATCAAGGCAATTTCAATGAGGCCGAGTACGCTCTGAGGCGGTTCGCCGAAGCGGTCAATGAACTCGTCAATAACGTCCTGCGCGTCGTCCTTGTTTTTGACGCAGGCAATGCGCTTATACATGAACAGCCTGTTTTTGACCGATTCGATATAGTCCTCGGGAATGTGCGCGTCAACGGCAATGTCGATAAGGCATTCGTTTTCCTCGTCCGCGTCCGAGCGCATTTCCTCGCTCTTCCGGTTTTCAACCGCTTCGGAAAGGAGTTTCAGGTACATATCGTAACCGACAGCCTCCATATGACCGTGCTGCTGGGCGCCGAGTACATTTCCCGCTCCCCTTATTTCAAGGTCACGCATTGCAATGCGGAAGCCGGAGCCGAACTCCGTATACTCGCGTATTGCGGAAAGTCTGCGTTCCGCCTCGGGCGAAAGCTGCTTTTGCGGATTGTATGTGAGGTAGGCAAAGGCGCGGCGCGCACTGCGGCCCACCCGACCCCTTATCTGGTGGAGCTGGGCAAGACCGAGACGGTCCGCGTTTTCAATTATGAGCGTGTTGGCGTTCGGAACGTCAACGCCCGTTTCGATTATCGTTGTGCAGACAAGAATGTCAA
>JAEDEQ010000118.1 GCA_016293225.1 Clostridiaceae bacterium
GCCTTTTCAAGAACGCCTGCCTTGTGCTGAGCAACGGGAATAATAACCGCCTGAACAGGAGCAACAGCCGGCGGAAGAACAAGTCCGTTGTTGTCACCGTGAGTCATGATGATTGCGCCGATAAGTCTTGTTGTCATGCCCCATGATGTCTGGTGCGGATATTCGAGCTTGTTTTCGCGGCTCTGATACTGAATCGAAAAAGCCTTTGCAAAACCGTCGCCGAAATAGTGAGAGGTTCCTGCCTGGAGAGCCTTTCCGTCGTGCATGAGAGCTTCAATCGCATAGGTTGAAACTGCGCCGGCGAACTTGTCGCTTTCCGTCTTTTTGCCCTTGACAACGGGGATTGCAAGATATTTTTCGCAGAAATCAGCGTAGACATTAAGCATCTTTTCAGTTTCGGCAATTGCTTCTTCTGCCGTTGCATGGATTGTGTGTCCCTCCTGCCAAAGGAATTCACGGCTCCTGAGGAACGGACGGGTGGTTTTTTCCCAGCGGACAACGCTTACCCACTGGTTATAAAGCTTAGGCAGATCACGGTATGAATGAACAATGTTTGCGTAATGCTCGCAAAACAGAGTTTCCGAAGTCGGACGGACGCAAAGCCTTTCCTCAAGCTTTTCGCTTCCGCCGTGTGTTACCCATGCAACCTCCGGGGCAAAGCCTTCAACATGATCCTTCTCCTTCTGGAGGAGACTTTCGGGAATAAACATCGGCATACTGACGTTTTCGTGTCCGGTATCCTTGAACATTCCGTCAAGAATGCGCTGAATGTTCTCCCAGATTGCGTAGCCGTAGGGGCGGATAACCATGCAGCCCTTTACACTTGTATATTCAATAAGCTCTGCCTTTTTAACGATATCGGTATACCATTTGGCAAAGTCCTCTTCCATTGAGGTGATATCCTCAACCATTTTTTTCTGCTGTGCCATAGGTGCAGATCCTTTCTATAGTTATTCACAGCGGCTGTCCGGCAGAACGGCCGCCGTACTTTTTGATTCAGGCTTTTTATGCCTTTCTGACTGCGGCTGTGATTTTGTCCTCGCCGGCATCAAAGGTTTTTTCAAGGTCGCTTTCGATTGATGCACCGAAAACGATATCGTCCGCAAGAAGCTCGTTCTTCATGTGCTCTGCGTTTTCCTTGAGTGCACTGAGAACAAACTCGCTTTCAGCGGAGATTGAAAGAACAACTCGCTGTTCAACCTCATAGCCCGCCTCTTTACGAAGCAGCTGGCACTGACGGACAACATCTCTGACCGTACCCTCCTTGATGAGGTCTTCGGTGAGGTTGACGTCAAGGGCAACAACGGTCTTGTTCTGACATTCAGCGGAAACAATTCCCTGCTTTGTCTTTGTCATAACGGTAAAGATTGAGGGATCGTACGCTTCGTCAAAGCCCTTGACAAGAACCTTTTCGCCGTTCTTTGCCTTTGCGGTGTAGTCAGCCATTTCCTCGGCAGAAGCAGCCTCAAGAGCCTGCTTCATCTTGTTTACATTCTGCTTGAGGACCGCACCGGCGGCGCGGAAGTTAACCGCAAGGAAGTTATCCTCAAGAACAGAGTTATCCGAAACATGGACAAGCTTTTTGATGTTGAGTTCGTCAAGAATATTCTTTTCAAAAGTCCTGATCTTTTGTGCTTCCTCCTCACCGCAGGAGATATAGAGAGTTGAAAGCGGTTGACGAACCTTGATCTGATGCTCGTTGCGCAGTCTCATTGCAACGGCAATGACCTCCCTTGCGTCTGCGGTCTGCGAAAGGATTCCGTCGTCCTCAAAGCCTTCAATTTCTTTTGGCCAATCGGAAAGGTGAACGGAAAGCTCGCTCGAAGGAAGAACACGGCGGGTAAGGTTCTGCCAGATTTCCTCAGTCATGAACGGAATGATAGGAGCCATGACTTTTACGCAGGTGTTGATTGCGTTGAACAATACCCAATATGCAAGGGTTTTGTCCTTTTCATCGCCGGTTTTCCAGAAGCGGCGGCGGTTGGTTCTGATGTACCAGTTGGAGATATCGTCAACAAAAACTTCAAATTCCTTGATGACATTGTATGCTTTGAAGTCGTCCATCTGAGCTGTGGTTTTTCTGATGAACTCGTTCGTTCTTGTAACAAGCCAACGGTCGGTAACGGTCATTGCGCTCTTGTCGGGAGTATATCCCTCAAAGTTCGGCTTGTCAATTCTTGCGTAGGTTTCAAAGAAAGTGTAGGTATTCCAGAACGAAAGGAGCTTTCTTCTGGCCTCGTCTCCGAGGTTGAATCCGAAGCGGACATCGTTCGCAACGGGTGCGCCGGCATACATATATCTGACGGTATCGGCGCCGATTTTTTCGGCTGCCTCGTCAAAGCGGATCATAAAGCCGGTTTTGGAGAACTTTGAGCCGTCTTCAGCAACAACGCTGCTGTGGCAGAGAACACGCTTATACGGCGCTCTGTCCTCAAGAACAGTACTCATGAAGAGCATTGAATAGAACCAGAGACGAACCTGCTCACGCATTTCAACAATCCAGTCTGCCGGGTAGTTCTTTTTCCATTCTTCCTTATCGGTGAAGTAGCCGGTGGTTGAAAACGGAACGATACCTGCATCAAGCCAGACGTCTCCGATTTCCGAAACACGCTTTACACTTTCGCCGCAGGAAGGACATTTAATTTGTACCTCGTCAATCCACGGGCGGTGAAGCTCGGGCAGGGCGTCAACTTTTGCCGGGTCAACGGCAAGCTCACGCAGCTCCTTTTTGCTTCCGACAACATGAACCTTTCCGCATTTTTCGCAGACATAGAACGGAAGCGGCATTCCGTAATAGCGCTTTCTTGAAATATTCCAATCGCCCATGTTGTTGAGCCAGTCAACCATTCTTTTTCCGTTTGATTCAGGCTCCCACTTGACGGACTCGGCCGCTCTGATGAGTCTCGGCTTGAGTTCAGCGGTTCTGATGTACCACGCCGGAACAAGGCGGAAGATAACCTCGCTCTTGCAGCGCCAGCAGACCGGGTAGCTGTGTTCAATGGGCATCACTTTATATAGCTTGTTCCTTTTTTCAAGCTCCTCAAAAACTTCAGGGGCAATCTTTGCGCTGTCCTTTCCGGTCATGAAGCCGAAGCCCGGAAGGAACATTCCCATATCGTCAACGGGCATAACCTCGGGAAGGCCTATTCTCTTTCCGAGCTCGTTATCCTCAATTCCGCAGCCGGGAGCGATATGAACAACGCCTGTTCCCTCTTCTGCGTCAACATCTTCCCAGGCAACGATTTTGTGGTCAATATTCTTCTGTGCGTCAAATTCCGGGAAGCAGGTTTCAAAGTGAAGTCCGACAAGCTCCGCGCCCTTGAACGCTCTGATAACCTCAAGCTTATCCTCGCCGAGATATTTGATTGCGTTCTTTGCAAGGATAATGGTCTGCTCGTCGCTCTTGACCTTTACTTCAACGTAGTCAATTTCCGGATTGACGGCAAGGGCAACGTTTGAGGAAAGCGTCCAGGGAGTGGTTGTCCAGACAATGATTTTTGAGTCAAGCTCCTTAACGGGAAGCTTGAAGAAGACCGAATTGTGGGTAATGTTCTTATAAGAGCCGGTCATTTCATGCTCTGAAAGCGAGGTTCCGCAGCGCGGACACCACGGCATCGGCTTATATTCACGCTGAA
>JAEDEQ010000039.1 GCA_016293225.1 Clostridiaceae bacterium
AGAGCTGATTTCGGCCGGATATAATAAGAATGAGCGCACCTTTTTCTGCGCTCTCGGCCTGTGTCATTATCTTGAAAAAAAGGAGTTTTCCCTGCTTTTGAAAAAGCTCTCCCTGCTTATGCCGGCGCACAGCGAGGTTGTTTTTGACTATCCGCTTGAAACCGCAGACGGCGAAAATACCGTTACGCAAAAGCTTGCTTTCGGAGCAGGCGAAAAGATGAAAGCGCGTTATTCGTACCGTGAGCTTGAAAAGCTTGCGGAAAACAGCGGCTTTCTTATCTATGAGCACCTTTCAAAATCTGAGATTGACGAGAATTTTTTTGCGCCGCATAATGCATTCACAAGCGGTACGGGCGTAATGACGGCTCCGCAGGATTTTGCGCTTTGCCGTGCGGTGCTTTCCCGTTAAAACGGCAGAAAACAAACGCCTTTAAACATACCCCGGACGCTTTTTGAATATCATATATCCATGGAGGTGTATGATTTATGAAAATTGCGGTTGCGGGTTACGGAAACCTCGGAAAGGCGGCGGCGCAGGCGGTGCTCAATTCTGAAGCAGACGAGCTTGTCGGCGTGTTCAGCCGCCGCAGCGCCGAAACGCTTGGCGCCGGGGAAAACATCCGCGTTTTCCCTTTTGAACTGATTCCTCTTTTTGAGGAAGAGATTGACGTTGTGCTCAACTGTACCGGCAGCGCGCACGACCTGCCGGAAACAACGCCGTTCATTGCGTCGTATTTCAATGTTGTTGATTCGTTTGATACCCACGCAAAAATTCCGGAGCATTTTCAAAACGTGAATAAAGCCGCCGTGATGAGCGGAAAAACGGCGGTGATAAGCGTCGGCTGGGATCCCGGTCTTTTTTCGCTCGCGCGTATATATATGGAAAGCGTAATGCCCTCCTGCAGGACGTACACGTTCTGGGGCAGGGGAGTCAGCCAGGGGCATACCGATGCCGTTCGCAGTATAGACGGCGTTCTGTTTGCAAGGGAGTATACGATACCTGCCGAAGAAGCAAAGGAAAGCCTGCGCAAAGGAATGCTTTTGAATCTGCCGCAGGAAAAGCTGCACCGCCGTGTGTGCTATGTTGTTGCAAAGGACGGCGCGGACAGGGAAAAAATCAGGGAAGAGATAATCAATATGCCCGAATATTTCAAGGGCTATGAAACAGAGGTAAATTTCATAAGTCTTGACGATTTTTTGCTTGAACATAAAAGCATGGCTCATGCCGGAAATGTTATAGCCCTGCGCAAAGGCGCCGCCGGAACGGATAGACTTGAATTTCTGCTTTCAAGCCCGTCCAATCCTCAGATCACTGCCGGAATACTTCTTGCATACGGGAAAGCGTGCGTGCGCATGAACAGGAAAAACGAGTGCGGCTGCAAAACCGTTTTTGACGTCCGCCCGGCCGATCTTTTTTGCGGTGCAAAAGGAAAGGAAACAGAGCTTTTGTGACAAGGAAAAGGTGAGCGGATATTCACTGTGCTTTGCGGCGCGCGGTGAATATCCGTTCACTGCAAAGAACCGATTAAAAATACAGAGCTTTTGAATAAGGAAACGCTTTGCTTTGTTGAAAATTGTCATATTAATATATAAAAAAATAAAAATAATTGTAAAAAATTTATAAAATCTTCCCGTTTTTTGAAAAATACAAAGTATATTATTGAAAATATGCGTGGTTTAGTATATAATTTAAAAGTCTAAATCTACGCATACGCAATGCGCTTTGCGTTGACTTTCGGCACAGCCAACAGAAAAAAGATTGGAGGAAAAATCATGAAAAAACTGTTAGCTATTTTACTTTCAGCTCTCCTCGTTTTCTCGCTCGTTGCGTGCAACGGCGGCTCGGGCGAATCGACCACGGCTCCGTCCGATTCGGGCGAAAGCCAGAGCTCCGATTCCACCGGCAACGATGTTGTCAAGATCGGCGTTTTTGAGCCTCAGTCCGGCGCAAACGGCGCAGGCGGCAAGCAGGAGATCCTCGGTATGCAGTATGCAAACCATGTTCAGCCCACCGTTGAAATCGGCGGCAAGACCTATGACGTCAAGCTTGAGATCGTTGATAACGAATCTTCAACCGATAAGGCTCCCACGGCGGCTCAGACTCTTGTTTCCGCAGGCGTTTCCGTTGTTCTCGGCTCCTACGGCTCAAGCGTTGCCATTGCCGGCTCGCCCGTTTTCAAAAACGGCGGCATCCCCGCAATCGGCGTAACCTGCACCAATCCGCAGGTAACCGAGGGTAACGACCATTACTTCCGCATCTGCTTCCTTGATCCGTTCCAGGGCACCGTTCTTGCGAACTATGCATTCAAGGAACTCGGCGCAAAGAAGGCCTATATCCTTGCAGAGCTCGGCAACGACTATGACCAGGGTCTTGCAAACTACTTCACCAAGGCTTTTGAAAAGCTCGGCGGCTCCGTTGTCCGCGGCGATTTCACCAAGGGTACCTCAGACTTCACCTCTTATCTTGCAAACGCAAAGAACGATAAGTGCGAAGTAATCTTCTCACCGACCTCAATCCAGTATGCACAGCTCATCGTTGAGCAGTCCACCTCGCAGGGCACCGGACTTCCTCTCCTTGCAAGCGACACCTGGGATTCAAACGTTATCCTCAACGCTGCAAAGGGTACCGACGCAAAGATCTATGTTACCACCTTCTATCAGGAGGGCGGCAACAAGGAATTTGATGAAGGCATCAAAAAGTGGATCAATGAGGACAGCACCGCAAAGACCAACAACGGCGGCGACGACACTGTTGCAGCAGTTACCGCAATGGGCTATGACGCATACTTTGTTGCTCTTGAGGCTCTCAAGAAAGCAGGCTCCACCGCTCCGGCAGACGTTCTGAAGGTTCTTCCCTCGGTAACCTTTGACGGCGTATCCGGCAAGATTGAATTCAATGAGACCGGCGACGCAAAGAGAGATACCGCTTTCGTTAAGAACGCAAACACCGAAACCGGCGCTTGGGACTTTGTTGCAAAGCAGGGTGTTTGATTTAAGCAAGTTTAAAATTTAAGAGTACTTATAATTTTTGCTTGTATCGGTTTGCCGAGGGAGACCTCGGCAAGCCGTTTTGTGGGTTTAAAAGGACATTAAATAATTGGCGAGTGCTCATTTTCTTCGAATATATTCGAAGGGGGCCGAATGGGCGTTTGTTCGACTCTCTTCGGTTGTATTTGAAAAAGAAGAGCTTTCCTGAAATTTTAATTTGCTGCCTTGCGGCTTTCGGCGGAGGCATTAAGCTGAAATACTCAAAACGGAGGAAAAAAATGAATTTTGCTGAATTTTTTCAAAGAAATTTACCGTATATTCTGTCCGGCATATCCGTCGGCGGTCAATATGCGCTGATTGCTATCGGATATACGATGGTATACGGCATTCTGCGCCTGATAAACTTTGCCCACGGCGACATTTTCATGGTTGCGGGTCTTTTGATGGTGTACATTTCGGCGTCGCTTCCCGTTTATGTTGCAATGCCGATAGTTATTGTTGCAACGGTCGTTCTCGGCGTACTTGTTGAAAGGCTTGCGTATAAGCCTTTGCGCTCCGCTCCGCGAATGTCCGTCATGATTTCCGCCATCGGAGTTTCATACCTCATTCAGAACCTTGCGCTTTATGTCACCGGCGGACTTCCGCAGGTTTATCCGAAAATCCCCTATATTTCGGACACCGTCAAAATTTTCGGCGCTGTCACAAAGCGCGTCACCGTCATCACGCCGATACTCACGATTGTGCTCATAATCGTGCTTGTGCTTCTCATCAAGTATACCAAGGTCGGAATTGCAATGCGCGCCGTTTCAAAGGATTTTGAAACCAGCCAGCTCATGGGCGTAAAGATTAACAAGGTTATTTCAATGACCTTCGTTATCGGTTCGTTCCTTGCGGCCATCGGTTCGCTGCTGTATTTCACAAACTACACCTCGGTCATGCCGACCTCGGGCGCAATGCCGGGACTCAAGGCGTTTGTTGCGGCCGTTTTCGGCGGAATCGGTTCGATACCCGGCGCTGTTGTCGGCGCGTTTATCATCGGTATCTGCGAAAACATTATCAAAGGACTCGGCCTTACGACCTTCTCCGATGCGTTCACCTTTGCTCTTCTCATCGTCATTCTCTGCGTTAAGCCCACGGGAATTTTCGGTGAAAAGAACATTGACAAAGTTTAAAGGAGGGGACTGCAAATGCTGAATAACAAGAAAAAGAAAGTTGACCTTGTTTCCATGCTGGTCATTGTTGCAATTCTTTTTGCCGTCAATATCCTTGCGGAAATGTTTGTTCCGCGCACCTCGCTGTTCTTCTCCGTTGTTAAAAAGAGCTGCGTTTACGCTCTTGTTGCCGTTTCAATGAACCTGCTCAACGGCTTCACGGGTCTTTTTTCGCTCGGACAGGCGGGCTTCATGCTCATCGGCGCTTATGCCTACGCCATTCTCACCATTCCTGCCGAAATGAGAGACAGCGTTTATCAGTACTTTGACGGCGGACTTGTCAAGGAGCCCATCTTTTGGCCGCTTGCGCTCATAGTCGCAGGCCTTGTTGCCGGCGTTTTCGCGTTTTTGATAGGTCTTCCCGTTCTGCGCCTCAAGAGCGACTATCTTGCCATTGCAACGCTCGGCTTTGCGGAAATTATCCGCGCCTTTGTTCAGTGGGATAAGTTCGGTCCGCTCACCAACGGTTCAAATCTTCTCAGGGGCTACCCGACCTTTGACTCGCTTGCAAGCGAATGGTTCGGCTCGCCAAAGTTTTCAAGCACAATCGCCCTTGCAATAACTGCCGTTTGTATTCTTCTTATTGTCCTTTTCATCAATTCGACCTACGGACGCGCCCTAAAGGCTATCCGCGACGATGAAATTGCCGCGGAGGCAATGGGTATTAACCTTGCCCGTCATAAGCAGATTTCGTTCATCATAAGCTCGTTCTTTGCCGGAGTGGGAGGCGCGCTGCTTGCAATGCACCAGAGCACCATTCAGGCAACAGCCTTTGAGTCCGCAATGACCTATGAGATACTTCTCATTGTTGTTGTCGGCGGTATCGGCTCAATCAGCGGAAGCTGCATTTCCTCGTTCCTTTATATCGCGGCGAGCGAATGGTGGCTGCGCGGCCTTGACAGCGGCTCGTTCCTCGGAATCCAGTCAACGCTGTTCCGCGGCGGCTTCAGGAAGGTTGTTTTCTCGGTCATTATCATGATAATCGTTCTTTTCTTCCGCCAGGGTATTATGGGCGACAAGGAGCTTTCGTTTACAAGAATAGCCGAAAAATTCAAACGTAGAAGCAAAAAGGAGCCTTCAACGAAAGAAGCGGAAAAGGAGGTTGCGGCAAAATGAGCAGTGAAAAGAAAAATGTCCTTCGCCTGAGCGATATCACAATGCAGTTCGGCGGAGTTGTTGCCGTCAATGATCTTTCGCTTGAGATCAATGAGGGCGAGATAGTCTCAATCATCGGGCCGAACGGCGCAGGAAAAACAACGGCGTTCAATGTTATCACCGGAGTTTATGAGCCGACAAACGGCGAAGTTGACTTTTTGGGCAAGCCGATTGCGCGTAATCATCCGCACGGTAAGATGAAAAAGCTTTATGCCGGCGGAAACAGGGAAAAGTATATTTCTAAGCCGAAGCACGGCAAAAAGGTTGTCTCGCTCAAGCCGGACGCCATTGCCAAAAAGGGTATTGCAAGAACGTTCCAGAATATCCGTCTGTTCAAGTCAATGACGGTGTTTGAAAACGTGCTCATTGCAAAGCATATGAGAAGAAAAAGCAACCTTTTCACCGCAACGTTCAAGCTCAACGCAAAGGAAGAAAAAAAGATGAGGGAGGAGTGCTTTGAGCTCCTCAAAATCCTCGGCCTTGACGACGTTATGGATGAAAAGGCCACCTCGCTTCCTTACGGAAAGCAGCGCCACCTTGAAATTGCGCGCGCGCTTGCAACAAATCCGAAGCTGCTGCTTCTGGATGAGCCTGCAGCCGGAATGAATCCTCAGGAAACTGATGAGCTTACTGCTTTCATCAAAAAAATCCGCGACGATTTCAAGCTCACCGTCTTCGTTATCGAGCACCACATGAACCTTGTTATGGACATTTCCGACCGTATTTATGTTATCGACTTCGGAAAGCTCATTGCAAAGGGAACTCCGGCGGAGGTTCAGAAAAATCAGCGCGTTATCGACGCGTATCTGGGGGTGACGGATGATGAGTGAGAATATACTTCAAATTAAGGACTTTGTTGTTTCCTACGGCGGAATCGAAGCTGTCAAGGGAATCTCCTTTGATGTGCCGAAGGGCGATATCGTAACGCTCATCGGTGCAAACGGCGCGGGAAAAAGCACAACGCTCAAAACCATTGCAGGCATTGTTAAGCCCAAAAGCGCGTCCATCCTTTTTGAAGGCGAGGAAATTTCGGGCAAAACGCCGGACTACATCGTTTCAAAGGGCATTACCCTTGTTCCCGAGGGAAGACGCGTTTTTCCGAACCTCACCGTTTCGGAAAACCTTAAAATCGGCGCATATCTGAGGAGGGACAAACAAGCCGTTCAAAAGGACGCAGAGCACGTTTATGAGTTGTTTCCGCGCCTCAAGGAACGCTCATGGCAGCTTGCCGGAACGCTTTCCGGCGGTGAACAGCAGATGCTTGCGGTCGGCCGTGCGCTGATGAGCTCACCGAAGCTTATCATGATGGACGAACCGTCGCTCGGTCTTGCTCCGCTTGTTGTTCAGGACATTTTTTCAATCATCCGTCAGATCAACAGCGAGGGCATCACGGTTCTCCTCATTGAGCAGAACGCGAACATGGCGCTCAAAATTGCCGATAAGGCCTATGTTATGGAGACCGGACGCATCACCATGGAGGGTACGGGAGCCGAGCTTCTTGCCGATGAAACCATTAAGGAAGCTTATCTCGGAAAGACCAAGGGTGAGTAATCGCTCAATCATTCAAGCACAGAAGTTTATTTTGCCTTGATATAATCAAAAGCAAATTATTAAGCTATAATTTACAAGAGTATTTTTGCTCCTTGCGAATTGTAGCTTTTATTTTTTGCTTAATTTTTTTTTATTGGCTCAGACAAGCAGAAGCGTTGTTTTTGCCTTGACAAACCCGGAATAAAATAGTAGTATTTTATTAACAAAATATTTACGGAGGAGATACTGTGAAAAGCATTGTTGAAACACTCAAACAGAAATTTATGCCTCTCGTTCTTGCCGTGATGATGACTCTCGGCTTCTATACTCCGGCAAAGACAGAGATAAGCAGCGCACCGCAGAAAAGCGAAAACGCCGTGCGTGTTGTCTCTTTCAATCTGCGCTGCAATAACGATATCTACGGCTCTGTAAAAAACCGCGGAAAGTTTGTTTCTGCCGCGCTTGAAAATTATGCGCCCGATTCTTTCGGCGTACAGGAGGCAACAAAGGCATGGCTCGATATTCTTGACGCTTCTCTCGGCGAAGAATACGCAAGAGTGGGAGAACCGCGCGACAGCGCAAAAAACACCGAATACAGTGCCGTTTATTACCGTACCGACAAATACGAGCTTGTTGACGAGGGTACAATCTGGCTTTCCGAAACGCCGGACAAGTTCGGCTCAAAGTCATACCTTGCCTCAATGCCGCGAATCTGCACCTGGGCAACGCTCAAAAACAAGGCAACCGGCCTTGTCTATACCCACATCAATACCCATCTTGACTTTCTTGTTGAATATACGCGCTCAAAGCAGGCGGACGTGCTTCTGACAAAGCTTGAGGAGCTTCAAGACCGCGGCCCTGTTGTCTGCACGGGCGATTTCAATGCCGATGAAAAGACCGGCACCTATAAAAAAATGACGGCCGCCCTCGATGACAGCAGGCTTGTTGCAAAGGAGACGGAAAGTGGAAAGACCTACCATAACTACGGCAGGGGAGACCTTTTCCATTCGACCGCTATTGACTTCATCTTTGTGACAAAGGGAACTGAGGTTGAGCGCTATAAAATTATGAAAGACACGGTGGACGGAATGTATCTTTCCGATCATTACGCAATCATGGCAGATATCTGCTTCTGAATAAAACAAGGAGAATAATAATGAGAAAGTATATTTCAATTAACGAGGGCTGGACATTTGAAAAGAAAGGCGAAAAAACCACGGTCAATCTTCCGCATACCTGGAACAACTTTGACGGGCAGGGTGCCGAGGCAACGTATTACCGCGGAAAATGCACCTATACCAAAATAATTGAGCGCCAAAAGGGAAAAACCTGGCTCGAATTCAAGGGCGTGAACGCCGCCTGCACCGTTTATATCAACGGAAACAAGGTGGGTTCCCATCTCGGCGGCTATTCCGCTTTCCGCTTTGAGGTGACGGACTTCCTCTCCTCGCCGAAGAATTTCCTCACGGTTGAGGTTGATAATTCTCCTCTGCGCGAGGTCTATCCAGAAACGGCGGACTTCACGTTTTACGGCGGAATCTATCGTGACGTAAACCTTATAACCGAGGTTGAAAAGCAGCATTTTTCGCTTGATGACTGCGGAAGCTCTGCGCTTTACATAACGCCGAAAATGAACGGCGATGTTTTTGTAAAATCAGTAATCTCCGGCTATGAAACCGGAGTCAGGGTGCTTTATGAGATTTTTGAAGCCGAGGGAAAGCTCGTCGCTTCCGCCGGCAACAGAGTAAGGCTTCATGTTGAAAATCCTCATCTCTGGAACGGTATGGAGGATCCGTATCTTTATACGCTTCGTGCAACTCTCTTTATGGAGTCGAGGACGGTTGACCGCGTTGAAAGCCGCTTCGGCTTCAGGGAGGTTCGGTTTGACGCGGACAAGGGCTGCTTCCTCAACGGAAAGCATATCAAGCTAAAGGGCGTTTCGCGCCACCAGGACAGGGAAGGACTCGGCAATGCGCTGACGATAAATGAACACAGAGAAGACCTTGAGCTTATCCGTGAGGTCGGCGCAAACTCAATCCGCCTTGCGCACTATCAGCAGGCGGAGGAGTTCTATTCGCTCTGCGATGAGATGGGCTTTCTTGTCTGGGCGGAGGTTCCCGTAATTTCAAGATTTTCAAAGAAAAAGCAGGCAAACGCCCTTTCTCAGCTTGAAGAACTAATTAAGCAGAACATGAACCATCCGTCAATCTTCTGCTGGGGCATTGAAAATGAAATCACGATTCAGGGCGCTTCTCCCGTTCTCAATGAGTCAATTGAAGAGCTCAACGACCTTGCCCATGCGCTCGATGTTTCAAGGCCGACAACCTGCGCGCAGCTTACAATGTGTCCGGTTGAAAGCGAGCTTAACAATATCACCGATATCATGGGCTATAACCATTATTACGGCTGGTACATGAAAACGGTTGACGGAATTGACGAATGGCTCAAAAAATTCAAAGAGGCTCAGCCGAAGGTTCCTCTCTGCCTTTCCGAGTACGGCGCGGAGGCCGTCATCGGCTATTACAGCGACAATGCGGTTCAGGGCGATTACAGCGAGGGCTACCAGTCGCGCTTCCATGAGCATTATCTGAATGTAATAAACAGCACCGAATGGCTCTGGGGTTCATATGTCTGGAATATGTTCGACTTCGGCTCGTCAATGCGCAATGAGGGCGGAGTCCGCGGCAGGAACAACAAGGGTCTTGTCACGTTCGACCGAAAAATTAAAAAGGACGCTTTCTATATGTATAAGGCGTTCTGGTCAGAGGAAAAATTTGTCCATATCGAGGGCGGCCGCTATGCACAGCGTATGATAGGAAAGCGCACATTCCGCGTTATTTCAAACTGCAATGAGGTTACGCTCAAGTGCGGAAGATTTAAAAAGACGGTAGCGGGCGAGCACGTTTTCACCTTTGAAGATGTACCCATAAAAGAGGGTAACAACAAGGTCACCGTCACTGCCGGAGACTGCGAGGAGACGATTGTTTTTGAGGGCGTTGAGGGCTATCCGGCTTCGTATTCGCTGCCGGACGGGGCGTCAACAATGGTCAGGAACTGGTTTGTTCCAAAGAGCGAGGATATCAACCCCGAATACCTCAGCACCGAGGACACCATAGGCGAAATTCTCAAAAACGATGATGTCAGGGGAATGGTCAGCGGCGTTGCCGGAAAGCTCATTTCAAGTCCGCTCATGAAGCTTGTTGCGCCGATTAAGCTAAAGACCGTTTTGAATCTCAAATTCATTCATATCGACAACGACATGAAAGAGCTTGCAGAACAGTTCCTTCAGACAATCAAAAAGTAAGCCGCACAAGAGCGCGAAAGGAGAAAATAATGGAGAACAAAAAAACGCTTCGTCCGTTCGGAATGAGAGATAAGATAGGCTACGCCTTCGGCGACCTCGGCTGCGGTCTTTCGTTCTCGCTCGTTTCAAATTATATGTTCCTGTTTTACACCCAGATAATAGGGCTTGAATCGGAGCACTGGGCATGGATAATCTTTGTTTCAAAGGCCTGGGACGCCGTTAACGATATTCTGATAGGTAACATGGTTGACCGCAAACGAATCAGCAAAAAGAGCAAGTTTATGCCGTGGATACTCATCGGCTCCGTCGGACTTGTTGTGCTGACCGTTATGATTTTTACTCCGGTTCAGTCGTTCTCTCAGGGAGGAAAGATAGCCTGGTGTCTTGTGACCTATTGCCTTTGGTCGGTTGCCTACACCTTGGTCAATGTTCCATACGGCTCGCTTCATTCGATAATTACCGACAATCCGCGCGAAAGGACGGCTCTTTCAACCTTCCGCAGTATCGGCGCAGGCGTTGCAATGGTTTTCGTAATGCTTCTTCCGAAAATTATTTATGTTAAGAACGAGAGCGAACAAGGCGCAACTCAGCACCTCAAAGCAGACAGAGTGTTTTTTGTTTCAATCGTTTTTTCCGTCGGCGCGCTTGTTTTCCTTTGGGCAATGACAAAAATGGTTACCGAACGCATACCCTACGGCAAGGTGCCTGAAAAAATGAGCTATGTTTCAACACTCAAAAGCTTTTTCACCAACCGCCCGATGGTCGGCGCAACGCTTGCCTCGTTTGCTTCAATTGTTTTCTATAACTCGTCGATGTCAATGAATAACCTTGTTTTTCAGTACTTTTTTAATGACGCAAAAAAGACGACTGTTGCAACCATTGCCTCGTATATACCGCTTGTTTTATTAATGCCGTTTGCAGGAAAGCTGGTTTCGGCTTTCGGAAAGAAAAGGCTTATTACGCTTACGGGTGCCGCAAGCGCAGTTGCCGGTCTTATCATGCTGCTTTTGCCGATAACGCCTGACAAAAAGGGAATGTATATTTATATCGGCGGTCTTATGATAGTCAACATCGGAAACTGCATTTTCCAAATCATTGTTTGGGCTATCATTGCCGATTGCATTGAGATGAGCTTCCGCAAAAAGGGCGTTCACGAGGAAAGCTCGCTTTATGCCATATATTCGTTTTTCCGCAAGCTTGCGCAGGGCGTGGGCTCGGCTCTTGTTGCGCTCGGCCTTTCGGCAATCGGCTTTGTTGAGGGAAAAAATGCTGTTCAGAGCGAAGCTTTTTGTGCAAACGTCAAGAATCTGTATATAATCTTTCTTGTTGTCGGAACGGTAATAATGGTGCTTTCCATGCAATTTGTTTATAACATCAGCAAGGAAAAAGAGGACGAGTTTGCGGTTCCCTCTGCACAGAGTAAGACAGAATCGGATTTGTCCGAAGAATAACGCATATACAATATATAATATGAATCGCACCGGGGCAAAGCAGTCCCGGTGCTGCTTTTTTGTTCACCGCAACAGCTATATATAATAGTATACGAAACATCATTTATTTTTGCGGTAAATTGCCGCGAAAAATCCGTCATTCCTCTTGACAAACCGCAGAATCTCTGTTATCATTTCATTACGCTTTAACAACTAAAAGCTTTAAATCGTTAAAGCAAAGGAGAAGATAACAATGTCAAGGAAAAGCATAATCTTTTTGACAATCGGCGTTTATGTTCTGTTCATTTTTACAGTCGGCCTCATCAGCAGAAAAAGGGCAAAAAGCATAACAGACTTTACCGTTGCCGGCAGGAACGCGGGCGCGTGGCTTTCCGCTTTTTCATACGGAACGGCATATTTCTCCGCCGTAATGTTCATCGGCTATGCAGGCGCAACGGGCTGGAAATACGGCCTTTGGGGCATTCTGCCCGGAATCGGAAACGCGGTTCTCGGCTCGCTGCTTGCGTGGCTTGTTCTTGCAAAGCGGACTCGCAGTGTAACAAAGAGTCTGAAAATCAAGTCCATGCCCCAGCTTTTTGAAAAGTGCTTCGGCTCAAAAAGTATGAAGAATTTTTGTGTTGCCGTAATTTTCATTTTTCTTGTTCCGTATTCAGCTTCGGTCTATAAGGGACTGACAAGCGTCTGCAGCGTTATTCTTGACGTTCCGGAAAACGTCTGCATGGTAATTATTGCGCTTGCGGCGGCGGTTATCGTTGTCCTCGGCGGCTACGCGGCAACGCTCAAAGCAGACTTTGTTCAGGGCTTTGTAATGCTTGCAGGCGTTATCCTGCTTATAATCTCCGTTCTGCGCTGCGAGCAGGTTGGCGGCGCTGCGGCAGGACTTGAAGCTATTGCGCAGAAGACAGAGGCGCTTTCGCTTACCGTATTCGACCATATCAGCCTTTGGGCAACGGTGCTTATGACGTCCTTCGGAACCTGGGGACTTCCGCAGATGATTCATAAATATTACGGTATCCGTGACGATAAGGAAGTCAAAAGGGGAACGGTTATTTCAACCGTATTTGCTTTTGTTGTTGCCGGCGGCGGCTACTTCATCGGTTCGCTTTCAAGACTGTTTTATTCCGACCTTGCCGAGCTTCCGGCCGCAGGCAGCGGAAAAACGGATTACCTTATTCCGAATATGCTGAACACAGCAGGCCTTTCAAACGTCCTTATCGGAGTAATTCTTGTTCTGCTCATTGCCGCGTCCGTTTCAACTCTATCCTCAATCACCATTACCGCGTCCACAACGCTTTCCATGGATTTCATCATTCCGCACTTCTTCAAGGATAAGGACAAGGTCTGGGACGCAAGGCTGACAAAGGTTTTCTGTCTGCTCTTTGTTGTTGTTTCATATTTCATTGCAAACAGCGATACGCCGATTCTTGATATGATGTCCTACTCCTGGGGCGTGATCTCCGGCTCGTTCCTTGCACCGTATCTGCTTTCACTTTATTGGAAAAAACTCAACCGCGCAGGAGCGTGGGCCGGTATGCTAACAGGCTTCTTTGTTGCGCTGCCGCCGATGATCTGCCGCCTGTTCTCGCTGCCGGTCACGCTCGGCTCGTTTGGCAGACTGATGGACCTTGGACCGCACTTTGCCTGCCTTTCCGCAGTGCTTTCGCTTGTAATGTGCGTTGTGGTGAGCAAACTTGTAAAATCGCAGCAAAACGGTTTTGCTCAGGTACAAAACGCTTCAAAAACTGTCTCAAACGAAACAGTTTAAATTTATTTTAAGGTTATTAAAGTCATCTGGGAAAAATATACACAGAAATGCGACATTTTTGCGTTTTCAGACGTTGAAAATCAGGATAATTACTTCTTTTAACGAATCAAAAAATCACCGGTTATTGTTCTTGTTTGGGATAATAACCGGTGTTTTTCTCGGCTTGCGAAAAAAATTTAAAAAAAATTTTCCCGGCAGGCGAAAAAGCTCGGTTTTTGGCGTCTTGAATAAAGCAGGAAAAAACAGCCTATATATTACATTATATAGCACCGCCTTTTTGGGGGCGAAATTGCTGTTCCCCACCGAGGCTCGAATTTTGGAGGATTTTTGCTTAAAATGGGTCTGCAACCCCCCTCGAACGGCGCGAAAAACTTGACAAAAAAAAATCAAGTTGCTATAATACGGGCTGCTGTTCATTTCAGGTCAGGCTGAAAGCAGCCAAAAGGATGTTGAATGCAAACTTTTTTGCCGGCTGACGCACTTGTTCAGGCGGCGGAAAAGAATCTATTAGTGAGGTGATTTGATGAAAAGAACACTCGGTTGTTTTTTTTCAGTTGTAATTATGCTTGCTGTTGCAGTTCCCGCATTTTCGGCTCAAGGCGCTTCATCCAAAAGCAATAAATCCCAAGTTTTTTCCTACCTGACACAGGAAATCGGTTTCAACACCGCGGCGGCCTGCGGTGTAATGGCAAATATGGAACACGAGTCCGGCTTTGACTCGTCCAAGGTTCTCTATGACTCAAACGGTCTGCTCAGCGGCGGCCTTTGCATGTGGAACGGCGGACGCTTCAGCAGCCTCAAAAGGTTCTGCAACAAAAACGGTTATAACTATCTCAGCATCTACGGTCAGCTCAAATATCTTGAGCACGAGCTGAAAAGCGATTATTATGACCACATCTATGACTATCTCAAGAGCGTCAGCAACAATCCGAACGGCGCATATAATGCCGCCTACTATTGGTGCTATTACTTTGAGATTCCGGCAAACAGGAGCTACCACGCAAACAAGCGCGGCGGAGCGGCCTCCTCAAAATACTGGAACGAGTTTTCCGCCTTCAGCGCCGAACCGGAAACGCCGAAGCTTAAAAGCGCTTCCTCCGGAAAGACCGTTGACGTTGATTCAACCGTTCGCTTCAGCTGGTCTGACGGCGGCAACGGCGCAACCTCCTATGTTCTGCTTGTAACAAGAGAGCGCGGCGGAAAGTATGACTTTTCCTCTGCCAAGGCCTATAAGACTTCGGGCAGAAGCATTGACGTTACCGTAACGAGGGAGGGAAAGTATGCCGCAAGCGTATACAGCGTAAACGGCTATACCGGCGAAAAGAGCGGCAGGAGCAACGTTGTGTATTTCTCCGGCTCATGCCTCGGTCATTCAAACAAGCTTGTTTCCTCGGTGAAACCGACATTTTCCTCTGCGGGGCTGAAGGTTTATTCCTGCCGCAAGTGCGGCGAAGTAACGAAAAAGGCTGTTCCCGCGCTTACGGAAACCGGCTTTGCGTCCCTCAAGCCGTCCGGCTTTAAGGTCTCAAAGAAAACAAGCACCTCGGTAACGCTCAAATGGAACCGTATCGACGGTGCGGACGGCTATGAAATATATATCAAAAAGCCCGGCGGAAAATGGAGCAGATATGCGGTTGTAAAGGGAGATAAGCTGAGCTTCACCGTAAAGAAGCTTACTTCGTCAACAGCTTATAAGTTTGCAGTCAAGGGTCTTGCCGCAAAGGACGGCAAAACCGTTTATACAAAGTACGCCTACCTGAACGCAACAACGGGAAAGATGAATGCGAAAATTACAGGTATCGCACGTCTCTCCTCCGGCAGGGTAAGGCTTGAATGGAGCAAGGTGAGCGGTGCAGACGGCTATAAGGTCTATGTTTCAAAGAATCCTAAAAGCGGCTTCAAGGCAGTCAAGGATCTTTCCGCCTCAAAAACGTCATACACCGTAGGCTCGCTCAAAAGCGGAACGTGCTATTACTTCACGGTAAAAGCCTATGCAAAAACGCCCGACGGCCGCGTATACTCAAAGGCCGCACCGGTAAAATACGCCTACGCTCTTTGATTTTTAAACCGTGTATCATGTGCGGCGGAGCCTGATTTCTGCCGTACGAATAAATAAATTAACCGCACGCTTGCTCAAAGGAAGACGTGCGGTTAAATTTTGTCGATTAGCTTTCCGTTCGTAAAAAGAGAAAATGTAACATAATCGACATTTGCAATTTTTCAAAGTTAGTGGTATAATATCCGTTAACCAAAATTATATTTAACATGAAAGAAAACGGAGATGCTTGAAAATGGAAAACATAAGGAAATATGACGTTATCATTGTCGGCGCTTCAACAACCGGAAGCTGGTTCGGAAACGAAATGGCGAAGCGCGGCTTCAAGGTGCTTATGCTTGAAAAGCAGGAGCGCGAAAATGTTTCGAGAAATTATGATATTTTCCATATGGCAAAAAGCGAGATGGAAAAGTTCGGCTATCCGATTCCCGAAAAAGGGGACGATGATTATTCCTTTGAGTTTGACGGCGGCAGCTATTTTTCCGCCTACGGAAACTATCCCAAGCCGACCCATAATCTTGTCCTCGGAATGCGCAAGCACCGCTATATTCTGCGCCTCAACGATAACGCGGTAAAATCCGGCGCAAAGCTTATCTACGGCGCGTCGTTTACCGGCTTCGTTTTTGATGAGCAGGGCAGGATAGCGGGCGTGAAGTATACGACCGCCGACGGCGAGCATGAAGCGCTTGCTTCAATTGTTGCTGATTGCTCCGGTATCCCCTCTGTTGCAAGAAGAGCGCTGCCGGACGGACTCAATGCGGAAAATTTTGAAATTTCGCCGCGCGATATGTTCTATGTTATTCTCTACTATGTCCGCTATCCCGAGGGACATGAAAAAATCATACATACCGACTCATTCCTGCAGTACAAGGTCTGGTCGGCGCCGCAGGACGATGAAAAGGGCGGCATACTCGGAGTCGGAGCAAACCTCAGCTTTGAATACGCCGAGGAAATGTTCCGCCAGTTCCGCAAGAACGTTCCCTGGTGCAATTACACGGTTCAAAAGGTTGAACGCGGCAGGACGCCTTACCGCAGACCGCCGTATTCCTTTGTTGCGGACGGCTTTATTGCAATGGGCGACGCTGCCTGCCTGACCAAGCCGAACAACGGAGAGGGCTGTACCTCCTCGCTCTATCAGGCCGAGATTGCCGTTGATGTAATCTCAAAGGCTCTCAAGGAGGGCGGCTATCTTACCGAGGAAAGGCTGTGGAGCATCAACAAGCGATATGTTGATGTTCAGGGAAAGAGCTTTGCCGGGTCGATGGCGCTGCTTACCGGCGCCGCAAGCTTAAACTGCGAGGAGAACGAGTACTTCTTCAAAAACGATATCATTTTCAGCAGGAACATCATGTCCGGCTTCAGCAAGGGCGTTTCCGTCACGCCGAAGGAGGCGGAACGCACAATCCGCCTGCTTGCCGCCGGTGTTGCAACGGGAAAGGTTCGCATTGAGCTTATCAAACGGGTTCTTGCCGCATTCAAAAACAGTGTTGAAATCAAGGCGCACTATTCGCAGTTTCCGGACACCCCGGAGGGCTTCGATATCTGGCGCGGAAAGGCGAATGAGCTTTGGGAGCGCGTCGGCTCAATGGCGGACAACTGCGATGAGGAAATTCTTGAACGCATGAAAAGAAGAGCAGAGGGCAAAATTAAAGCCGTCCGCACGGAAGAATAAGCAGTTTGAATGCCGCAGATTGAACTTTAAAACAGTACTTTTTAACCGCTTTAGACAGTGGATTTTCAAAATCCCCTGAAATTGCCGCTAAAAATCGCTTTTGCTTTTTATGTTAGTTCGTATATCACAAACGGATAAAAAGTGATTTTAAGCATATTTTTGGCGCGAATTTCGGCAAATCGCGTTCATCTTGTGAGCCAAGGGACGCAAAAAGCCGTCGTTCACCGGAAAAACGCGGTTCGGCGGCCGTTTAAAACCGTTTTTCTTCGTCTCAATACAGAAATAACCGCACGACTGTTTCAACTGACTCAGCCGTGCGGTTTTTGCGTTTTATTAATATTGCTTTACAGCGTGCAGCTTACACCCTTTTTTCTGTATGGCGAAAGTCCGGCGACATTTTTTGCGCGGACGGTGTAGGTGTATTTTACGCCTTTTTTTGCTTTCCTGTCAACAAAACTTATTTTTGTTGTTGTGCCGATGCTTTTCCATTTGCCCTTGCCGGTTTTGCGCAGAACAACAAAGCTTTTTGCGCCGGCGGTCTTTTTCCAGGTGACCTTAATTCCGCTTTTGGTTTTCGCCGCCTTTGAAAGCACGGGAGCGGCGCATTTTTTAACAGGGATTTTCTCGGTGCGGATAACCTTTTTGCAGTCAAGGCAGCTTTTGTGTCTTGAGCCTGCGCTGCTTGCGGTGGCTTTTTTGTCGGTTATCCAGCCGCTGAGATTTTCGTGCAGACAGATTATTCTGAACTTCAGCCCGTTTTTCAGGGCAAATTTGTGCGCCGCCGAGTTCTTTTCGCAGACGAGGGTGAAATTTTTAAGCTTCAGGTAATTTCCGCCGCTTTTGCAATAGCCGAAAGCATGGCTTGAAATGTGTTTTGCACCCTTGAAAACGGTCAACTCGTTCTCAAACGAAAGGAAGGCGTCCTCGCAGATTCCGCGCACGTTCTTTTTGAGCGTGAGCCTGCCTTGCAAAGCAGGAGCGGCAACGACCCACCCGTCAATATATTTGACCGCAGTTTTCTGGGAATCAACGGCGAACGTCCTGTAAAATGCGTTTGAGCCGATGCTCTGAACGCTGTCGGGAATTGAAACAACGGAGAGTATGCCGCAGTTTGCAAACGCCATTGAGCCAATGCGGCGCAGATTTTTTGAAAGAGTGATTTTTTTAAGATAATCGCAGCTTTGGAACGCGCCATCGCCGATTTCAAGCACGCTGTCCGGCAGCCTGAGTTCGGAAAACCTGCTTTTTGCAAAGGCTCTCTCGCCGATATACTTCAC
>JAEDEQ010000002.1 GCA_016293225.1 Clostridiaceae bacterium
ATTTATTTTACCTCAATTGTCCGTAAAAGTCAATTTTGTTTCATGATTTTTTTAATGAGCTTTCCGAGCCTTTCAAGCAGAAGGAAAATAAATATCAGGTGAACAACGGCATAGCCGAGGCTTTGCGGCCAGCGCACCGCAAGCAGAGAAAGATACGGCGAACCGGAGATGAACGAAATCCAATAGGAATTGAGCAGGAACGAGCAGCCGCACTGAACAAGCAGGACGGCGCTCACCGCTTTCAGCGGCCGAACCTTTCCCTTTAGCAAAAATCCCCAGATAATGCCCGTTAAAGCGGCGGTGAGGGTAAAGCCCGGGAAATATGCTCCCGTTGGGAAAAGCAGCGCTCCGATAAGATCACCTGCCGAATAGACTGCCGCCGCGCCGAGCGGACCGTAAAGATAGGCGGCAAGCATGACGGGAATGAACGAGAAGCCGAACTTCATGTTCCAGAGCTGGATTGAAAGAAACCTTGACAAAACGACCTGCAGCGCAGTGAGGACGGCAAGGCAGACGAGAGCTTCAAGGGTGCTGATACTTCTTTTTTTCAAGAAAAAAACCTCCTTTTTCCTCTCGCTGTTAAGGAATAAAGGAAGCCGGAGCCGTTTTAATGCGGCTCATTCCGATATTGCAACAGCGGGATGCGGCCGCTTTACCGCAGGATGAACCATTTCGTTTTTGAGACAACTCCCCGTTCTCAAAACACTGAAACGCAAAACGGCCTACTCTGTTAATTTGTTACAACACAATAGCACACGCAAGAGAATCTGTCAACCGTGCGCGGAAATATTATTGAAAAAACCGCGAAAAAACGTCTTCTTTCACTGAAAAACCCAAAAATAATGCTTGACAAACAGCCGGAAGTTTAGTATAATAGCAAAGCTGTAAAGGAGAATGTCTTTACACTCTCGGCGGGAGGGAAGTTTAATGGCAAAAAATCTTGACGTTACGCTGCTTTTTGACATCTACGGCGAAATGCTGACCGAAAAGCAACGGGACTTTATTGTTTATTATTATGAAGACGACCTTTCGCTTTCCGAAATTGCCCAGAACGAGGGAATCACGCGCCAGGGCGTCAGGGACGCAATTAAAAGGGCGGAAACGCAGCTTTTCCTTTTTGAGGAAAAGCTCGGCCTTAAAAGGCGCTTTGACGAGCTTAAAAGCGGCCTTGACGAGATAAACCGCATGACCGAAATAATCAATGAGGTCAACATGAAAACAATTCTTTCCCGTGAGATTAACGACGCAACAACGCGCATCGGCGTTATTGTCAAAATGATTTCCGAATAATAGTAAAAGGACTGATACAATGGCATTTGAAGGCCTTTCCGAACGACTTGAAGCCGCGTTCAAGCGGCTTAAAAGCAAGGGCTCGCTCACCGAAAGCGACGTTAAAGACGCCATGAGGGAAGTCCGCCTTGCTTTGCTTGAGGCGGACGTTAACTATAAAGTTGCAAGAGATTTTACAAAGACCGTTACCGAACGCGCTATCGGCGCAAAGGTTATGGAAAGTCTCACGCCCTCGCAGATGGTCATTAAGATTGTCAACGAAGAGCTGACGAACCTTATGGGCGGAACAAAGGCACGCCTCAATACCGCGAACCATCCGCCGACAATCGTAATGATGTGCGGTCTTCAGGGCTCCGGTAAAACAACTCACAGCGCAAAGCTTGCGCTCATGCTCAAAAACCAGGGTCACAGACCGCTGCTTGTTGCCTGCGACGTTTACCGCCCGGCGGCAATCAAACAGCTTCAGGTTGTCGGCGAAAAGGCCGGCGTTCCCGTTTTTGAAATGGGGCAGGGCAATCCTGTTGAAATTGCGAAAAATGCCGTTGCGCTTGCAAAGGATCACGGCTATGATTATGTTTTCCTTGACACGGCAGGCCGCCTGCACGTTGACGAGGAGCTTATGAACGAGCTTAAAAACATTAAAAGTGAGGTTAAGCCCCATGAAATTCTTCTGGTTGTCGATTCAATGACAGGTCAGGACGCCGTGAATGTTGCAACGTCCTTTAATGAGGCGCTCGGCATCGACGGTCTTATCCTTACAAAGCTTGACGGCGATACAAGGGGCGGTGCGGCGCTCTCCGCAAGGGCGGTAACCGGCAAGCCGATTAAATTTGTCGGTACGGGCGAAAAGCTCGGCGACCTTGACGTTTTCCATCCGGACAGAATGGCTTCAAGAATTCTCGGTATGGGCGATATGCTTTCGCTTATTGAAAAAGCCGAACAGGAGCTTGACGAAAAAAAGGCAAGGGAGCTTGAACAGAAGCTTCGCAAGAACAAATTTGACCTTAACGATCTTCTTGATCAGCTTCAGCAGATGAGGAAGATGGGCTCAATCAAGGATCTTCTCAAAATGATACCCGGCGTGGGAAGAAAAATTGATGACGTTGAAGTTGACGAGCGTCAGTTTGACCGTATGCAGGCAATTATCCTTTCAATGACTCCGGGCGAAAGGACAAAGCCCGATATTATCAATCCCTCAAGAAAGCGCAGGATAGCGGCCGGCTGCGGAATGCAGGTTGAGGACGTTAACCGTCTGCTTTCCCAATACCGCCAGATGCAGAAAATGTTCAAGCAGTTCAACGGCAAAACAAGCAAAAAGATGCGCCGCAGAATGATGAACATGCCCGGCATGAACGGCTACGGCGGTCCCGGAGGTCCGGCCGGCTTCCCGATGTAAGGGCAAAGCATATTTTCAGTAAACAACACGCCTTAAAAACCAAATATAATGCGTGTTCAATAAATTATTATTTTATATATTTTTTGGAGGTAACAAAAATGGCAGTTAAAATCAGACTTCGCCGCATGGGTGCAAAGAAGGCGCCTTTCTACCGTGTTGTTGTTGCGGATTCAAGATATCCCCGCGACGGACGTTTCATTGAGGAAATCGGTTATTACAACCCCATGAAGGAGCCGGCAGACATTAAGATTGACGGCGAAAAAGCACAGAAGTGGATTGCTAACGGCGCTCAGCCCACCGATACCGTTAAGGCTCTTCTTAAAAAGTGCGACATCATTAAATAAGTTTGGAGGTACTCGCCTTGAAAGAGTTACTCATTACAATCGCGGCCGGCCTTGTTGACGAGCCGGAAAAGGTAACTGTTGATGTTGACGATATCAACGATGAAGGCGTCATTGTTTATCACCTTCATGTTGCTGCCGACGATATGGGCAGAGTTATCGGAAAGCAGGGCAGAATCGCAAAGGCTATCCGGACTGTTATGCGTGCAACCGCCAACAGGAATAATCAGAAGATCATGGTTGAAATTGATTGACGGAATACGGGAAATTGCGTTTTGCAGTTTCCCTTTTCTCTTTTTCGACAAATTGTTGCTATTGACATATCTTTATGATGAGTGTTAAAATAATCGTTGAAGAAAACTGGTGGAGGTTTTTTTATGAATGACATAAATGCTCTGTATTCACTTTGGTGCGAAAAGGCTGCCATAGATCCCGATCTTAAAAAAGAGCTTTCCTCAATAGACGGAAAAGCAGAGGAGATTAATGACAGATTTTACAGAAACCTTGAGTTCGGCACCGCCGGACTTCGCGGTATCATCGGCGCCGGAACGAACAGAATGAATGTTTATACCGTTAATCAGGCAACGCAGGGTCTGGCTTCATATCTTCTCAGTGAATATGATTCGCCGTCGGTTGCCATTGCGTATGATTCGAGAATCAAGTCAACCGATTTTGCAAAGAGCGCCGCAGGCGTGCTTGCCGGCAACGGAATCAAGGTTTATATCTATCCCGAGCTTGTGCCTACCCCGATGCTTTCCTTCGCTGTCAGGGAGCTTAAATGCAAGGGAGGAATAATCATCACCGCAAGCCATAACCCCGCAGAATACAACGGCTATAAGTGCTATGACCCCGAGGGCTATCAGATGACGGACGAGGCGGCTGCCAGAACCTACGATTTCATTCAGAAAACGGATATGTTCTCCGGCGTTAAGTCAATGGATTTTGACAAAGCGGTTGAAAGCGGCCTTGTTGAATATATCGGCGACGACATTGTTCAGAAGTTTTATGACTGCGTTGAAAAATGCTGCCTTTCAAAGGACATTACGGCAAGAACGGATCTTCGCGTAATTTATACGCCGCTCAACGGAACCGGAAACAAGCATGTGCGTGCAATGCTCAAGCGTATCGGAATCAGAAATGTCAGCGTTGTTAAAGAGCAGGAAAACCCGGACGGAAACTTCCCGACCTGCCCTTATCCCAATCCCGAGATCAAGCAGGTTTTTGAATGTGCCGTCAAAATGACCGAGCAGGAAAAGGCCGATTTGCTGCTTGCGACCGATCCCGACTGCGACAGAGTCGGAATTGCCGTGCTTGACAACGGCGAGTACAAGCTCATGACAGGCAATGAAGTGGGCGTACTCCTTGCCGAATATCTCCTTTCAAGGAGGATGGAACTTGGAACACTGCCGAAAAACGCAGTTGTTGTCAAGTCCTTTGTAACTACGGATCTTGTTGACGTTGTTTGCAAAAAGTACGGCGCTTCGGTCAAAAAGCTGCTCACCGGCTTCAAGTATATCGGCGAATACATCACTGAGCTTGAAGCAAAGGGCGAAGCCGACCGCTTTATTGTCGGAATGGAGGAAAGCTACGGCTATCTTTCCGGCATTCACGCAAGGGATAAGGACGCGGTTGTTGCTTCAACTCTTATCTGCGAAATGGCTGCTTACTACAAGGAAAAGGGCATAAGCCTTTATGAAAAGATGCAGGAAATCTACTCGGAGCACGGCTATTATCTCAATCGTGTTGAAAGCTTTGAATTCAAGGGCAAAACGGGTATGGAAAAAATGGCGCAGATTATGGAAAGGCTCAGGAACAACAGACCTTCCTCTGTTGCCGGCTATGAAGTTCTTGAGGTTTCGGACTATAAAAAGAGCGAAACGCTCTGCTGCAAAACCGGTTCTGTTACAAGGATTGACCTGCCGAAGTCAAATGTACTTTCCTTTGCGCTTGAAAAGGCCAACGGAGTTATTATCCGTCCGAGCGGAACCGAACCGAAAATCAAGGCCTATTTCACTGCAAGAGGAAAGATAATGGACGAAGCGGAAAAAATCTTTGCTTCGCTTTCCGAGGACATGAAGCAGTATCTGAAATAAAAACAAAAGGAAGGTAAGCAATAATGTTTCCGAAAAAAATGGTTAAAGTAATCTGTCTTGTTCTTGCGGCGCTTATGATTCTCAGCGGAGTTGCCGTCCTTATTCAGGTCTTTGCCGCCGATGCTGCGGCAATCAGCGCAACCGCTACTCCCAAGACAGGTGAAAATGATATGGACACAATCGTTCCCATAGCCCTGATTGCTGCGGCGGTGCTGGCGATTGCCGCGTGTCTTATTCTGCCGAAGATAAAAAAGAAGAAGTAACAGTCAACACAAATTATATAACTGCCGACCTTTTGTTAAAAATCGCCAAAAGGCCGGCAAAATTTTTTTCGTGTAATTTAATTGTTTTTCCTTGTAAATGCTTTTGGCTGATGTTAGAATTATAATCAGTATCAAGCGGCTCAGGCCGCTTTTTTTGGAGGATTAGCATGAAAAAATTAATTTCGGCGCTTCTTTGCTTCGTTTTGCTGCTTTCTTCGGTCTGCGTGGCGTCGGCAGGCTTTGACAAAAGCGAGTACAACGGCTATCCGGTCATTGTTGTTGCGGGCTATAGCTCTTCCGCTCAGTACCGTATTGATGAAAACGGAAACAAGGTTCATGTCTGGGGCATTGACATGAACGAGATCATTGCGGCCGTTTTCAAAAATATTGTTAAGATTGGCATTGACATAGGAGCTCTTGCCACCGGCAACGGCAAGGCTCTCGGCGAAACTGTGGGCAAGGAGTTTGTAAAGCTGTATTACGACATGGCGTGCAATCCTGACGGCTCAAGCGTCTATCCGCTTCAGAGATACTGCGTTACCGCCGAGGAAAGCAACAGGGCCGCAATGCTCAAAAAATATGACGGAGATCTTATCTATCAGCACGAAACCGAGATTATGGGCGAATATGCTCAGTATATCGGCGATGAAAACATCTATAACTTTAACTGCGATTTCAGAATGGGCGCTGTGTTCTGTGCAAAGCAGCTTGATGAATTCATTCAGTCGGTCAAAGAGTATTCCGGAAAGGATAAGGTCAACATTTTTGCCGTTTCCCACGGAGGTCAGGTCACCGGTACATATCTCACTCTCTACGGCGAAAAGGGAGACGTCAACAATGCCGTAATGACCGTTCCGGCACTCGGAGGAGCAGGTATTGCGTACAATCTTCTTGCAGATAATATTGAATTTGATGAAGAATGTCTCATGCGCTTTGTTGAGCACGGAATGATGTTTGAGACCGACTTCAACTGGCTTCTCCGTGCAAATGAGCTCGGCTTTCTTGATGAGGTTCTCAACACACTTGCTCCCTATGCGCGGCAGATCCTCGGCTATTGGGGCAGTATCTGGGATTTTTGCCCTACTGAGTTTTACGAGGAAATGAAAGCGAAGAACCTTGACCCCGTAGCAAGCGCCGAGCTTATCAAAAAAAGCGACTATATGCACTATGAGGTGATGCCGGACTTTGCAAACGGCTTCAGGCGTGCTCAGGCTGCCGGTACCGATGTTTATATCGTTGCAGGCTATGACAACAGGATTGTTACAGGCCTCAACCAGAGCTCGGACGGAATAATCACCGTCAATTCTTCAACCGGAGCAACGGCGGCGCCTTTGGGCAAGCGCTTTTCGGACGGTTATATCCAGAAAGTTGACACGGGCTTTTATCAGGTTTCGCCGTCAATGACGGTTGACGCCTCAACATCGTATCTTCCGAATCATACATGGTTTGTTGAAAACTTTTTCCACGGTATGATTTATAAAGATCCGTATACAGCAGAGCTTCTTAAAACGCTGCTGCTTACCGAAAAAATCAAGGACGTTCATTCGTCGGCGGATTATCCGCAGTTCCATGCAACAACAAACAAGTCCCATTCGGTTCACGCAATGTTCAACAACAGCACCGAGGGCTATGTTTGCTCAAAGGATACCGCGGTAATCATTACAAACCTTTCGGAAAAATACAAGATGAAGCTTGCTTCCGTTTCGGCGCGCGGAGTTGACCTCGGTTTTTCGGACTCGGTCTTTACAAAAGTGCTCAAGCCCGGAGAGAGCGTTGAGATTAAGTTCACGGGGAAAATTCCGGAGCTTTCGCTCGCAAATTTCGATCTTGTTGTTGACTATACGCTTATAGGCAGTGCAACGCCGCTTGGCGAAAGACTCTTCAACTTTACCATAATGAACGGCGAAAAAGTGAAATATGACGCGGAAAATCCTTATGTTTCCGCAAACCTTGTCAGCGATTTTAATAAACTCCTTGACAAAAACAGTGATAATATTCTTACCAAAACAGGCAGCAAAACTTTTTTTGAAATGCTCTATAATATCATCCGGCCGTTCGTAAAATTCCTTGTTGAATTTATCGGAAAGATGAAATAACTGCTAAATAAACTGTTAAATAAATTAATATTTTTTTTACAGTTTTTGTAGAATTCTCCTGTGAGATGTGTTATATTTTAGTTAATAAGGCAGGCTGCCGCAATAATTTCCGTTCGGTATTATTGCGGCTGCCCGGAACAGTCTTATGAAAAAATGAATGGAGGCGTTTTACCTATGATTATCGGAATCCCAAAAGAAATTATGCATGAAGAAGACCGTGTTGCGGCAACTCCGGACACCGTCAAAGCGTACGTAGCTCTCGGCGCTGATGTTCTTGTTGAAAAAAATGCCGGCGTCGGCGCACATTTCACCGATGAACAATATGCTGCAGCAGGTGCAAAAATAATTCCCGACGTTGCAGAGCTTTATGACCGGGCTGAAGTTATTCTCAAGGTAAAAGAGCCTCTGTTTAACGATGCAAAGGGCAAGCATGAAGTTGACATGATGCACGCAGGTCAATATCTTATCACGTTCATTCATCCTGCCTCACCCGTCAATCATCAGATGGTCAAAAATCTTGCGGCAAAGGGCGTTATTTCGATAACTCTTGACGGTATTCCCCGTATTTCAAGGGCGCAGTCAATGGACGCACTCACCTCGATGAGTACCTGCGCGGGCTATAAGGGTATGATTATGGCTGCGGACAGACTTCCGTGGTTCATTCCGATGACCGCATGTGCAGTCGGAGTTATCAAGCCGGCAAAGATCCTTGTTCTCGGCGCGGGCGTTGCCGGAATGCAGGCTCTTGCAACCGGAAAACGTCTCGGCGGCGTTATCCATGCCGCTGATATCAGACCTATGGGTCAGGAAAACGCTCTTTCGCTCGGTGCAAAGATAATTGACCTCGGAATTGACCCGGCTCTTGCGGTCGGCGAGGGCGGCTATGCGCTTCGCCTTCCCGATGATGTTCTTGAGGGCGAAAGAGAAACCCTTGCAAAGGTACTTCCGGAAATGGACATCGTTTTCTGCTCGGCTCTTATTCCCGGAAAGCTTGCTCCTATCCTCATCACCGAGGAAATGGTCAAGAGCATGAAGCCCGGTTCGGTTATCGTTGATATCTCAATCGACCAGGGCGGCAACTGCGAAATTACTCCCAAGGGCGATATAGAAGTCAAGCACGGCGTTACCATTATCGGAACGAAGAATATTCCCGGCATACTTCCCACAAGCTCAACCTGGATGTTTGCAAACAATATGCTTGAGCTTGTGAAGTTCATGACAAAGGACGGCAAGATCGTTCTTGATATGGATGATGTAATAATCAAATCTGCACTCACAACGATCGACGGAAAAATTGTTCACGCCGGTGCGCTTGAGGCTATGGGTCTTTAATCTGACCTTTCCACGCAAAGCAGCGCGGCTTCGCTTTTCTGAAGCCGCGCTTTTTCAAATCAGAACAGGGGGAGTTTGATAATTATGACCATGAAAATTATTCTTGTTGCCGTCTTTTTGGTATCAATGCTTGTCGGCTACAAGCTTATCAACAATGTGCCGAGTCTGCTCCACACGCCGCTTATGTCAGGCATGAATGCGCTTTCGGGCGTTACGGTTCTCGGCGCAATTTCATCAACCGTTATTGCTGTCAGAGCCGATGAACCCGTTATCGGATATATTTTCGGTTCGCTTGCTCTTATTCTTGCAATGGTAAATGTTGTCGGCGGCTTCGGTGTTACCGGACGTATGCTCAAAATGTTCAAGTCAAAGGAAAAGGGAGGTAAAAAGTGATGCCGGATCTTTTCTATTACATTGCAAGCGCCGTCCTTGTTTTCGGCGTTCTTGTCGGAATCTACCTCATGAGCAAGGTTGAAAAGGCGCATATCGGAAACAGTCTTTCCGCCGTTTCAATGGCTCTTGCAATCGCGCTGACAATGGTAAAATACGAGGTTTTCGGAACGGACGTCAGGACGGCGCTCATTGTTATAATTGTTTCAATGCTCCTCGGCGCTGCAATCGGCGCATGGATAACAAAGAAAGTCAAAATGATCCAGATGCCGCAGATGGTGGCGCTGCTTAACGGCTTCGGAGGCGGCGCGTCGGCGCTTGTGGGCGGCTTGACCCTCTTTACCGATAAGCAGGCGGATTCGTTCAGCGTTTTCACCGCCATGCTTGCCCTTGTTGTCGGCGTTGTAACCCTTGTAGGCTCGCTTGTTGCCGCGGCAAAGCTTCAGGGAATAATGAAGTCAAAGCCCGTTGTCCTTCCGGGACACAGCGTAATGACGGCCGTGTCGCTTGTCGGCTCGCTTGCCGTCTGCGTTGTTTCAATTTTTGTCCCTGCGCTGATACCTCTTGCAATAGCGGCGTTTGTGCTTTCCTTTGCGTTCGGTCTGTTTTTCTCAATCAGGGTCGGCGGAGCGGATATGCCCATTACAATTTCGCTTCTCAACTCCTTTTCCGGCGTTGCGGGGGCAATAGCAGGTCTTGCAATCAAGGACATTCTTCTTGTTGCCGTGGGCGGTATTGTCGGCGCGTCGGGTCTTATCCTCACTCAGATCATGTGCCGGGCAATGAACCGCAGCCTGTTTGACATTCTGCTCGGCAAAACTTCTTCGCACGGGAAAAAAGTTGAAAAAACTGAAAAGCCTGTTGCCGTTGAAGAAAACGAGCCCGAAAGCAAAGCAGAGCCGGTCAAAGAAGAACCGGTTCCCGAAATTAAAAAGCCCGGTGATCCTCTTTCCTCCGTGCTGAAAACCGCAAAAGACGTAATTATCGTACCCGGCTACGGAATGGCGCTCGCTCAGGCTCAGGCGCTTGTAAAGCAGCTTGAGGATAAGCTTGAAAAGAACGGCGCAAACGTCCGCTATGCGATTCACCCGGTGGCAGGCCGTATGCCCGGCCACATGAACGTTCTGCTTGCGGAGGTTGACGTTCCCTATGAAAAGCTTTACGAGATGAAAGACATCAACGATGATTTCAAGAACACGGACGTTGCAATAGTCATAGGTGCAAACGACGTTATGAACCCTGCGGCAAAGGAGACGGAGAACACACCGATTTCCGGAATGCCGATACTGAATGTTGCGGATGCAAAGAATATCATCATCTGCAACTACGACCTCAAGCCCGGTTATGCAGGCGTTGAAAATCCGCTTTACTCAAAAAAGGACGGCGTAACCCTGCTTTTGGGCGATGCGAAAGAAAGTCTCATGAAGCTTATTGCCTCCATGGATTCAACCGAACAGGCTGAAACGGCAGAGGAGGACAAAAAGGAAAGCAAGCAGTCTACCGAAGCAGTGCTGAAAACCGCAAAAGACGTAATTATCGTACCCGGCTACGGCATGGCGCTCGCTCAGGCTCAGGCGCTTGTAAAGCAGCTTGAGGATAAGCTTGAAAAGAACGGCGCAAACGTCCGCTATGCGATTCACCCGGTGGCAGGCCGTATGCCCGGCCACATGAACGTTCTGCTTGCGGAGGTTGACGTTCCCTATGAAAAGCTTTACGAGATGAAAGACATCAACGATGATTTCAAGAACACGGACGTTGCAATAGTCATAGGTGCAAACGACGTTATGAACCCTGCGGCAAAGGAGACGGAGAACACACCGATTTCCGGAATGCCGATACTGAATGTTGCGGATGCAAAGAATATCATCATCTGCAACTATGACCTCAAGCCCGGCTATGCAGGCGTTGAAAATCCGCTTTACTCAAAAAAGGACGGCGTAACCTTACTTTTGGGCGATGCAAAAGAAAGCCTCATGAAGCTGCTCGCACTTCTGTAATTGATTTTTACAAAAATACCGATCCGACCGGGTCGGTATTTTTTTGTCACGAACGAAGATTATTTAATATCCGTTAGCTTGATTTTTTTGACTCAAATGTGTATAATAAAATGATAAATATATGCTCATTCAAGAGGTGTGATATATGGACGCAAAGGAACTTTGCTTTGAGCTTGCCGCCGCTGACGGAACTTCCGGCGATGAAGCGGCAGCCTGCGCTGTCTGCGAAAAGTATCTTTCAAAATTCATGACCGTTAAAACGGATATAACAGGCTCGCTTGTGGGCACGCTCGGAAACGGAAATTTTAAAATTCTGCTTGACGCTCATATTGACCGGATAGGGCTTGTTGTCAGGGAGATTGACGAACAGGGCTTTCTGCTTGTTTCCGCTGTCGGCGGAATTGACGCGCGCGTGCTTGTCGGCGCCGAAGTTACCGTTATGGGCAAAGAACCGTTGCGCGGCGTAATCTGTTCAACTCCGCCTCATTTGCTCACAAGTGAGGACAAGGAAAAGGGAGTTGAGGTCAAAAATCTTGCCGTTGATATAGGCTTTTCAAAAGAAAAAGCGGAAAAGGAAGTCTCTGTGGGTGACCGTATTCTTGTTTCGTCAAAACCACTTTCGCTTCTTGACGGAAAAATCTCCTGCGCTGCGCTTGACAACAGGAGCGGTGCGGCCGCGCTTGTTCTTGCGGCGCAAAAGGTTTCGGGCAGGCTCAAAAACTGCTCGCTTGCCTTGCAGTTCTCCGCGCAGGAGGAGGTTGGCGGAAGCGGTGCAAAAACCGCCGCCTATACAGCCGACAGCGATGCTGCAATAGTTGTGGACGTCGGCTTCGGCGCTGACGCCTATTGTGATAAGACGGAAACCAACACTCTTTCAAAAGGTCCGTCAATCGGAATTTCTCCGACTCTTGACAGAGCGCTCGGAAAAGAACTCACCTGCATTGCAAAGGATAACGGTATTCCTTTCCAGCATGACGTGATGAGCGGCAGAACGGGTACTAATGCCGATCAGATTAACATTTCGCGCGGCGGAGTTAAAACGGCTCTGCTTTCAATACCTCTTCGCCATATGCATACTCAGGTGGAGGTTATTGACGCAAGGGACGTTGAATATACCGCAGAGCTGATTGCGGCATACATTCTCAAAAAGGAGGCTGAGCTTGATGCTTGAAACGCTTAAAACACTGTGCGAAATGAACGGCACCTCCGGCCGTGAGGAAAAAATCCGCGATTATATTTTAAAGCGTATCGAGGGTAAGTGCGAAACCAAGGATGACCCTCTCGGGAATGTTATTGCCTTCAAAAAAGGTAAAATGCGTGCAAAAAACAAGGTCATGCTTTCCGCCCATATGGACGAAGTGGGCTTTATTGTAACTTATATTACCGACGAGGGATACCTCCGTTTTGACACGGTCGGCGGCATTGACGAAAAGGTTATTGCCGGACGCGCCGTAACTGTCGGCGACAAGGAAATTCCGGGCGTCATCGGCGTCAAAGCGATTCATCTTACGGAAAAAGCGGACAGCGGAAAGGTTCCCGCAGTTTCAAAAATGTATATTGACATCGGCGCAAAAGACAAGGCGCAGGCCGAGGAATATGTTTCGGTAGGTGACAGCGCATATTTTATCTCTGACTTTGAGCGCTTCGGTGAAAGCAAGATAAAATCAAAGGCTCTTGACGATCGCTTCGGCTGCGCCGTTATGCTTGACATTATTGACAAAGAAACGGAGTATGACGCATACTTCTGTTTCCTTGTTCAGGAGGAGGTGGGTCTGCGCGGCGCGTCTGCGGCGGCATATACGGTTGCCCCCGATTACGCAATAGTCCTTGAAGCAACAACCGCTTCTGATGTTGCCGGAGTCAGGAAGGAAGACTCCGTCTGCCGCCTTTCAAAGGGAGCGGTAGTGTCCTTTATGGACAGGTCAACGGTTTATAACCGCGCACTTTTCAGGCGTGCATTTGAGCTTGCGAAGGAAAAAGACATTCCCTGCCAGACAAAAACAACGGTTGCAGGCGGAAACGACGCCGGCGCAATCCACAAAAGCGGCGCAGGAGTATATACGCTCACCGTTTCGCTTCCGTGCAGATATATCCATTCCGCAACAAGCGTTGCCGATATAAACGATATGGAAAGCTGCAAAAAAATGGCGTACACTCTGCTTTCGGAGTTTGCCAATGCTTAAAGCCGCGGCAAACAGCGATTTTGAAAGGCTTTGCGCGCTTTGCAAAAACAGCGTTTTCGGCACATACATCATCTGCCGCGCAAAGGCATACGGCTTTGAGAGAAGCTTTGCCGAAATATATCTTTGCGAAAATGATAACGGCGAGCTTACCGGCGCGGTATCTGTGCTCGATAATAATGCCGTTGTTGTTGCGAATGAACACTGCAATTTTGAAGAGCTTGCGTTTTTTGTCTCCTCTTTCGGCTTTTCTTCTGTTCTGACCGATGAGGTAACGGCGGAAAAATGCGGCTTTCACGGCGCCGTGATAAAAACCGTGCTTTCCTTTGACACGGACGGAAAGGATTTTCAAACCGATTCTGCGGCGGACATGAAAAAAGTTTACGAGCTTTTTTGCTCATGCTTTCCCCAAAGCTTTTCTCGCGATAAAAACTCATATCTTTCATGGCTTTCCGATTTTACGTTCAGAAAAAACCGCGGTCTTTCGCGGCTGAAAGCCGTTCATAGCGGCGAAGCGGTCTGCGCGGCGGCGGTAACGAGCGCCGAATGCTGCGACGGCGCCGTAATTTCAGCTGTTGCCTGCGGCCCGGAATACCGCAAAAGGGGATACGGAAAAGCAGTTACTCTGTCGCTTGCCAACGAATTGAAAAGGGAAAATAAAACGGTATATGTAATTTCGCAGGATGAAAGCACAACGCGTTTTTATATGAAGCTCGGCTTCAGGAGCTGCGGCAGTGCCGCATACATAGAAAGGCTGTAGAATAAAATGTTTGATTTTGATAAAAAGATATATAAATACTCCGCCGAAGCGCTTGAGGCTGTAAAGGGCGAGTTTGAAGCGATTGACAGAATTACCGAATTCAATCAGCAGAAAATGCTTGAAGCGTTTATAGATAACAACGTCAGCGAGTCAATGTTCAGCGGAACAACGGGCTACGGCTATTCCGACAGAGGACGGGAAACGATTGACAGGGTTTTTGCTCAGGCAGTAGGCGCCGAGGATTCACTCGTCCGCCACAACTTCACCTGCGGAACGCATACCCTTGCCGTTGCGCTTTTCGGCGTGCTTCGTCCGGGTGACACAATGCTCTGTGTAACAGGCACTCCGTATGACACCATTCACCCGGTTATCGGCTTGAACGGAAAGGACGGCTCGGGCTCGCTTGCCGATTTCGGAATTAAGTATAAACAGGTTGAGCTTAAAGCAGACGGAAGTCTCGATTTTGAAGCCATTGAAAACGCAGTTGATGAAAGCATAGCCATGGTGTATATCCAGCGGTCAAGAGGATACAGTCTCAGACCGTCGCTTTCGGTTGATGAAATAGGCAGAATTGCCGAAATTGCAAAGAGAAAAAGCAAGGCCGTTGTCATGGTCGATAACTGCTACGGCGAGTGGGTTGAGGAAAAGGAGCCGACTCAGGCCGGCGCTGACCTTATTGCAGGTTCGCTGATAAAAAATCCCGGCGGCGGAATTGCAAGAACGGGCGGCTACATTGCAGGCCGTCACGATCTGATTGAAAAATGCGCTTGTCGATTGATTACCCCGGGAATAGGCCGCGAGGTGGGAGCAACGCTCGGAATGAACCGCGAGCTGTTTTTAGGCGTATACAGCGCTCCTCATGTTGTCGGCGAAGCGCTTAAAAGTATGGCGTTTGCCGCGGCGCTTTTCAAAAGGCTCGGCTTTGATTCAACTCCCGCTTCGGGAGAAAAAAGGCACGATATTATTCAGGCAATTAAACTTCACAATGAAAAGAACCTTATTGCTTTTTGCCGCGGTATTCAGAAATGCTCTCCGGTTGACGCCTTTGCCGCTCCCGAGCCGTGGGATATGCCCGGCTATGACAGCAAGGTTATCATGGCGGCAGGCGCGTTCACTCTCGGCTCCTCCATTGAGCTTTCGGCCGACGCGCCGTTGAGGGAGCCGTTTGCCGTCTGGATGCAGGGCGGACTCAATTTCCACAGCGCAAAGCTTGCAATAATGAGCGCAGCGGACGAGGTTTTGAAAGTTCAGTAATTTTGCGAAAGGAAAACGGTTAATGAACAGCTTCAAGGGCTTTGACAGAGATACTTTTCTCATGCTTGCCGAAAACAAATTCAACGACAGCAAGCCGTATTATGAGTCGGTCAAGGAACAGCTCAAGCAAAAGGCGATTGTTCCTATGCGCGAAATATGCGCCGACCTTTCCGACCTGCTTTTTGAGATTGACAACCATATGAATCTCATTCCCGTAAAAATGGTTTCAAGAATACGCCGCGACACACGCCGTGCAAAAAATATGAACATGTACCGCGATAACATCTGGTGTATGTTTATGCGCAATAAATACGAATGGACTCATCAGCCGTGTATGTGGTTTGAAATTATGCCCGGCTGTTACTCGATAGGAGTCGGAATGTTCAGAACCGATTCCGCTTTCCTTGAGTGTTACCGCGAGGTGTTCAGGGAAAACAGCGGTGAATTCAGAGCCGCGCTTGAAGGCGTTCTTTCGGCAGGAGCCGAAAGGGACCTTGAACGCTACGCCAAGGACAAACCGGGAAAGGTTCCGGACGACCTTGCGGATTATTACAACGCAAAGAACCTTTATTTTATCAAAAGCAGTTTTGATATGGAGCCGCTGTTTGACGGCAGCGTTCTTGAAGAACTGCAAAACACTCTTTCGGCCTATGCTCCGATGTATAACTTCTTTTTGAAAGCTACGGAAAAATCTATTACCGAGAAAGGAAGATAACCCGATGTCAAGATATGACCTTTACAAAAAACTCAAAAGCGGAACGGATATCAGAGGTGTTGCCGTTGAAACCGAAGGCTCTCCGGTTCAGCTTGATGATTTGGCAGTTTATGACCTGACCTGCGGCTTTTGCGAATGGCTTTTGCAAAACGGCGCTTCGCTTTCGGGCAGGATTGCGGTCGGCCACGATTCGCGCATTTCTGCCGAAAGGATAAAAAAGCAGGTTATCAGCGCCCTTTGCACTTACGGCTTTTATGTTTACGACTGCGGACTTTCTTCAACTCCGGCAATGTTCATGACAACGGTTGAGCTTAACTGCCTTGCCGCCGTTCAGATTACCGCAAGCCACCACCCGTTTGACAGAAACGGACTGAAATTTTTCACAAAGCACGGCGGTCTGGACAGCGGTGACCTTGACGCCGTTATTGAAAACACCCGCACCTTTGTCCTGCCGAAAAAGCATCGCTTTTCAATCGAAAAGATTGATTTCATGTCCGTTTACGCCAAAAGACTGCGCAACATGATTTGCAGCGAGGTTAACGCAAGCGAATATGACCGGCCGCTGCTCGGATATAAGATTATTGTTGACGCCGGCAACGGAGTCGGCGGCTTTTACGCCACCGAGGTTCTTGCAAAGCTCGGCGCGGATATCAGCGGCAGCCAGTTCCTTGAGCCGGACGGAATGTTCCCGAACCATGCGCCGAACCCCGAAAACAAAGAGGCAATGAAGTCCATCAGCGACGCCGTTATCAGAAACCACGCCGATCTCGGAGTCATTTTTGATACCGATGTTGACAGAGCAAGCTGTGTTGACGAAAACGGAACGGAAATCAATCGTAACCGCCTTGTGGCGCTTGCTTCAATTATTGCGCTTGAGGGCAACGAGGGCGGAACCATTGTTACCGACAGCGTTACCTCGACCGGTCTTACCGATTTCATCAACAATTTCCTCGGCGGCGTTCATTACCGCTATAAGCGCGGATACCGCAATGTTATCAACGAACAGCTTCGGCTCGAGAGCGAGGGAGTCAACTGTCCGCTCGCCATTGAAACCTCGGGTCACGCCGCTTTCAGGGAGAATTACTATCTTGATGACGGCGCATATCTTATCACAAAAATTGTTATCAAAATGGCTCAGATGGGTAAAAAGGGCATGAAGCTTGAATCCCTGATTGCAGACCTCAAAGACCCTGAAGAAGCGTGCGAGCTGCGCCTTAAAATCAAAAAAGATGATTTCAGAGCCTACGGAAACGGCGTTATTGCCGCGCTTGAAAAGTATGCGGCAGGAAGAAAGGGCTGGAAAACAGCCGACGACAACCGCGAGGGTATTCGCGTTTATCTTGATAAGGACCACGGCAACGGCTGGTTCCTGCTGAGGCTCAGTGTCCATGATCCGATTATGCCGCTCAATATTGAAAGCGACTCGGCAGGCGGAACGAAAAAAATTGCCGGGGAACTCTATTCTTTCCTTAAAAATCTTGACGGTCTTGAAACGGACGTTGTGCGAAACTATATCGGCTGAAAACAGGAAAACAAAGCTTTGAAAAAGGAGTGAGGAAGCGAATGAAAAGGTTCACAACGGCTGTTATACTGCTGATGCTCTTTGCGGCCGGTCTGATTTTGCTTTTTAGCCTTAAATCAAAGCCTATAGATTCGCTTCTTCACGCTCCCGTGCGCGATGAACAGAGCGCTCAGATCTGGCAGGTCTTTGAAAAGGCTGCGGGCAGGAATTATACGCTCAAAACCCCGACGGACGGCGATCACCGCTCGGCTCTCATTCATGTTGACCTTGACGGCGACAGTAAAGAGGAAATCCTTGCTTTCTATTCAAAAGAGGGCGCGAGCGAAACCGTTTTTCTTCAGATTTTCGGTGCCGCGGATAACGGCTGGGCTGCCCTTGCCGGAGCGGAAAGCGGCTTTAACGAGGTCAAGCAGGTTGAATTTGCCGACATTAACGGCGACGGAATGCTTGAAATAATCATCGGCTGGGGACTTCAGAGCAGCAAGCTCATTCAGCAGCTGAACATCTATACCGTTGATATTGAAAAAGCCGAGATTAAGAGCATTTTTCTGACAAAGTATTCCGTGTTCGGAGTTTTTGATATGAATGCGGACGGAAAAAGCGAGCTTGCCGTAATTTACGGCGACAAATCGGCCGCTTCCGCGCTTTCGGTTCTGAAAGTCTTTTCCTGTACTTCGGGAAAAGTCAGTCAGGCTGTTTCGCTCGATGTTGATCCTGTAATTTCAACCGTTTCTAAGATATCGTTTGATTATTTACGCAGAACGAACGAAAGCCGTGTGTATATTGACGGTTTTACCGCGGACGGACAGATGACGACTGATATGATGTGCTTTGACATTGAAAAGAGCGGGCTTGAACGTGTTTTTATTGACGGAAAAACAGTTTCCGGCATTTCAAAACGCAGCTCGAATGTTGAATGTAAGGACATTAACGGCGACGGTGTGATTGAAATTCCTACTCAGCAAAAGCTTGAGCATAAGGAGCTTTCCTCAAGCATAATCGAATGGAAAGCCGTCCTTGGCGATAAGCTTTCAAAGGCTGCTTCCTATTTTGACAACCGCGAAAACGGCTATTATTTTGAAATACCGAAGCAGCTTGAAAAGAATACGATACCCGTTCTGCTTTCGGACGGCGAAACAATGCGGCTGTACCTTATTGATGAGGACGCGGACGGCTCGCTGCAGAATGTTCCGCTTTTTGAAATAAGGCTCGAATCCGAAGAAATGCATAGCGTGCTTTCCGGTCGGTTCAGACCGCTCGGAAGCTATAAAGGAAAAAAGTATTATTACAGAATTTTTGAAGCCGGCGACAAGCTCGGCATTACAAAAAAAGATATATCATCGGGAATTATATATAATTGAGGTGAGAGGATTGAAAAAAGTTCTTGTTGCCGAAGACGAAGGCTCAATCAGAGAGTTTATTACACTGAACCTTGCCAAGGCGGGCTACAATGTTTCCGAGGCGAAAAACGGCGCCGAAGCGATGGAGCTTTTTGACAGGGAAAAAGATTCGTTCGACATTGTACTGCTTGATGTTATGATGCCGTTTGCAAGCGGTATCGACGTCTGCCGTCACATCCGCGAAAAATCGCAGAATATCGGCGTAATCTTCCTGAGTGCAAAAGCGCAGGAGCAGGACAAGGTCTACGGACTTTATTGCGGCGCGGACGATTACATAACAAAGCCGTTTTCGGTAACGGAGCTTCTTGCGCGTATCGACTCTGTTTACCGCAGGGTTCGGCTGAGCAAAGAGCTGCTTTCTGCTTACAGCGATGAGATTACCTGCGGAAGCTTTGTTCTGAGCACAAAAAAGCGGGCTGTTTTTTGCGGCAAGCAGCGCATTGATCTTTCACAGATAGAGTTTCAAATTCTTGAATACTTTTTTTCGTGCCCCGGAAAAACCGTCAGCCGCGAGGAGCTTCTGACTCAGGTCTGGGGAGAAAGCTATTACGGAGACGATAAGGTTGTTGACGTCAATATCAGACGCCTGCGCCTGAAGATTGAAAAAGACCCGTCCTGTCCCGAGCACTTAATCACGGTCTGGGGCAAGGGCTATAAATGGGTAGCGGATTAAAAAACGGCAGAATATAAGGACGGTGAGTGCTATCAAAAGAACAATTAAAGCGCGGTGGCTTCGCAACATCTTCATCGTCACCGTTGTAATACTCGTCGTCATTTCCGGAATACTTGCCTATTCCGTATATCAGAGATACAACCACGCGGCTCAGATGACGCTGAAATCGTGCGACACCGACGTTGCCGATACATATTTCAGCTACTATTATCCGCTCGATTCAAAAACCTTTTCCGAGGCCGCTGCAAACTTTGTTGAAAACTATGAATACCGTGATAAAATTGAAATATGGGTAATTGACAAAAGCGGAAATCCGTTGGTTTCCTCCGGCGGCTATGAAATCGGCGAATACACCGAAATGCCGGATTATTACGAAGCGCTGAATTCCGAAAATAAAACGGCTGTTAAAAGATGCCGCACCTTCTGGGGCGAGCCCGTTATGGCAATGAGCTACATTCTCAGAGACTCATCGGGCGAAAACTGCGGCGCCGTGCGCTATCTTGTTTCGCTCCGTGACGTAAATCTTCAGTATTATCTGATAATCGGCACGATAATTGCAGGCGTTTTTCTGATTGCGATGCTGATGTTCAATTCCGGATATTACTTTGTTTCTTCAATAGTGAACCCCGTCAAGGTGGTCAATCAGACCGCGAAAAGAATTGCCAAGGGCGATTTTTCCGCGCGTATTTCGATTCCGCATACCGATGACGAAATCGGGGAGCTGTGTGATACCATCAACGACATGGCCCGCCAGCTCGGTCAGATGGATGAGATGAAAAACAGCTTCATTTCAACCGTGTCTCATGAAATCCGGACGCCGCTGACCGCAATCAAGGGCTGGAGCGAAACCCTCTCGTCTTCCGCCGAAAAGAGCGAGGACGAGGTTTTGAAAAGGGGACTGAAAATCATTACGTCCGAAACGGGCAGGCTTTCCTCAATGGTTGAGGAGCTGCTTGATTTTTCAAGGATGCAGAGCGGAAAGCTTAAAATGAAAAACGGCGTTGTTGACATAATTGCGGAGGTTCAGCAGGCATACCTGATGTATCGTCCGAAAGCTGAAAAAGAGGGCAAGACGCTCCGGCTTGTTCTGCCGAAGAACGAGGAAAGCTTTGTTGACGGCGACAGCGACAGAATCTGTCAGGTGTTCATTAACATTCTTGATAATGCAGTAAAATATACCGAAACAAACGGAAAAATCATAATTAAGGTTGAAAACCTGAAAAAATATGTTAAAATATCTTTCAGTGACAACGGCTGCGGAATTTCAAAATCCGATCTTCAGCACGTTAAAGAAAAATTTTATAAAGCCAACAACGAAAAGCACGGAACCGGTATAGGTCTTGCCGTTGTTGATGAGATAATTAAGCTTCATAACGGCTTGTTCAGGATAGACAGCACCGAGAATAAGGGTACAACGGTTGAGGTCATGTTCCCGTTGCATACGGCCTGAAAACAGCCAAACCGGCTTTGCCGGTTATAAAAGGAGGACTGAAATTGAGCAAAAACAGCAGTGTTATTCATAAAACATCGGTCGGCGGTCAGGCGCTCATTGAGGGCATAATGATGCAGGGACCCAAGGGCGCGGCAATGTCCGTCCGTCTCCCGGACGGAACCATTGACACGGAAGAAAAAGAGTTCAGGCATATCAGAGACAAGGTGAAGTTCCTCGGCTTTCCGGTCATACGCGGCTGCGTGAACTTTGTTGAGTCGATGATTTTCGGCTATAAATGCCTGATGGAGTCGGCGGAAAAAAGCGGCTTTGAGGAAATTGAAAACAGCGAGGAAAACCAGTCGAAGCTTGATAAATGGCTTTCCGAGCACCTGAGCAAAAAGGTCATGAGCGTAATAACGGGCGTTGCGTCCGTCCTCGGGGTTCTGCTTGCCTTTGCTTTGTTTTTCTTCCTGCCGTCAAAAATCACCGATTTCTTCAACAACCTTGCGTCCGGTGCGCTTACTAATTTCCGCGCGCTCATCGAAGGCATTATGAGAATGATAATTTTCATTGCGTATATTGCTTTGGTCTCGCTCATGAAGGATATAAAAAGGACTTTTATGTATCACGGCGCGGAGCACAAAACAATTTTTTGCTATGAGCACGGACTTGAGCTGACCGTTGAAAACGTCCGGAAGCAAAGCCGCTTTCATCCCCGCTGCGGAACAAGCTTCATGTTTGTAATGATAATCATAAGCGTTATAATTTCTTCAATTATTTCCGTTGCATTTCCGTATCTGAGGAATAATATTGCCGTGTGGATGATTATCAAGCTGCTCATTCTGCCGCTTGTAATGGGCTTCGGATATGAGTTTATAAAGTATGCCGGCAGACACGATAATCTTTTGGTCAAGATTCTTTCCGCACCGGGTCTCTGGATGCAGAGGCTCACCACAAAGGAGCCGGACGATTCAATGATCGAGGTCGGTATTGCGGCGTTCAAAGCCGTTATTACCGACAACCCGGAGGACGACGCAATAAGATGACGGTCTTTGAACTTTATAAATTCTGCGAAAGCGAGCTTGAAAAGAACAAAAAGGCTGACGCCGGAACAGAAGCAAGGCTGATTCTGCAAAAGGTTTTCGGGTTTGACAGAACACAGCTTCTTTTGAGCAAGGATAACCTTGCAGATGCAAAAGCTGTTGCCGAAGCTCAAAGGATACTTGAACAGCGGGAAAAGAATATTCCGCTTCAGTATATTCTCGGTGAATGGGATTTTTACGGACAAACCTTTAAAGTGGGCGAGGGTGTTCTTATTCCGCGCCCGGAAACGGAGGAGCTTTGCACTGCCGTTATTGAAAGGCTGAAAAAAATGCAGGCGCCGACCGTATTCGATCTCTGCGCCGGCAGCGGCTGTATCGGTATAACGCTCAAAAAGCAGGTTATGCAGGCGAATGTGTATCTTGTTGAATACTTTGATGAAGCGCTCGGGTTTTTAAACAAAAACCGAATGGCGCTTTCGGTTGCAAGGTCTGTTCCGGCAATTAAAGGTGACGTTCTTGAGGGATATGAAAAATTCGGCTTTCTGCCGCGCCCCGATGTGATTGTATCAAATCCGCCGTACATTAAAAAAAGCGAGCTTTCCTCCCTTCAAAGCGAGGTTCGGTGCGAACCGTCAACAGCTCTGGACGGCGGTGAGGACGGACTTGTGTTTTACCGTGCCTTTGCCGAAAAATGGCTGCCGTTCATCAATGAAAAAGGCTTCATCGCAGTTGAATGCGGCGAGACTCAGGCGGAAAAAATTGCTTCGCTTTTTTCAAAGCACAGCAGCGAAATTACTGTACTAAAAGACTTCAACGGCATTGACCGCTTTGTTATTGCCGGGAAAGGGTAATTATGATCTACGACCTGTTCAGAGAGGGCTTCACAATTCAGGTGGTTCTCAATTTGTTTGCAAGAGTTTTTGTAATGTTCTGCATTTTGCCGGTGCATGAGTTTGCCCATGCGCTCCTTTCAACAAAGCTCGGCGATCAGACCGCGCGCCTTTCGGGCAGACTGACGCTCAATCCCCTTGCACATCTTGACTTTTTCGGCGCGCTTTTGATGATTATTGCCGGCTTCGGTTATGCAAAGCCCGTTCCGGTCAATATGAACAATTTTCCTCCGAAGAGAAGAAAATCATATATGGCGCTTACAGCCCTTGCCGGACCGCTTTCCAACCTGATAATGGCGTTTGTTTTTTCAATTTTCTATTGCGCCGTGTTCAGGTTCGGTTCGCCGACAGAGGGCAGCATGGCGGAAGCCGTTCTGCTTTTCTTCCTCTATGTTGCTCAGATAAACGTATCGCTTGCCGTGTTCAACCTCATTCCCGTTCCGCCGCTTGACGGCTCCAGGATACTAACGGCTGTTCTTCCGGACAGGTATTACTATACGCTCATGAAATATGAACGCTATATTGTATATGCGGTGCTGGCGCTGGTGCTTTTCGGCGCTCTCGATACGCCCATATCGCTTGCCACAACATACACAATGCAGTTGTTTATAAAGCTTGCGGGTCTTATTTTCGGCCTGCATGTGGATTGAAAAATGGAAAAGATTAATTATAAGCTTGAGGTGTTTGAAGGTCCGCTTGACCTTTTGCTTCACCTCATCAGCAAGCACAAACTGAATATTAACGACATTCCGATTTTTGAACTTGTGGAGCAGTATGTCGACTATGTCCGGCAGATGGAGGAAAGCGACATGGACGTTGCAAGCGAGTTCATTGAGATGGCTGCGCGCCTTGTGTATATCAAGACGGTTTCCCTGCTTCCCGTTCACGAGGAGGCCGAGCAGTTAAAAATGGAGCTTACGGGAGAGCTTATTGAATACCGCGACTGCAAGCTGATGGCCGAAAAGCTTTCAAAGCAGGCAGACGGAGTTGATTATTTCTTCCGTGAACCGCAGCAGCTTCCGAGGAACATGACCTACAGCCGCGTCCATGACCCGCGCGATATCCTTGCGGCATATCTCAGTGCAATAGGCAAGGAAAAGCGGAAACTTCCGCCGCCTATTGAGGCTTTCAGCTCCATTGTTTCACATAAGATTGTGTCCGTCAATTCACGGATAGTTTTCATCTACCGCAGGCTTCTCAAAAGCGCAAGGCAGAAGTTCTCCTCTTTCTTTGAGCACAGCGCTTCCCGTTCGGAAATGGTTGCAACTTTCCTTGCAATACTGGAGCTTGTTAAAAACGGAAGAGTCCGCCTCAACGATGAAAACACAGTTGTAACTCTTAATAGGAAAGGAAAAGCTGACAATGAACATGAAAGCTTTGCAGAACACCCTTGAAGCGGTTCTTTTTGCCGTCGGCGAGCCTGTTGAGCTTGAAAGGCTCTCGCAGGCGCTTGAGGTTGACGAGCTGCTTCTGAGTCAGGTGCTTGAAAATCTGCGCGCCTCATATGATGAGCGTGACGGCGGACTTTGCATACTGAAGCTTGACGATAAATATCAGATCTGTTCAAAAAAGGAATATGCCGATGAGATCAGGAAAGTGCTTGAAATCAAGCGCAACGCGCCGCTTTCCCAGGCTGCGTTTGAGGTGCTTGCCATCATTGCGTATAATCAGCCGGTCACAAAAGCCTTTGCCGAGCAAATAAGGGGCGTTGACTGCTCGGCGGTCATTTCAACCCTTTGTCAGCGCGGCCTTATTGAAGAAAAGGGCAGGCTTGATCTTCCCGGCAGGCCGCTGATTTACGGAACAACGCCGAACTTTTTGCGCTGCTTTTGCCTGTCTTCTCTTGACGAGCTTCCGCCTGTGCCGGAAAATCCGGACAACAAAGCGGAAAAAGACGGAAAAACTCAAGAAAATTTACAATCTGAGCAGACTGATTTTACCGAAACTGTTGACGAAAATTGATTTTTAGGGTAACATATAGTATAGTGTAAAGAACGGTATACGAAAGGGGGCGGTGCTTTGACAGGATTTCAGATTTTCCTTTGTATCCTCGGCGGAATAATTGCATTCTTTGTTCTTGTGCTTTCCGTTCCGGTTCATGTTTCGCTGCATTACGGCGATAAAATTTACCTCACCGTCCGTTATCTGTTCATTAAGCTCAACCTTCTTCCTTTGGGCGAAAAGAAAGAAAAAAAGCCCAAGAAAGAAAAGCCTAAAAAAGAAAAGCCCGAAGAGGAAAAAACGGAAGAACCGCAGGGGAAAAAGCCTAACCCTATCCTTGAAATGGTCAAAGCCAACGGCTATGACGGAATGATGGAGGTGCTTTCAAACCTCGGTCACGTTCTTGCCCTTTACGGCGGAAAGCTCTTTAAAAGCGTTGTTTTTGAAGATATCGAAATATACATATCCGTAGGCACGGGAGACAGCGCAAAAACCGCCGTTAAATACGGCGAAACCTGCCAGAAGGTATATCCGCTTCTGGGCTTCCTGTGTTCAAACAATATCGTTAAAAAATATGACGCCTCGGTTGAACCGGATTTTCTTGCAAACAACAGCGAGGGTGAATTCCACTTTGAGCTTTATCTTGTTGTGCGCAAAATAATCAACGCCACGCTCGGCATGGTGTTCAGGCTTGTTTTCAAGGTTGCCTTGAAGTTCCTCAAAAACGGCAGGCAAAAGAAAGAATCTGTTCCTCAGCAAAAAGCGGAAACAAAGAAAGGATGATATACAATGTCAGAAAAATCAGCAGGTGCAATACTCAGCTCAACGATTGAAAAAATCCGCAATCTCGTCGATACAAGCACAATCATCGGCGAACCGATTTATGCCGAAGGCGGAGTGACCATCATTCCCGTTTCAAAGGTTACATACGGCTTTGCTTCGGGCGGCGCAGACTTCCCGTCAAAGAACAATAAGGAGCTTTTCGGCGGCGGCGGCGGAGCCGGCGTAACCATTACTCCGGTTGCTTTCCTCGTTGTCAGCGACGGCGAAGTTACTCTCAAGCACATCACTGCATATGACAACGCTGCGGAAAGAGTTGTTAACCTTGTTCCCGAAATGTTTGACAAGGTAACAGGCCTTGTCAATAAAGCCAAGAAGGACTCGGCAAAGCAAGCGGCTGACGACTCAGCACTCAGCGAATAAGATACAATCGAATAATTTTTCAACAACCGCCTGCATATCATAAAAATGGCAGGTGGTTGCTTTGTTGATTAAAAAAATGATTTGTTATTTTGCTGTGCTGCTTTCTGTTTCGCTTTGTTTTTTCTTTTGTGCAGGCGCTGTTGAAATAAGCGCCCAAAGCGCCGTTGTTCTGGACGCACGGACAAACGAAATTATCTATCAGAAGGACGCCTTTGAAAAGCGCTCAATGGCAAGCACAACAAAGATTATGACGGCCTTTCTTGCAATCGAATCCGGAAGACTTTGCGATACGGTGAACATCACAAGTGAAATGGCCGGTGTCGAGGGTACCTCCCTCGGTCTTCACGCCGGAGACAAAATTACGCTTTGCGACCTTGTTTACGGCATGATGCTTGAATCCGGCAATGACGCGGCAAACGCCGCGGCCCTGCATCTTTCGGGAAGCTTTTCCTCCTTTGCTGCGCTGATGAACGAAAGGGCGCGGCAGATAGGAATGAAAAGCACAAATTTTGTAACTCCGTCCGGTCTTGACGATGAAGAACACTATTCAACCGCGTATGACATGGCGCTTCTGGCCTCATATTGCGTCAAAAATTCCGTGTTCAGAAGCGTCTGTTCGGCAAAAAAATATACTGCACGGCTGCTTGAGCCGCAGACAAAACTGTATTTTTCAAATCACAACAGGCTCCTTTCAAGCGTGGACGGCGTGTTCGGCGTAAAAACGGGTTTTACAAAAAAGAGCGGTCGGTGCCTTGTCAGCGCAATTGAAAAGGACGGCGCCGTTCTTGTTGCCGTAACGCTCAACGCGCCGAACGACTGGAGCGACCATAAAAAGCTTTATGACTATGCGCTTTCAAAGCTTGATTCTGTAACCGTCACACCGCAGTATCCGGCAACGCTTCATACAATAGGCGGCGTTAAAAGCTCGGTAAAAATCAACGCCTCGTGCAGTGAATTTAGCATTGCGTTCTACGGGAAAAACGGTCTGACTCAAAAAGCATATTTGCCGCGATTTGTTTACGCTCCCGTCAGCAAGGGTGACTTGCTCGGAAAAATTGAGTTTTTCTGCGGGGAAAGTCTTGTTAAAACCGTTGAACTGCTTGCCGGCGAAAGCGTTACCGGGGTGCAGGAAACTTATGTACCCAAGCTGAGCTTAAAAGAGAGAATTATCAATAAATTGAAAAGTTTGTTTGAATAAGGAAGTGTTGTTTTTGGCTGACAACAAAATAAGGCTTCAGAAATTTCTTTCCGAATGCGGCGTGGCCTCAAGGCGAAAGAGCGAAGAATTGATTGAATCGGGCGCCGTTAAAGTCAACGGAAAAACCGCTTCAATAGGCGATAAGGTTGACCCGAAACGCGACGCCGTTACCGTTCACGGAAAAAAGGTTGTTAAGCAAAAGAATAATGTCTATATCATGCTCAACAAGCCGCGCGGCTTTATCACAACCATGAGCGATGAAATGGACAGAAAATGCGTTGCAATGCTTGTTAAGGACGCTCCGGCAAGGGTCTATCCCGTCGGAAGACTTGACAGAGAGTCCGAGGGAATGCTGATTTTTACAAATGACGGAGAATTTGCGAACGCTCTGACCCATCCCTCAAAGCACGTTGCAAAGACCTACCGGGTAACGGTGCGTCCTCCGGTGAGCGAAGAACAGCTGACTAAGATTGCAACCGGAATTGTGATTGACGACAGAAAAACGGCTCCTGCCGAGGTCAGAGTGGTGCTTCAGGAGGAAAACCGTGTTGTGCTTGAAATCGTCCTTTATGAGGGACGCAACCGTCAGATAAGAAAAATGTGCGAGGAAATAGGGCTTGAGGTTGCACGTCTTCGCAGAACGGCCGTCGGCTCAGTAAAGCTCGGTATGCTCAAACAGGGCGCATGGAGAGAGCTTACTGCGGAGGAAGTGCGCAAGCTCATGCTTGCCGCCGGTATGGAGGTTAAAAAGAGATGATTTTTTTTAATCCTACTGAAGTTCTCACCGCTGAATGCACAGCCATATTCGAGGCTTTCTGCGGAACGGACAAGCTTGGCGAATGCCGCCTGCTTGTTGACGGAAATACCGGAGACGTGTTTTTTCTTGCCTATGACATTGAGTCTCCGGAAATCGGGGAAGGTCTTTTAAAAAGTGCATACAACTATGCGGCAAACCGCGGCGCTTACATCGGAACTCTTTCGGCAAAAGACAGCGGAAAAGCGCATACATATCTGAACTTTGAATGTAAAAACGGCGTGTATGCAAACGACATACCCACGCTGCTTGCAGGACATTGCAGCTGTAACGATATTTGACAAAATTGGTAAAACGATATATAATAAAAGGAATCGAAGCAAAGCCTTCGGATTGACGAAGAAAGGCATGAGAATATGATTAAAAGTATGACCGGTTTCGGCCGGGCGCAGATGCTTGTTGACGATATGAATATCTCGGTTGAGCTCAAAAGCGTTAACCACAGATATTTTGAATTTAATTCCAAAGTACCGAGAACCTACGGCTTTCTTGAGGAAAAGCTTAAAAGCCACGTTCAGGCGGCAGTTTCAAGGGGTAAGATTGATTGCTTGGTTACCGTTGAGGAGCTTGGCGAGGATAACTGCACCGTCAGCGTGAACCACTCGCTTGCCGCAGGTTATATCAACGCTCTGAAAGAGCTTTCGGAAAAATACGGCATTGCAAACGATATTACTGTAACATCACTTGCAAAATATTACGATATCTTTACCGTACATAAGGACGAGGCGGACGAGGAACGCGTCTGGACTGCGGTCAGAGCCGTTCTCGATAATGCTCTTGCTTCCTTTATTGCAATGCGCGAAAGGGAGGGCGAAAAGCTCAGGAACGATATCCTTTCACGCTGCGATACGATCATTGAAAACGTCGGCTTCATTGAGGAGCGCTCTCCTCAGACGGTTGCCGAATATAACGCAAAGCTTCTTGAAAGAATGAAGACCGTGCTTGAGGACGTTCATGTTGACGAGCAAAGGCTCCTTACTGAAGCTGCAATTTTTGCCGATAAGGTTGCCGTTGCGGAGGAGACCGTCAGGCTGCGCAGCCACATTGAGCAGATGCGTGAATTCATGAACGGCGACGCCGCAATCGGAAGAAAAGCGGATTTCCTCATTCAGGAATTCAACCGCGAAGCGAACACAATCGGCTCAAAGGCGCAGGACGTTGCCATTGCAAAAAAAGTTATTGATATCAAGGCAGAAGTAGAAAAAATCAGAGAACAGATTCAGAACATCGAATAACTTTATTACCGCCGGGAGGACTTTTTGTTTGCTATGCGGTAGAGTAAAAAGGGGAATTTTAATGAAGCTTGTTAACATCGGATTCGGAAATATGATCAACGCTGCAAGGCTCATTGCCGTTGTCAGTCCGGACTCCGCGCCGATAAAAAGAATTGTTCAGGAGAGCAAGGAGCGCGGAACGCTCATTGACGCCACTCAGGGACGGAGAACAAGGGCCGTTATAATAATGGACAGCGACCATGTTGTTCTTTCATATCTTCAGTCCGAAACAGTTGCAAACCGCTTGAACGGTGAGCCGGACGAGTCTTTTGCGGAGGAAACATACGATGAATAACGGACTTCTTGTTGTTCTTTCCGGACCGTCCGGCAGCGGAAAGGATACGGTTCTCAAGGGTGTGCTTGAAAAAATGGACGGAGACGCTTTCCTTTCCGTTTCAATGACCACGCGCGCAATGCGCCGGGGCGAAAGGGAGGGCGTTGATTACTTCTTTGTTTCCGAGGAACAGTTTCAGAAGAACATTGAAAACGATCTGATGCTTGAATATGCAAAATACGGTTCAAACTATTACGGAACGCCGATAGGCCCGGTTAAAGACGTTTTGAAGTCCGGAAAAACCGTGTTTCTCAATATTGAGGTGCAGGGCGGCGCAAACATTCGCCGTCTGATGCCCGAAGCGGTTCAGATCTTTATTGCACCGCCTTCAAGGGACGAGCTTGAAAGAAGACTGCGCAAAAGGGGAACCGAAAGCGAAGAATGCATCTGCGAACGGCTGCGCATTGCCGAGGAGGAAATGAAACGCGCGGACGAGTATGACTTTGTTGTTGTTAACGATGTTCTTGAAGACGCTGTTGAAGAGGTTCTTTCAATTGTAAAAAGCGCTATGAAGCAATAAATATTCATATTATAATATATTTTAGATTTGTGAGGTAATAAAAATGCTTAATCCCGATCTCAGAATACTTCTTAAAGACCATATCAGCCGTTATTCGCTTGTTACTGCCGTTGCAAAGCGCGCAAGAACCATTACCGAAGACCCCGTTCTCAGCGAAAAATGCGGAACGGAAAAGCCCGTTTCATATGCTCTCGATGAGTTCCTTAGCGGAAAATTTGAAATCAGGGAACCGGACGAGATCAAAAATATATAATTGAATTTCAAGGAAGTGAAATGATATGGAGCAGACTTTGGCCGCGGTTGCAGTTGAAAATGTTTCATATCATTTTGATATTTTATACGGCTATATCGTGCCCGAAAGGCTGCTTGCTTCTGTTAAAGTCGGCTCACGCGTCATTGTGAACTTCGGCAAGGGCAGGGATAATAAGCGGCAGGGAGTTGTTTTCGGCTTTCAGAACCCGGAAAAAGGGAAAAAATATAAAGAAATTATTGAGGCTCTTGACGAGGTTCCGGTGCTTACCGAAGAGATGGTGGAGATTGCCGGATTTCTTAAGGAAAGGACCTTCTGCACCTATTTTGAGGCAGTAAAAGCCCAGCTTCCGGCAGGCTTCAATTATAAAATCAATTATTCATATGTTGCTCTGAGTGGAAAAGACGAAGCCGTTCGGCTTACCGAGCGCGAACAACAGGTTTACGACTATATGCTTTCAAAGGTGAGCTTCCTGACGAAGAAAGCAATTTTTTCCGCCTGTAAGCTTCCGCGCGGCAGTGATGTGCTTGAAAGGCTGACGGAAAAAGGCCTTGTTCAAAAGAATGTTGAAACGCGCAAGCAGGTTGGCGAGCTTTTTGCAAAAACGGCCGTGCTGAATGTTACCGGTATTGAACTTGAAAATGCATTCGAAAAGCTGACTTTGAAGCAGGCGGAGGTTCTGCGTGTGCTTGCGGACGCAGGCAGCGCAAAAGTTAAGGAGCTTTGCGAAATCACGGGCGTTTCCGCAGCGGTTGTCCGGGCGCTGAAAAACAAGGGCCTTGTAAGCATTGCCGATGTTGACGTTTACCGTATCCCGAAATCCGGCTTTTCCTGCGATGAAAGCAGCTCAAAAATCAGCCTTACGCCCATGCAGGAAAAAGCCTATTGCGGACTTTTGAACAAATATCGCGGCGGCGGGGGCGTCTCGTTGCTTTACGGCATAACGGGCAGCGGAAAAACCTCGGTTTTTCTGAAGCTTATTGACGATGTTCTTAAAGACGGCAGGAACGTAATTGTTATGGTGCCTGAAATCTCCCTCACTCCGCAGATGGTCTCCCTTTTCAGGGGAAGATATAAAAACGAGGTTGCCGTTTTCCATTCCGCGCTCTCAATGGGTGAGCGCAAGGACGAATACCGCAGAGTCAGAAACGGCGGCGTAAGGATTGTTGTCGGAACACGCTCGGCCGTGTTTGCTCCTCTCCAAAACATCGGCCTTATCGTCATTGACGAGGAGCAGGAGCACACCTATAAATCCGAAGCCTCGCCGCGCTATCATGCGCGAGACGTTGCACGCTTCAGGGCAAAAAAACACTCCGCGCTGCTTTTGCTCTCTTCGGCTACTCCCGGTATAGAAAGCTATTCGCTTGCCAAAAAAGGCATATATTCGCTTGAAAAGCTTACCGAGCGCTACGGCGAGGCCGTGCTGCCCGAGGTTACGGTTATAGACATGAAAGCCGAAAAAAGCCGGGGCAACAAATACCTTATCAGCACTGAGCTTCAAAACCGCCTGAAAAGCAACCTTGAGGCAAAAAAGCAGTCGATTCTGCTCATGAACCGCAGGGGATACAACACCTTTGTTGCCTGCGACAGCTGCGGCAGCGTTGTTACCTGTCCGTATTGCAGCATTTCAATGACCTTCCACCTTTCAAATAAAAAGCTTATGTGTCACTATTGCGGTTATACGACCGATTTCAAAACAAAATGCGATGTCTGCGGCAAGGAAAATGTCCGCTATTCCGGATACGGAACACAGAGGATTGAAGAAGAGCTTCATAATCTTCTTCCCGAAGCGCGTATTCTCCGCATGGACACCGATTCCAACTCCGGAAGATATGCTTTTGAAAAAAACATCACCGCTTTCGGAAAAAACGAGTATGATATAATGCTCGGCACTCAGATGGTTGCAAAGGGTCTTGATTTTGAAAACGTTACTCTTGTGGGCGTTATAAATGCCGATCAGCAGCTTAATAATGACGATTTCAGAAGTGAGGAACTGACGTTTGACCTGCTGACTCAGGTTGTCGGCCGCTGCGGCAGAGGCAAAAGCAAAGGCACTGCCGTTATTCAGACAATGACTCCGGAAAACAACATTATTGCCCTTGCAAAAAGGCAGGACTACGAGGAGTTTTATAAAAACGAGATTGCAATAAGACGCATGATGACCTATCCGCCGTTTTGCGATATCTGCGCTGTTTACGCTGTCAGCGAGGACGAACTGAAAGCTCTTTCGGCCGCAAGGGTTTTTCTTGATGAATTTAAAAAACGAACAGAAAATGCCGAAAATGTGCCGAAGGTTATCGTTCTTCCCGTTATGCCGCCGAGAATTGCAAAGGTCAACAACAAATTCAGATACAGAATCATCATAAAATGTAAAAATACAGCCGCGTTCAGGCGCATCATTTCAGACCTGCTTGTTGAATTCGGCGCAAGCAGGACTTTCGGCGACGTAACAGTGTTTGCCGATATTAACCCGTTATCTTTGGTTTGAGTATAAAAGGAGAATAGCTATGGCAATCAGAAATATAGTAACAATCGATGACCCCGTGCTCAGGAAAAAGAGCCGTCCGGTCGTAAATTTTGACGAAAAGCTCTGGACACTTCTTGACGATATGAAAGAAACGCTGAAAAAGGCGGACGGAGCGGGGCTTGCCGCCGTTCAGGTGGGCATACTGCGCCGCGCTGTTATTGTTGACGTCGGCGACGGAAAGCCGCTTGAGCTGATTAATCCAGAAATTGTTGAAACAAGCGGCGAGCAGGAGGGGCAGGAGGGCTGCCTTTCCTTGCCCGGAGAATGGGGAGTTGTCCGCCGCCCGGAATTTGTCAGGGTGCGCGCACAGAACCGCAAGGGTCAGTGGTGCATGTATAAAGGCGAAGGTCTCAAGGCGCGCTGCTTCTGCCATGAAATTGACCACCTTGACGGCATTGTTTTTACCGACAGGGCAAAGCGTATGCTGACCGACGAGGAACTCAGACGTCTTAACAAAGAAGAATAACAGCGAGGTTGGAATATATGAAAATTGCATTTATGGGCACGCCCGATTTTTCCGTTGAATGTCTCAAAGCTCTTGCAGCTTCAAAGCATGAGATAGTCGGCGTATTCTGCCAGCCGGACAAGCCCGTCGGCAGAAAGCAGGAGCTGAAAATGCCCGATGTCAAAATTGAGGCTCTGAAGCACAACCTTCCCGTGTTCCAGCCGAAAACGCTTAAAAACGGCGCAGGAGTTGAAATTCTTAAAGAGATTAACCCGGAGCTTGTGGTTGTTGTTGCTTACGGAAAACTTCTTCCGCCGGACTTTCTTGCATATCCAAAGTACGGCTGCATCAACATTCATGCGTCACTTTTGCCGAAATACCGCGGCGCTTCGCCGATTCACCACTGCGTCCTTAACGGCGAGACTGAAACCGGCGTAACCTCAATGCAGATGGACGCGGGTCTTGATACCGGCGATATGCTGCTTACGGAAAAAATACCCATAGGTATAAATGATACAACGCTTGAAATGTTTGAAAGGCTTTCGCTTCTCGGTGCCGATGTGCTGATGAAAACGATTGCTCTGCTTGAAAAGGGCGAGCTGCGTCCGGTTAAGCAGGACGATTCAAAGGCAACCTATGCCGGTCTTCTTTCAAAGGAGGAGGGTCTTGTTGACTGGAGCAAAAGCGCATTGGAAATTCACAATAAAATCCGCGGACTTTATTCCTGGCCGGGTGCATTCACAAAGCTTGACGGAAAAACGCTGAAGCTTCACAAAGCGGGTCTCAGCGAAAAAAAAGGTAATAATATTCCCGGTTGTGTTGTTTCGGCAAACGGTGAATTTGTTGTTTGCTGCGGAGATAACAACTGCATTGAACTGAAAGAAGTTCAGCTTGAGGGCAAAAAGCGCATGGACGCTGCTTCGTTCCTCAACGGTTACAGGCTTTCAGCCGGAACAGTGCTCGGATAATTCAATCTTTCTTTTATGAAAGGAGCTTATTATGATCTGGTACGACTATTACTATTTTATACTTGTTATACCTGCGGTTCTTCTTTCCCTGATTGCGCAGGCAGCCGTCAAAGGCACATACAGGTCAATGTCCCGTGTGCAGAACCGTTCGGGTCTTACCGGTGCCGCAGCGGCGGCAAGGGTGCTTTCCTATTACGGCATCACAAACGTTCGCATTGAGCCTATTAACGGCAATCTTACGGATCATTACGACCCGAGGGATAATGTTATCCGCCTTTCCTCAAAGGTTTTTTCGGATAACTCCATCGCTTCGGTCGGAATTGCCTGCCATGAGGCGGGTCACGCGGCCCAGCATGCTCAGGGTTATGCGCCGATAAAGGTGCGCAATGCAATTTTGCCTGTTGCAAACATCGGCTCTTCCGCCGGAATTTTGCTTGCCGTTCTCGGCTATATTCTCGGCTTCGGAATTCTGACAAAGGTCGGTATAATTCTGTTCGCCGCCGTTGTTGTTTTCCAGCTTGTTACTCTCCCGATTGAGTTCAACGCAAGCGCAAGAGCGATGAAAGTCATTGATGAAACCGGAATGCTCTCATCTGACGAACAGCGCGGCGCAAGAAAAGTTCTTACCGCCGCTGCAATGACCTATGTCGCCGCGCTTCTTGTTTCAATAATGTCGCTGCTGCGCCTGATTTTAAGATACAACTCAAGAGACTGAACGGAGAAAAAATGAAACCGACCGCAAGACAGACCGCATATAATGTTCTTTTGAAAATTTTTAAAGATAACGCATATTCAAACCTTGCCCTTGACGCCGCGCTGAAAGAGTCGCGGCTTGATTTGCGTAACAAAGCCTTTGCTTCGGCCTTGGTATACGGTGTTTGCGAGCGACTTTTTACGCTTGACTATGTGCTTTCCGCTCATCTTTCAAAGCCGATAAGCAAATTGAAAATTCAGATTCTGACAATACTGCGGCTCGGTACCTTTCAGCTTTTGTTCATGAACTCCGTGCCCTCCTCGGCCGCCGTGAATGAAAGCGTCAGGCTTGCAAAGCTCAACGGCTGTTCCTATGCTTCGGGTCTTGTCAATGCCGTTTTGCGAAACGTTGACCGCAATGGGCTTGTTTTACCGGATAAAAAGGACAAACTGCATTTTCTGAGCGTTAAGTATTCGTGTCCGCAGTGGCTTGTTGAAAAGTGGCTCTCTGAATACGGCGAGGAAAGAACCGAAAATATACTTGCTTGTTCACTGAAAGCAAACAAGCTTTCAGTCCGCGTTAACCGGCTGAAAATTTCAACAGATGAACTTTGCGACCGCTTTGCTTCAAAAGGCATAGAATGCGAACGCGGCCTTGACGAAAACTCACTTGTTATAGGTTCGCTTTCATCTTCGGTTGAAGAGCTTGATGAATTCAAAGAGGGGCTCTTTCACGTTCAGGGGCTTCCCTCGCAGCTTTGCGCAAAGGCACTCGGCGCAAAAGAGGGGGAAACTGTTTTTGACCTGTGCGCAGCGCCGGGCGGAAAAACTTTCACAATAGCGGAAATAATGAACAACAAAGGAAAAATCAAGGCGTTCGACCTTTATGAAAGCCGCGTTTCCCTGATTGAAAAGGGCGCTTCAAGGCTCGGACTCAACATTGTTGAAGCCTCTGCTTTCGACGCTTCGGTTTTCAACGCTTCTTTGAAAGAGAGCGCCGACTGCGTCCTTTGCGACGTTCCGTGTTCCGGGCTCGGCATAATTTCAAAAAAGCCCGAAATTAAGCTTAAAAAGCCTCAGGAGCTTTTGTCTCTTCCTGACATACAGTATAAAATCCTGCAAAACGGTTCGCGATATGTTAAAAAAGGCGGACGGCTTGTTTATTCAACCTGCACTTTGAGCAAGGCGGAAAATGAAGCGGTTTGTCAGCGCTTTATAAAAGAAAACCCGGATTTCAGACCGGAAAAGCCGTTTCCAAAAATCAGCGACGAATGCTTTGTGACCGTTTTTCCGGATGAAAACAACAGCGACGGATTTTTCATCGCGCTTTTTATAAAAGAGGGGGAAAAGTAATTGAAGGATATACGTTCAATGAGCCTTGCGGAGCTTAAAGAGGAATTTGCGTCAGCGGGTGAAAAATCATACACAGCCTCTCAGGTCTATTCGTGGCTTCATAAGCACCAGGTCTCCTCCTTTGATGAAATGACAAACATAAAAAAAGAACTGAGGGAAAATTTAAAAAAAATATATTACATTTCTGATTGTACTATTGAAAAAAAATTGGTTTCAGTGTATGATGAAACAGTTAAGTATCTTTTCAAGCTTAATGACGGCGAACTTATTGAGTCCGTTGTTATGAAGTATAAATACGGCAGAACAATCTGCGTTTCAAGTCAGGTCGGCTGCAAAATGGGCTGTTCGTTCTGCGCCTCCGGCATTGCCGGCTTTGTCCGCAATCTTCTTCCGGGCGAGATTCTTTCTCAGGTATACACTGCGCAGAAGGATCTCGGCATTAAAATATCACACATAGTCATGATGGGCGTCGGAGAACCGCTCGATAATTTCGATAACGTCATGCGCTTTCTTGAGCTCATTTCCGATGAGAACGGTCAGAATATCGGCATGAGGAACATTTCGCTTTCAACCTGCGGCGTTGTCAGCGGTATCTATAAGCTTATGGAAAAAAAGCTGCAGCTGACCCTTTCCGTTTCGCTCCACGCTCCGAGCGATGAAATACGAAACAGGACGATGCCGGTAAACAGCCGCTGGAACATTGAAACGCTGCTCAAAGCATGCCGCGATTATACTGCCGCAACCAACAGGCGCATATCCTTTGAATATGCCATGATAAGCTCGGTCAATGACAGCGATGACTGCGCACGTCTGCTTGCAAAAAGGCTCAAGGGAATGCTTTGCCATGTGAATCTTATACCGGTCAATTCCGTTAAGGAACGCGATTACAGAAAAAGCAGCGGCGAACGGATTGCCGCGTTCATAAAAATTCTTGAAAAAAGCGGCATAAACGTAACGGTAAGGCGTACTCTCGGCAGCGACATCAACGCTTCCTGCGGTCAGCTTCGCAGGGGTGAAAAATAAAGTGCTTCGATTGATTGGTATAGATTTATCGGTCAAAAAATTACGAAAAAGTTTTCGGAGGTGAGAGCATGAAGGTCATTGGTAATTCCGATATCGGAAAAGTCAGGGAAGCGAACGAAGATGCGTTTCGTTTCGGAAAATATGACGACGGTTCGGTCTGGGCGGTTGTTTGCGACGGCATGGGCGGAGCTTCCGGCGGAAGACTTGCAAGCTCAATTGCCGCTGATATGGTCAGCAGGAAGATTGAAAAGAGCTATAACAGGTCAATGACCGGGGTTTCGGTGGAAAATATGCTCCTGTCAGCGATAACAACGGCAAATGTTACCGTTTTTGACCGAAGCTCGGTAGACAGCCGTCTTAAAGGTATGGGTACAACGATTGTTGCCTGCGTTGTGAAAGGCTCCGCCGCCTGCATAGCACACGTAGGAGACAGCAGAGCTTACATAATATCCGAAAACTCAATCCGTCAGATCACCAAGGATCACTCCCTTGTTCAGGAAATGCTTGACAAGGGCCAGATCACCAAAGAACAGTTTGACAACCATCCTATTAAAAACATAATTACCAGAGCGCTCGGCGTTGATGAGGAGATTGAAATTGATTTCGACTATATCGACGTCAGCGAAAACGACGTGATAATTCTCTGCTCCGACGGTCTCAGCGGTTTTGTCAGACCGGAACGGATACTTGAAATATATAATAACAACGAATTTGAGGTGCTGTGCGACGAGCTTATCGCCGCAGCCAACGAAAACGGCGGCCGCGACAACATCACGGTTGTTGCCGTCAAATGCTAAGGGAGTGTCAGATTTATGGAAAACTATGTCGGAAAAAGGCTTGACGGGCGCTATGAGATTATCGAGATAATCGGCGTCGGCGGAATGGCCGTTGTATATAAAGCGTTTGATAATATTGATAACAGAATTGTTGCGGTTAAGGTTCTCAAGGACGAATTTTTGCAGAATGAGGAATTCAGGCGCAGATTCAAAAACGAGTCCAAGGCTATCGCCGTCCTTTCCCATCCGAACATTGTAAAAATCTATGACGTCAGCTACGGTGATAATCTTCAGTATATCGTCATGGAATATGTTGACGGTATCACTCTCAAAGAATATATTGAGCAGCAGGGCAGACTTGATATCCGTGAAGCCATTTACTTTGTGACTCAGATTCTGAGAGCGCTTCAGCACGCGCATGATAAAGGCATTGTTCACCGCGACATCAAGCCGCAGAACATTATGCTGCTTTCCGACGGAACAATCAAGGTTACGGATTTCGGCATTGCTCGCTTCAGCCGCAGCGAAACAAGAACAATGACTGACGGAGCAATCGGCTCCGTGCATTACATCAGTCCCGAGCAGGCAAAGGGCAGCGTTACGGACGCAAAGACCGACCTTTACTCTGTCGGTGTTGTCCTTTATGAAATGCTGACCGGCAAGGTTCCTTTCCAGTCGGACAACGCGGTGTCGGTTGCTTTGATGCAGCTTCAGAACGACCCCGTCAGACCGCGCGAGCTGAATCCCGATATTCCTGTCGGTCTTGAGCAGATAATTATCCGCGCCATGCAGAAGAGTCCGAACGACCGTTATCAGTCGGCATCGGAAATGCTGATGGATATTGCCGAATTCAAAAAGAACCCGAATGTTAAGTTTGACTATTCATACTTTGTTGACAAGCAGCCGACAAAGTACGTTCCGCTCAGCAGCATTGAAAGCGCCGCGAAGAACTCCGATAAGTCTCAGGAGGACGCGTATGACGAGGACGACGAGGACGACAGCAAATCTAAGAAAAAGACCATCGGCGTTCTTGCCGGTGTGCTTGGTGCGCTTATTCTTTTTGCGGTAATCATCGCCGCGATAGTTTTGCCTGACAAAAATAAGGTCAGCGTGCCTGATTTTGTCGGTCTGAATTTTACAAACGACGTTATGAACGCCGAGGAATACGCGGGAAAATTTGTTTTCAACTGCATTGAGCAGGCGTCAAACGATAAAGCAAACGGAACAATTCTTGATCAGCTTCCGAAAAAAGGGAAGAAAGTTACCCTCGGCTCGGAAATCACGCTTTATGTTGCAAAATCCGCAAACAAGGTTAAAATACCGGACGTATACGGCTATGAATACAGCACCGCGCAGTCAAGGCTAAAGGAAATGAACTTTGACACAAAGATAGTCAAGGAAAAAAGCTCAACCAAGGACGCAGGTACGGTTATAAGAACCTCGCCGGCACGCGATACCGAGGTCGATGAGGGTACGCTTGTTATAATCTATGTTGCAACAACCGAGGACGCGGAGCCTGTTGACGTTCCGAATCTTAACGGGCTGACGGTTGAACAGGCACGGACGGAGCTTGAAAAAGCAGGTCTTACTCTTGACGCTGCGCGCACGGAATACCGCAGCAATTCAGCCGAAAGGGGAACCATTATCGGTTATGAGCACGTTGGTGAGCAGGTGCCTCCGGGAACAGCTATCGCCGTCTATGTCAGCACCGGTCAGCTTCCGACCCAGAGCACAACCGAGTCAACTACCGAGCAGACAACTGCTGAAAAAACTACAACGGAAAGAACAACAAGCGCGCCTAAGCGCTCAACAACACTTCCGCCGGAAACCGAAAGCACAACCGAACCCACAAAAGCTCCGACCGAGCCGACGGAAAAACCGGCAACAACTCCTTCGTTAACCGAAAGCAGCGATCCCGTTATAGAGGAATAACATGGGTAATATGAAAGAATCAGAGAAAAAAAGCGGTATCATACTTAAAGGTATCGGCGGTTTCTATTATGTGGAAACCGCCGACGGCGTTTTTGAATGTAAAGCCAAGGGAAAATTCCGTAAGGACAGGATAACTCCGCTTGCCGGTGACAGGGTTGTTATTGAAGTCAATCAGAATGCAGAAAACACAATTTGCTCCATTGAAGAACGTAAAAATTTTCTCAGGCGGCCGCCTGTTGCAAATATTGACAAGCTTCTGATTGTTGTTTCAATGCGCGACCCTGAGCCGAATACTCTTGTCATTGATAAAATGACGGCTCTTGCGCAAAAGAACAAGATTGAGCCTGTCCTTGTTTTTTCAAAAACCGACCTTGCCTCTGCGGAAAAAATGCTTGAGATATACAAAACAACAGGCTACAGCGTTTACACCGTATCGCCCGAGGATCACTCGGATATTGAAGCTATTAAAGCTGAGCTTTCCGGAAAGCTGACTGCCTTTACAGGGAATTCCGGCGCAGGAAAATCAACGCTTATTAATATGCTTTGCCCGTCCCTTTCGCTTGATACCGGCGAGATCAGCCTGAAGCTCGGACGCGGCAGACACACTACCCGTCAGGCGGAAATTTTTCATATTGGAGACGGACTTATCATTGACACGGCGGGCTTTTCCTCTGTAGACCTTGTTTCCGCCGATCCCATTTTGAAAAACGAGCTTGCTGCCTGCTTTCCGGAATTCAGTAAATATATCGGCATGTGCAAATTCACCTCCTGCGCCCATATAGGCGAAAAGGGATGCAAAATTTGCGAGATGACCCAAAAAGGCGTAATCAGCAAAAGCAGACACGACAATTACGTTTTATTGTATAACGAGGCAAAAAACATTAAAGAATGGGCGCTTTCACAATAAAATCGTTTCCCCGTATAATATTATTGAGCCTGAGCAAAAGAATGCCCGGCAAATAATATTGCAAAGGATTGATGGTATGCGCGACTCAAGGAACGCCAACAGGGGACTTGTTTTTGCCGCTTTCGGCGCCGGACTTCTTCTTGCCTTGTGCTTTCCAACAAAGATCATGCTGTTTATTCTTGCAATAATGCTTGTAATTCTCGGCGTGATTTCGTGCTCAAGATAGCTCATATTTTTTCGGGAGGTCTTGCAGATGAAAGTTGTTGTTATCAAAAGTCCGAAAGCCTTGCGTGGCATTTTAAAGCTGATTTTCAAGATTAAGGATACCGACGCTTCCTGAGGCTCAAACGAGCCTCTTGATTTTTTTTGAAAAATGTGTAAAATATATCTGTTGTACTATATATTGTTCCGTTAACTAAGTTAAACGGCGGATTTTGTGTTTTCCGCTCGGATAAGAAAGGATTTGGATTAATAATGGCGAAAAAAGGCGGCTACAGCGATCAGGACATTGAAGTCCTTGAGGGCGCCGATAAAGTTCGAAAGCGCCCTGCCGTAATATTCGGTTCAAACGGAATTGAGGGCTGCGAGCATTCAATGTTTGAAATTCTGTCAAACTCAATAGATGAGGCAAGGGAAGGCTACGGTAACAGAATAATAATAACAAGATATCTTGACGGTTCGGTTGAGGTTCAGGACTTCGGCCGCGGAATACCCGTCGGCTTCAATGAAAAATACGGCAAATATAACTGGGAGCTTGTTTTCTGCGAGATGTACGCCGGCGGAAAGTATAAAACAAATTCCGGCGGAAGCTATGAATACTCCCTCGGACTCAACGGACTCGGTCTTTGCGCAACCCAGTATGCCAGCGAATATATGGACGCGGAAATAAAGCGCGACGGACAGAAGTACACGCTCCACTTTGAAAAGGGCGAAAACATCGGAGGTCTGAGCAGCGAGCCTTATTCAAAAAAAGATACCGGAAGCCGCATAAGGTGGAAGCCGGATCTTGAGGTTTTTACCGATATCGACATTCCTCTTGAATATTATCAGGAGGTCATCAAACGTCAGGCAATAGTCAACAGCCGCGTCCGTTTTGAGCTGAAAAACCAGATTAAGGGCGGCTTTGAAACCTTTGAATATTACTATGAAAACGGAATTGCCGACTATGTGCGCGAATTTGCGGGCGAGGACGCAATTTCCTCTGTCCAGTTCTGGACTGCGGACAGATCCGGCCGCGACAGAGCCGATCTTCCCGAATATAAGGTCAAGCTGAATGTTGCTCTTACGTTCTGCAACAAAAGGCAGATGATTGAATACTACCACAATTCAAGCTGGCTTGAGTTCGGCGGTTCGCCGGAAAAGGCCGTAACAAGCGCCTTTGTTTCGCAGATTGACGCTTATCTCAAGCAGAACGGAAAATACAGCAAGTCTGACTCAAAAATAAAGTTCCAGGACGTTGCGGACTGCCTTATTCTTGTTTCTTCGTCCTTTTCAACCGAAACCTCCTATCTCAATCAGACGAAAAAGGCAATAACCAATAAGTTTATTCAGGAGGCAATGACGGAATTTCTGCGCCATCAGCTTGAAGTGTATTTCCTTGAGAACAAAATGGAAGCGGAAAAGATTTGCGACCAGATTCTTGTAAATATGCGCAGCCGTGTCAAGGCCGAGGCAACAAGGGTCAGCATTAAAAAAACGCTTTCCGCCTCAAACGACCTTACCAACCGCGTGCAGAAGTTTGTTGACTGCCGAAGCCGTGATGTCAACGTCCGCGAGCTTTTCATTGTGGAGGGCGATTCGGCTCTCGGCGCGTGTAAGCAGGCGCGCGACTCGGAGTTTCAGGCCTTGATTCCCGTCAGGGGAAAAATTCTTAATTGCCTTAAATCCGAGTATGACAAAATTTTCAAGAGCGAAATTATCGTTGACCTTATCCGCGTGCTCGGCTGCGGAGTTGAAGTTAAGACGAAGCACATTCCCGATAAAAACATGGTCACCTTTAACATGGACAACCTGCGCTGGAGCAAAATCATCATCTGCACCGACGCCGATGTTGACGGCTATCAGATCAGAACGCTTATTCTGACAATGCTTTATCGCCTTGCTCCGTCGCTTATCAGCGCCGGAAAGGTGTTCATCGCCGAGTCTCCTCTTTATGAAATTACAAGCGGAGATCAGACCTGGTTTGCTTACACCGAAAAGGAAAAGACCGACGCCATTAATGAGATAGGAAACAAAAAATATACCATTCAGCGCTCAAAAGGTCTCGGTGAAAACGACGCGGAAATGATGAACCTTACAACCATGAACCCGGCAACGCGGCGCCTTATTAAGATCGAGCCTTCCGAAGCTGAAGCAACGGCGGAAAAATTCGATCTTCTGCTTGGCGATAATCTTGCCGGCAGAAAAGATTACATTGCAAATTTCGGTCATTTATACATTGATATGACCGACGTCAGCTGAGGAGAAAACAAATGGCAAAGAAGAAAAAAACACACGAAAAAACAAACGATATCACAGAACTGCTTGAACACGCACACATCTCCTCGGCAGGCGATATTGTTGAGCAGCCGATTGTTGACGCGCTTGAGATAAATTATATGCCATACGCCATGAGCGTAATTTTGTCAAGAGCCATTCCGGAGATAGACGGACTCAAGCCCTCGCACAGGAAGCTTCTTTATACAATGTATAAAATGAATCTCCTCTCCTCCGGAAGAACAAAGTCTGCCAATATAGTCGGTCAGACAATGCGCCTCAATCCCCACGGAGACGCTTCAATTTATGAAACAATGGTTCGCCTTGCCCGCGGAAATGAAACGCTTTTGTGTCCGTTTGTGGATTCAAAGGGAAACTTCGGCAAGGCATATTCGCGCGATATGCACTACGCCGCCGCAAGATACACCGAGGCGAAGCTTGAACCCGTCTGCAACGAGCTTTTCCGCGATATTGACAAGAACACGGTTGACTTTGTTGATAACTATGACAGCACAACAAAGGAGCCTGTTCTGCTTCCCGTCACGTTTCCGTCGATACTTGCCAATGTCAGCCTTGGAATCGCCGTCGGTATGGCAAGCTCAATCTGCTCGTTTAACCTCAAGGAGCTTTGCGAAACAACTATTGAACTTATCAAAAATCAGGATCACAACATCAGTGACACGCTCATTGCGCCGGATTTTGTCGGCGGAGGAACAATTATCTATGATAAAAAGGCGATTGAGGACGTCTATAACACCGGTCGCGGCTCAATAAAAGTCCGCGCAAAGTATAAATACGACAAGGACTGTAATTGCATAGATATATATCAGATACCGCCTACTACAACAGCTGAGGCGATAATCGATAAAATTATCGAACGCATCAAGAGCGGAGCTTTCAAGGAAATCAGCGATATCCGCGATGAAACGGACAGGCAGGGTCTTAAAATTACCATTGACCTCAAAAGGGGAGTCGATCCGGAAAAGCTTATGCAGAAGCTTTACAAATCCACGCCCCTTGAGGATTCGTTTTCCTGCAATTTCAATGTCCTCATCAACGGTTATCCCAAGGTTCTTTCGGTCAGAGAAATTCTTATTGAATGGATACGCTTCAGAGGAAAGTGCGTTTTCAGGCGTATCAGCTTTGACCTTGAAAAAGCAAAGGACAGGCTGCATTTGCTCAAGGGTCTTGAAAAGATTCTGCTTGACATTGACAAGGCTATTGCGGTTATCAGAAACACTGAGGAGGAAAGTGAGGTTGTTCCGAATCTCATGATAGAGTTCGGAATTGACAAAACGCAGGCGGAGTACGTTGCGGAAATCAAGCTGCGCCACCTCAACCGTGAATATATTCTGAAGCGGCTGAAAGATATTGATAACCTTACCGCCGCCATCGCCGATATGGAGGATACGCTCTCAAGCAAGGCAAAGATAAGAAAGGTCATCATTAAAGAGCTTGAGGAGGTTATCAAAAAGTATTCTATCGAAAGGCGCAGCGATATTCTCTATGCTTCCGAGCTTGAGGAAACCGAGCCTGAGCAGGAGATTCCGGATTACCCGGTTACGGTTTTCTTCACACGCGACGGATATTTCAAAAAGATAACGCCTCAGTCGCTTAGAATGAGCGGCGAGCAAAAGCTCAAGGAGGGCGATGAAATTATTCTGAGAACCGAAACAACGAATGCAAAGGAGATACTTTTCTTCACAGATAAGCATCAGGTTTACAAGGCAAAAATGAATGATTTCTCAGACACAAAGGCAAGCGTTCTCGGCGATTACATTCCTTCAAAGCTTTCAATGGACGAGGGCGAAAACGCCGTTTTTGCGGCTGTTCTGAATAACGGCTATAACGGGTATATGCTTTTTGTTTTTGAAAACGGAAAAGCGGCAAAGGTCAATCTTTCCTCATACGCAACAAAGGCCAACCGCAAAAAGCTTATAAAGGCCTATTGCGATAAATCGCCGCTTGTGCAGATTCTGATGCTTGATGAGGACAAGGACCTTGTTATTGAAACAACGGCAGGCAGATATCTGCTTTTCAATACTGCTCTTATTTCACCAAAGGCGATGAAGGATACGCAGGGAGTTGCCTGCATGACGCTCAAAAAGAGCAACAGGATTTCCCTTGTCCGCGATTACAAGGAGGGTGAATTTGTAAAGCCATACCGCTATAAATCGAAAAATCTGCCCTCAACCGGCGCACTGCTCAGCACCGAGGACGCAGCGCTGAAAAACAATTTTCAGTTTGAGGGCTTCGGAGAATGAAAAAACGGGCTGCCGCATTCTGACGCTTATCAAAAAGCGCTGAATGCGACAGCTTCATAATTAATGCTATTGAAATTTTTGGCTTTGAGCCACAGCGAGTTTGTCGCAGCGTTCGTTTTCGGGGTGACCTGCGTGACCCTTTATCCATTTAACGGTGACAACGTGGTTGTCAATAAGTGAAAGCAGCTCGTCCCACAGCTCGGGATTGAGCGCGGGCTTTTTGTCCTTTTTGCGCCAGTTGTTTGCCTTCCAGCTTCTTGCCCAGCCGAGATTGATTCCGTCGGACACATATTTTGAGTCGGTGATAACCGTAACAATGCATTTTTCCCTTAGGGCTTTCAGTCCCTCAATAACGGCCGTCAGTTCCATACGGTTGTTTGTTGTCTGCCTTTCTCCGCCGGAAAGCTCCTTTTGTCTGCCCTTATAATCAAGTATTGTTCCCCAGCCGCCGGGACCCGGATTTCCGGAGCAGGCGCCGTCCGTGTAAATAATAACTTCTTTCATGGTTTACCTCTTAATCAGTGATTGCTTAATAGATAGTACCACAACTGAGTTCTTTTATCAAGGGGTGTCTATTCGGCTTTATATCAGTCAATAATCATTTTGCGCTTTGAAGCGTTGCCGCTGCGATTATTTGATAAACATTGTGTTAACATGCCGTGCTTTCCTTGACACCTAAGTAAAAAAATAGTAAAATATTCTGTAAATATCAATAAGCATTAAAATTGTCATATTCTATGTTTTACATAACAAAATTATATTTTAAAGGAGTGTATGTTCAGACATATGAGTGAAAAAAACACCTCAGCCGTTAAGACGGCAATACCTGCAAGCAGAACAAAAAAGAATCAAAAGTTTTACTATAAAAAGAAAAAGACGCAGAAAAAAAAGACCGAAACGGCAAAGCCTATCAAAATCTCTTTCCTCGGCGGCATCAACGAAGTCGGCAAAAATATGACCGTTTTTGAATATGACGGCGATATGCTTATCGTTGACTGCGGTCTTGCTTTTCCCGATGAGAATATGCTCGGAATTGACCTTGTTATTCCGGATTTCACCTATATTACCTCCAATGCCGATAAAGTAAAAGGCATTGTTATAACTCACGGACATGAGGATCATATCGGCGCTCTTGCGTATCTTCTTAAAAACTGCAATGTTCCGGTCTACAGCACAAGGCTCACCAACGGCCTCATTGAAGGCAAGCTGCGTGAACACGGACTGCTTGAAAAAGCAAAGCTCAATGTTGCCGCTCCGGGGGACTGCATAAGCCTCGGAAAATTCGATGTTGAGTTTATCCATGTTAACCATTCAATTCCCGACGCTGTCGGCTTTGCAATCAAGTGCGCCGGCGGAACTGTTGTTCACACCGGAGATTTTAAAATTGACAGCACGCCCGTTGACGGCGGCATGATTGACCTTGCACGCTTCGGTCAGCTTGGAAACGAGGGTGTGCTTTGTATGCTCTCTGACTCAACAAACGCCGAACGCCCGGGCTTTACCCAAAGTGAACACAAGGTTGGAGAGTCGTTTGAAATGCTTTTCAGAAAAGCCGGAGACAGACGGATAATCGTTGCCACCTTTGCCTCGAATATCCACCGTGTTCAGCAAATAATCGACGTTGCGGAAAGTCTCGGCAGAAAGGTTGCACTTTCCGGCCGCAGCCTTGAGAATGTTGTTGCAGTAAGCCGCGAGCTCGGCTACCTTCGTGTGCCGGACGGTGTGCTTATTGACCTTGACCTTATCAATAAGTACAGCGCAAACGAGCTTGTGCTTATAACAACGGGCAGTCAGGGCGAGCCGATGTCCGCGCTGACAAGAATGGCTTTTTCCGACCACAGGAAGGTTGCCATAGGTCCGAACGATTACGTCATCATTTCCGCAACCCCCATTCCCGGCAACGAAAAGACCGTCAGCCGTGTTATAAACGAGCTGATGAAGCTCGGCGCGGAAGTTGTTTACGAAAAGATGTATGACGTTCACGTTTCCGGCCATGCCTGCAGCGAGGAACTCAAGCTCATGCTCGGAATTGTTAAACCGAAGTTCTTTATTCCCGTTCACGGCGAGCAGAAGCACCTGCAAAAGCACGCAAATCTTGCGGTTTCAATGGGCATGGACAGGAAGAACATTGTCATTGTTGAAAACGGCGCAAGCTTTGAAATATCGAATAACGGCATTAAAAAAGTTGCCAATGTCCCTGCCGGTCAGGTCTTTGTTGACGGACTCGGCGTCGGCGATGTCGGAAGCATCGTTATCCGCGACAGAAAGCATCTTGCCGAGGACGGCATAATAATTGTTGTTGCCGCAATCGACAGCGTAAGCCATATGCTCATTTCCGGTCCGGACATTGTTTCAAGAGGCTTTGTTTTTGTTCGTGAAGCGGAGGAACTGATGGAGGAGGCGCGCACAACCGCGTTCAACACCATCAACCGCTGCTTTGACCGCAACATTCGTGAATGGGGAACCATCAAAAGCAGGATACGCGACGATGTTTCCAAACTTATGTATGAGCGCACAAAGCGCAGTCCCATGATTTTGCCCATTCTTATGGAGATCTGAAAATGAAAAAGCTATGGAGAAATTTTGACACTTCGATCGTTTCGTTCCCGGTGGCAAGCTTCTGCGTTATTGCAACATTCTTTCTTAACGTGCCGCTTGCTTTGATCGAATGCGCTCTTTTTGTCATTTTGTTCATTGTTAAATGGCAGTACCAAAAGCGAGTGAAGCAAAAGCTGCTCTATCAGGTCAACGCGGTTGCCGACGAGCTTGATTTTGAACGCGGCGAAGCTTTTAAAAAGCTGAGTGTTGCCTGTGCCGTGATTGAAAAGGACGGTCTGATTGTCTGGATTAACGACAGCTTTAAAAACACATTTTCCATCACTGAAAAAACTCCTGTCTGCAATATCAGAGCGGTTCTTAACCGCGAGGGCTCACTCGAACGTCTCATTGACGGCAGGGGCTTCAAAATTAAAGTAAATTCTCAGTATTTTGCCGTCTATTCAAGCGAAATGAAGGTTGACGACGAGGACTTATATCTTCTTTATTTCTTTGATGAAACCAAGCTTCGCATAACGGAAAAAGAGTATTATGACTCGCGTCCTTCGCTCATGCTCAGCGTTATTGATAACTCAAATGAAATATATCAGACATTTAAAGAGAGTGAAGCCGCCGCAATCTTCAGCCGCATTGAGCAGGAGATTGAAAACTGGGTAACCTCCTACGGCGGACTATGCAGGAAGTATTCCACAACAAGAATGCTGTTTTTTGTTGAAGAACGCTCGCTGCAAAAAATGATAGCAGATAAATTTTCAATTCTTGAAACTGTCCGTCAGATGAGCTATGACGGAAAAAACTGCGGCGTAACACTTTCGATAGGCGTCGGAAAAGAGGCGTCGCTCAATGCTTCAAACGAGTCTGCAAAGCAGGCGCTGGACATGGCGCAGAGCCGCGGCGGCGATCAGGTTGCAATCCGCCACGACGCGCAGTATAAATTCTTCGGCGGTGTTTCCGCGGGCGTTGAAAAACGCAACAAAGTTAAAACCAGACTGATTTCAAGGTCTATTGCCACGATTGTCAATGACAGCGACAATATACTCATCATGGGACACCGATTTTCGGATTTTGACGCTTTCGGAGCGGCGGTCGGCATGTATGCCGTTGCCGACCATTTTTCAAAAAAAGCGAACATTGTTATCGACACGGAAACAACTCTTGCCCTGCCGTTAGTCAAAGCGTTCAGGGAGCATTTTCCGCCAGATGTGCTTGTCCGTCCGGAAAAAGCGCGTTCCATGCTCGGGGAAAACACACTTCTTGTTGTTGTTGACACGCATAAAAAAGACTTCTGCGAGGCACCGGAGCTTGTTGACTCAGCAAAAAAAATCATGGTTATTGACCACCACAGAAAATCTGTCGGATTTATTGAAAACACCGTGATGTTCTATCATGTTCCCACAGCGTCCTCAGCGTGCGAGATGGTTTCCGAGCTGTGCGAATATGTTGACACGGCGCCGTTTATTGATAAATTTACGGCCGAAGCGCTCCTTGCCGGCATATCTCTCGACACAAGGAACTTCATTATCCGGACAGGCGTCAGGACTTTTGAGGCCGCCGCATATCTCAGAGCGAGGCTGGCAAGTCCGTTGGAGGTCAAAAAGCTCTTTGCAAACGATATGGATGTTTTCCATCTGCGCAACAGCATAATTGACAATTCGCATATTTATGAGCGCGGCTTTGCAATCTCATTTGCCGACTTTAAAAGCAGGAATATCCGCCTTATTACTTCGCAGGCGGCTGATGAAATGCTCAATGTTGAGGGCGTAAGAGCTTCTTTTGTGCTTTTTGAAACACCGGGCATAATCAATATCTCCGCAAGGTCTTACGGAGAGGTTAATGTTCAGCTTATCATGGAAACGCTCGGCGGCGGCGGTCACCAGACTATGGCGGCTTGCCAGCTTCCGAAGCTTTCAATCGAACAGGCAACCGTGAAGCTGAAAAATGCTATTGATAAATATATTACTGATACAACGGAGGTTAAATAATGAAAGTAATTTTAAAGCAGGACGTTAAAGGACTCGGAAAAAAGGGCGAACTTGTCAACGCGTCTGACGGTTATGCGAGGAATTTCCTTTTTCCGAAAGGACTTGCTGCCGAAGCAAACGCTCAGGCAATGTCTGAGTTTAAGAATAAGCAGCAGGCCGAAAAATACAGAATAGAAACCGAGACGGCGGCCGCAAAGGCTGCTGCCGAAAGAATTTCCGGAAAGACCGTTCACATCACGGCAAAAGCCGGTCAGAACGGAAAGCTTTTCGGCTCTGTTACATCAAAGGAAATTGCCGAAAAGATCAGAGCCGAATTCGGCATTGAAACCGATAAGAGAAAAATTATTGTTGACGACATCAAGCAGTTCGGAACCTATGAGTTTGAAATCAAGCTCTATCAGGGTATTTCCGCAAAACTCTATGTAATGGTTGGTGAATAAGCATGCCTTCCCCCGGAAACATTATCAGTCTTGATGACGTCAATATCCCTTTCAGTCTTGAAGCGGAGCAGGCGGTGCTCGGCAGCATTCTCAGCGAACCGGAGTGTCTTTCGCAGGTCATGGTCATTGTCAAGCCGGAATACTTCTATATGCCGGCGCACAGGTCAATCTTCATCATTATGCAGGAGATTGACGCCTCGGGCGGAAAAATCGACCCTCTGATAGTTCTTGAAAAGCTCAAGGCAGACAAGGTGTTTGATGACGCAAGCGGAAAGAACTATCTCTATCAGCTTGCCCAGTCCGTTCCCTCAACCGAAAACGTTGAAAGCTACTGCAAAATTATCAAAGAGAAGTTTTACATACGCTCACTCATCAACGTTTCCAAGGAAATTATTGAGGAGGCTTCCTCAACCGAAAACTCCGCAGACTTGCTTCTTGACTCTGCCGAACAGAAGATTTACGATATCCGTCAGGGCAAAATCACAAGAGGGCCGACAAAGATAGGCGATATAATCGTTAACGAGGTTTACACAAAGCTTCAGCAGCTCAGCTCTGCGGACAGGGATAAGTATAAAGGCTACACAACGGGCTTTTCCGATCTTGACAAGGCGATAACCGGTCTTAACCGTTCGGATCTTATCATCATCGGCGCACGCCCTGCAATGGGTAAAACAAGCCTTGCGCTGAACATTGCGCGCAATACCGCCATGGTCGGAAAAAAGAAGGTTCTGTTCTTTTCCCTCGAGATGACAAAGGAGCAGCTTGCGCAGCGCGTGCTTGCAACCGAAGCAAGAGTTGAAAGCACAAAGATGAGAACCGGCAACATTAACGGAGAGGAGTGGGGCAGACTTGCCACTGCCGCCGCAATGCTCAGCAACTGTGAGCTTTATTTTGACGATACCTCCAACATGACCGTTCCGGAAATGAAATCACGAATCCGACGTCTGCGAGACGTTGACGCCGTTTTTGTGGACTATCTTCAGCTTATGAAAAGCGGAACAAGGGTTGAAAGCCGCGTTCAGGAGGTCTCCGAAATAACCCGTAACCTCAAGCTGATGGCAAAGGATCTGAATATTCCCGTTGTTGTTCTCGCTCAGCTTGCAAGAGCAACCGAGGCGAGGGGAAAATCTCACCGTCCTCAGCTTTCAGACCTTCGTGAATCGGGTTCCATTGAGCAGGACGCCGACATTGTTATAATGCTTTATCGTGATGAATATTACTCCGATAATAACGACTCTGACACTTCCTCGCAGGAGGAGGTCAAGGCGGTCAACGAGGCCGAATTTATAATTTCCAAAAACAGGCACGGCCCGACCAATACGGTAAAAGTTGCATGGAACGGGGATTACACACTGTTTACAAATCTGGAGACTCTCAGAAATGATATGTAAGGTCCGAAAAACAATAGAGCGCTTTGCAATGCTTGAAAACGCAAAAAGCGTTGCCGTCGGTCTTTCCGGCGGTGCGGATTCCGTCTGCCTTTTTGATATACTTTTGAAGCTCAGAAGTGAATTCGGCTATAAGCTTGTCTGCGTTCATGTCAATCATAATCTCAGAGGCGATGAGTCCTTAAGGGATCAGCGCTTTGTTCAGGATCTTTGCGCAAAAAACGGTGTTGAGCTTAAAATTGTTTCAGCCGATATTGCAAAGCTTGCAAAAGAGCGGCATATAGGAATTGAGGAGTGCGGAAGGGCAGTCCGCTATGAGGCGTTTGAAAGCGCCGGCTGCGACAGGATTGCAGTGGCTCACAGCCTTTCCGACTGCATTGAAACCTCGCTTTTCAATCTTGCGCGCGGCAGCTCGCTTACAGGCGTTTGCCGTATACCGCCCGTGCGGGGCAAAATTATCCGGCCGCTCATTGACTGCACAGCTCAGGAGATACGGGATTACTGCAGGGAAAATTTGCTCCCCTTTGTTGTTGACAGCACCAATCTTGAAGATGATTATACAAGAAACTTCATACGCCTGAATATTATTCCGAAGTTTAAACAGATAAACTCAGATTTTGAAAAAAGCTTCTGCCGTTTTTATGAAACAGCGGCGCGCGATGAAGCATATCTTGAAAAGCTTGCGCATAAAGCGCTTGAATCGGCAAAACGCAGCGACGGCTATCTGCGCTTTGTTCTGCTCTCGCAGGACGACGCGGTGCTTTACAGATGTCTGCGGCTGATTCTTGAAAGCAAGATGAAAAAGCAGGTTGAAAAAAAGCACGTTGACCTTGCTGTCGATACGGTTAAAAATACAGGCACGCTTCAGCTTGGAAAAGACTTGTATATTTGCGCCGGGTGTGATATAATACTGTTTCATTCAGCACAAAGCAGGGAGGAAGCGTGGCGCGCTTATGAAACGGACGGCAGGTTTGTTTCGCCTTTTAAAACATATGAACTGACTGTTATTCCGTTTGATAAATCCCGTTTGACGGGTGAAAATAATATTTGTGACGCCGCGTGTCTTTCGGACAGAACGGTCATGCGAAGCAGAATGCCGGGTGACAGGATAACGCTGTTTCCCCGCAATGTTACAAAATCGCTGAAAAAGCTTTATAATGAAGCGAAGATTCCGCAAAAGGAGCGCGGCAGACTTGCTGTTCTTGAATCCGGCGGAAAGCTTATCTGGGCTGAAAATTTCGGTGTGAATGCGCCGTACAGGGTCAGCCGGGACACAAAAATGATAGCAATAATAAAGATCAAGGAAGGGTAAACGCTATGCTTAACGACATTAAGGAAATTTATTTTTCCAAGGAACAGCTCAAGGAGATTACCGACAGAATCGGCGCGCAGATAAGCCGCGATTTTGAGGGCAAGGATCTTATCCTTATCAGCGTTCTCAAGGGCTCGGTTATTTTTATGGCTGATCTTATGAGAAGCATTACAATTCCGTGCAGGATTGACTTCATTACCGCCCAAAGCTACGGACAGAGCATGACTTCAAGCGGAAATGTCAGCATAACAAAGGATATTTCGGACAACATTGAGGGCTGCGACATTCTTCTTGTTGAGGATATCTTTGACAGCGGAAACACTTTGCAGCGGCTTTCCGACTATCTTGCCACCAAAAACCCCTCAAGCATTACCCTCTGTACTCTTCTTGATAAGCCGAAAAGGCGCGACCCGAACGTTAAGTTAGTACCGAAATATATCGGCGCGGAGGTTGAAGATCAGTTTGTTGTCGGTTACGGCCTTGATTATAATCAAAAGTACCGCAATCTGCCCTTCATCGGAATCCTTAAGCCTGAAATTTATAATGCTAAGCAGCATCTCTTTAATCAAGAGACAAAGGAGCGTGTTTAATGAACACCGGAAACAGGAAATGGGGCAATCTGCTGTATTTATTGCTCCCGATATCTATGATAATCTTCATTGCAATCTTTCTGAATTCTCAGAATACGACCAAAATGAAGTATTACGAAGTTGTTGACCTTTTTAACAGCCACAAGGTCACTGAATATTCAGTCAATCTCAGCAGCGGCGCTTTGACATATAAAGTTGCAGGCGACGATACGGAAAAGAAATATACCTTGCCCAGTGTGGAGCTTTTTGTAAAGGATATCCATGAGGGCGTAATGGAGTATAACGCAAATAATCCCGATAAAGCCATTAAGTATGACTATAAAGCCGGTTCAAATTCGTCGTGGTGGGCAAGTATGCTGCCGATGCTTCTGACAGGTGTTCTCCTTGCCGGCGTTATGATTTATTTTTATAAGAAAATGGGTCAGACGATCGTCAGCGAGAACAACCGCACGCTCAGCTTCGGCAAGGCGCGCGTCACGCTCGGAAAGGACGCAAAGGTTAAAACAACCTTTGAAGATGTTGCCGGCGCAGACGAGGAAAAGGAGGAACTCAGCGAGATTGTTGAATTCCTCAGAAATCCCGCGCGCTTCAATGAGCTTGGAGCAAGGATACCGAAAGGCGTTCTGCTTGTGGGCCCTCCGGGAACGGGTAAAACGCTCCTTGCAAGAGCCGTTGCCGGTGAAGCAGGCGTTCCCTTCTTTTCAATTTCCGGTTCGGATTTTGTTGAAATGTATGTAGGCGTCGGTGCGTCACGCGTCCGCGACCTTTTTGCTCAGGCAAAGAAGAATTCGCCCGCAATCCTTTTCATAGATGAAATTGACGCAGTCGGCCGTCACCGCGGCGCAGGCATGGGCGGCGGTCATGATGAGCGCGAACAGACGCTTAACCAGCTGCTTGTTGAAATGGACGGTTTCGGCGCCAACGAGGGCGTGATTATCATCGCCGCAACAAACCGTCCGGATATACTTGATCCGGCGCTTCTCAGACCGGGACGTTTTGACCGCCAGATTACCGTCGGCTATCCCGATGTCAAGGGAAGAGAGGCCATTCTTAAAGTTCACTCAAGAACAAAGCCCCTTGCGCCCGATGTCAGACTTGAGGTTATTGCCCAATCAACAGTCGGTTTCACAGGTGCGGATCTTGAAAATCTTCTCAATGAAGCGGCTCTTCTTGCCGCAAGGAGAAAGAAAAAGGCCATCACAATGGCTGAAATTGAAGAGGCCACCATCAAGGTTGTTGTCGGCACCGAGAAAAAGTCGCGCAAAATCAGCGAGAAAGAAAAAAGGCTCACCGCGTATCATGAGTCCGGTCACGCGATTGCTACCTATAATCTTCCGAATCAGGATCCCGTTCATCAGGTTTCAATCATTCCGCGCGGCATGGCAGGCGGCTTTACAATGTCGCTTCCCAAAGAGGAACGCTCGTATAAGGCGCGCGGAGATATGCTTGACGATATCGTTGTTCTGCTCGGTGGCCGTGTTGCCGAAGCACTTATTCTCGGCGATATTTCAACAGGCGCTTCAAACGATATTGAGCGTGCGACCGAACTTGCAAGAGATATGGTAACACGCTACGGAATGAGTGACCTTGTCGGCCCCGTTTCATACAGCTCCGGAAATCATGAGATTTTCCTCGGCAGGGATTACAACAATACGCGCAATTATTCCGAGACCGTTGCCTCCGAGATCGACTCGGAAATCAACCGCATTGTCAAGGAATCGTATTCAAGGTGCGAAGCAATCCTCAAAGCTCATACCGATAAGCTCCATGAGCTTGCAAAGTACCTCATGAAGCACGAGAAGATTGACGCTGAAGACTTTGAAAAGCTTATGAAAGGTACTCTTGAAGAGGAAAGCGGCGCTGTTTCAGAGCCTGCTTTGCCGCAGGAGCCTCAGCAGTAACAGTATAAAACCGTTTTGCTTTTGCAGGACGGTTTTTTTCCTGTTTTTTCTTGCCCTTGCGTGTATTTTGTGTTATAATAACCATATGTTCAAATTTGTTATGACAGCGTCCCAATATGCTGCTGTGTAATTTAAGATGGTTTAGAGCGGAGGAATAGCGTGAAAAATCACGCTATTCACAAAATTATATGTCCCTCAAAATTTGTGCAAAGCACAAATTTTGAGATGGACTAAATTACCATCACGCCTTGTCCGGCTACAACAGGGGTTAACGTGATTTTTAATAAACTATTTGTAGCCGGAAAGGCTATGGTAATTTTTATGATAGAATACATCAAAATTGCGGTCATTTCACTCATCAGCGGATTTCTTGCTCCGCTCCCGTTTTCTTATGCTGCGTCATATTCCTTTCTCAGCTATATTCTTGACTTCAATAAAAATTCGCAGTTATCGGTATTCTATTACTCAATAATCTCCGTTGTGTTCTCTCTTGTGATTTTTATTTCGCTGCGCAAAATCTATTTTAAGGGCTTCAAGGCTTTGTTCAGCACAAAAAAGTCAACCATGCCGAACAGGAGCGGATACCGTAAGTTCATGCTTAATCTCCTCATCTCGCTCATTCCGGCCGCGGTCATGTTCGTGCCGTACAAAAAGGATAAGTTCCTGCTTGATTATTTCAGCGAGCAGATCAGCGCCGATCATCTTCTTGTTACCGCGGTTTGCTGCGCGGTCAGCGGTCTTTTTCTTCTGATCGGAAGCTGGTATGTCAAGCAGAAATATGCGCAGACAAAGAGATCGTCAGATTGGAAATCTATCGTCAGGTTCAGTGTTTATCAGACTGCGTCATACTTTTTTCCCGGAATTTCAAGCGTTTCAATGGGCGCAACAAGCTTTCTGATTTCCGACATTGATAACAGAGTGATAGTCCGCGAGATCCTGACTTACATAGCTCCGTCAATACTTATTACCAATGTTTTCAGACTTGTCCGTTCGGCTCTGACCGGAATTGTGCTGAATCCTGTTGTAATTCTTCTGTGCGTTGCTTTTTCGGCTGTCGGAAGCGCAGTGATGATTCACCTTATTGCAAAAATCGACTTCAGGAAAACCTGTGTGTATTTCAGCGTTTTCTCAATTCTTTTTGCGGCTGTCAGCGTTGCCGTGCTTTTTGTCCTTTGAATGATTAAACTTACGCCGCCGCAAAAGCAAAAACGGCGGCAGTGTTATCAATATGACCGCTTATTATACTTCCGCTTTCAAGCGGTTACAACTTTTTTGTGAGGCGTATAAATGGCAAATTCAAAAACCACCAAAACTAAAAAAACTTCCGCAGCAAAAAAGAAGAATCCACGCAAGAAAAAGAACTCAAAAAAGCGGAACCTCAGCTTTTATGAAAGCCACCGTTCTGCAATAATGTTTGTTTATCTTATCGTTTCGCTGCTTCTTATGACTGTTGCGTTTATTCCCGGCCGCAATGTATGGGCTTCTATAAGAGGCTTTTTCTTCGGCTTTTTCGGGCTCGGATTTTATCTGTTTGACATTTTTCTTCTTGTCATCGGAGTTCGTGTTGCGCTCAATTCGCTCAGACGTTCATGTATATTGACCACCGTCTGCGCTTTTCTGGCGTCCGGAATGTTCAGTGCCGTTGTTCATCTGACCGTAAACTCAATCTCTGCCGGAGGAAAGGAAGAATTTATCAGTCAGCTTGTCAAAGCTTATGAGCTGGGCATGGGCTTTAACGAGGGCTTTGTTGTTACCGGAGGTGTTCTCGGCGCTGTTTTCGGCGGCGGAATGCTGCACCTTCTCGGTAAGGCTGCCGCCTTTGTTTTTTCAGTATTGCTGCTTGCCGTTTTCCTTTTCTTCTTTCTCAACATCAGCTTTTCCTCTTTAAGCGACTGTGTTTCAAACGCAATCAACGGCTCAAAGGAAAAGCTTGACGAAAGCAATGAGCTGAGGAAAGCAAGGCGGCTTGAAAGGCAGGAGCTGCGCGAGCAGGAAAGGCTTGAGGCCGAAGCGCAGCTTGAAAAAGAAAGACTTGCCGAAAACGACGCTTTTGATTTTTCAAAAACACAGATAGAGCTTGACGACAATATGTCCGTCAGACGTAAAAAGCGTTCTGCGCGTCCGTATAATCCGCAGGAAAGGCTTTTTACTTTCTCCGAGGACGATGCCGCCGCAATGAAAAAAGAAAAAGCCGAGCGCGAGGAGCTTGTTGATACCGAAGACATTGAACCGATATCGGAAAAGAATCCCGATATCAATGAGGCTATTGAAGCGGCGGCAGGACTGAAAGCAGAGGAAAACGAGCTTCCGGACGGTTATGAAGAGGTTGTTGACGCGGACGAAGCCGACCTTGACGCCGAGGCGCAGAGCATTGTCAATGCCGCCATTACCAAAGCGGATAAAAACGCAAGGAAAAACATTGAAGAGGTTAAGAACTATACAGACGAAAGCAGACCTAAGAAGGAATACTGCCTGCCGCCTATCGACTGCCTGAAGGAGCCGGATTTCAGCAGAGCCGGGGACTATGCGGCCGAAATGAAAACAACAGCCAAAAAGCTTGTTGATACGCTCAAAAGCTTTGGGGTAGAAACCAATCTTATCGGCGTCAGCCGCGGCCCGTCGGTAACAAGATATGAGCTTCAGCCCGCTCCGGGCGTGAAGATCAACCGAATCACCAATCTTGCCGATGACATTGCGCTGAATCTTGCTTCCGCCGGCGTAAGAATTGAAGCCCCGATTCCGAACAAATCAGCCGTAGGTATTGAAATTCCGAATCAGCACAAGTCAATGGTTACACTGCGCGAGATCATCTCCTCGGCAGAGTTCCAAAACGCAAAAAGCAAGCTGAATGTTGCTCTCGGAAAGGACATCACCGGCAACGCAACCTGCACCGACATTGCAAAAATGCCGCATCTTCTGATTGCAGGAACAACAGGCTCCGGAAAATCTGTCTGCCTCAACTGCATGATAGTAAGCATTCTCTATGAAGCCAAGCCGTCCGAGGTCAAGCTTCTCATGATTGACCCGAAGCAGGTTGAATTTTCAATCTACAACGGAATACCGCACCTGCTGGTTCCGGTTATTTCCGATGTCAGGAAAGCCGCCGGTTCGCTCGCGTGGGCAGTCAGCGAGATGGAAAACCGCTACAAAGCCTTTTCAGCCTGCGGCGTCCGTGATATAAAGGGCTTCAACAAATATGTTCTTGATCACCCCGAACAGCAGTTTATGCCGCAAATTGTAATTTTCATTGATGAGCTCAACGACCTTATGATGGTTTCGCCAAAAGAGGTTGAAGATTCAATCTGCCGCCTTGCGCAAAAGGCGCGTGCCGCCGGTATGCACCTTGTTGTTGCAACCCAGCGCCCGTCTGTCGATGTTATCACGGGTATTATCAAGGCGAACATTCCCAGCAGACTTTCGCTTTTTGTATCCTCTCAGGTCGATTCAAGAACAATCCTTGACACCGTCGGCGCAGAAAAGCTTTTGGGTAACGGCGATATGCTCTTTAATCCCGTCGGAATGTCTAAGCCCGTTCGAATCCAGGGCGCTTTCCTTTCCGATGAGGAGATTGAAAATGTTGTCTCGTTCATCAAGGAACAGGAAGAAGTTGAATATGACAGCGAAGTTATGGACGAAATTGCGCGCAACGCCGCTGCGGACAACAAGAAAAAGTCTGCGCAGGCGTCTGCAGGCGATGAAGTCGGCGATGCAGACGGAATGGTGGCTGCCGCCATTGATGTTGTTGTTGAGTGCCAGGCAGCTTCAACAACTCTGCTTCAGCGCAAGCTCCGTCTCGGATACGCAAGAGCGGCCCGTATTATGGACGAGCTTGAGCAGCGCGGTGTTGTCGGCCCCTCGGAGGGCAGCAAACCCCGTAAGGTGCTTATGACTCAGCTTCAGCTTGCGGAAATTAAGGCTTCAAGAGATATCGGACAGGATGACTACGATGTTTTGTCCGATTAGTGAGGAACAATGAACAGATTTTTACCTATAAACTATGACGATATGAAGAAGCGCGGATGGGATGAGGTTGATTTCGTCTATGTTTGCGGCGACGCTTATGTTGACCATCCCAGCTTTGGCGCGTCAATTATTACAAGAGTTCTTGAATCGCACGGATTCAGAATCGGCTTCCTTGCTCAGCCCGATTGGCAGAGCAAGGAGGCTTTTATGCGCTTTTCAAGGCCGAAATACGGCTTTCTTGTTTCCTCCGGAAACATTGATTCAATGGTTGCACATTACACCGTTGCCAAGAAAAGGCGCAGCACGGACGCTTATTCGCCCGGAGGAAAAGCCGGACTTCGGCCGGACAGAGCCGTTATTGTCTACTGCAACAGAATAAGAGAGGCCTATGGCGATATACCGATAATTATCGGCGGTCTTGAGGCCTCGCTTCGCCGCTTTGCTCATTATGACTACTGGGATAACAAAATAAGGCGGTCAATTCTTTTTGATTCTCAGGCGAACCTTCTCATATACGGCATGGGTGAAAATCAGATTACGGAAATTGCCGAAAGGCTGAGGAACGGCGAGCCGGTTTCTTCAATCCGCGATGTGCGCGGAACGTGCTATGCCTGCGATACAACCGAAACACCGCTTTACGGAGCAGAATGTCCCTCGTTTGAAAATGTTTGCGTAAGCAAGAGGGAATACGCCGTTGCCTGCCGCATTCAGCAGGACGAACAGGATCATATCAGAGGAAAGCTAATAAAGCAAAAGCACGGCAAAAGAATGCTTGTTCAGAATCCGCCGATGCCGCCGCTGACAACAGAGGAGCTTGACCGTGTTTACGCCCTGCCGTATGTCAGAACCTATCACCCGAGCTATGAAAAGGACGGCGGCGTTCCGGGGATTGAAGAAGTCCGCTTTTCAATCGCACATAACAGGGGCTGCTTCGGAGCGTGCAATTTTTGCTCCATTGCTTTTCATCAGGGGCGTTTTGTAACGTGCAGAAGCCATGAATCCGTGATTGACGAGGCAAAAAAGCTGACCGAGCTTCCCGACTTCAAGGGCTATATTCACGACATCGGAGGGCCGACCGCAAACTTCCGCCTTCCCTCGTGCGAAAAGCAGCTGAAAGCAGGTCTTTGCAAAGGAAAAAAATGTCTTGCACCGAAGCCGTGTCCGGCCCTTGTTGCCGATCACAGCGACTATCTTTCCCTTTTGCGGAAGGTCAGAAAGCTTCCGAAGGTCAAGAAGGTTTTTATCCGCTCGGGCATCAGATATGACTATATGCTGAAAGATGAGAGCGATGAATTTTTCAGGGAGCTTGTGCGTTATCATGTCAGCGGACAGCTTAAAGTTGCCCCCGAGCACTGCTCAGCCGCGGTTCTTGATAAAATGGGAAAGCCGCATATCGAAGCGTATATCGAGTTTTCAAAGAAATATTTCGAGCTTTCAGAAAGCAATAACAAGAAGCAGTACCTTGTACCGTATCTTATGTCGTCGCACCCGGGTTCAACGCTTGACGACGCGATTGAGCTTGCTTTGTTTTTGAAAAAACGCTCAATCCGTCCGGAGCAGGTTCAGGATTTTTATCCCACTCCGGGAACAATTTCAACCTGTATGTTCTATACGGGGCTTGATCCCTACACAATGAAAGAGGTCTATGTTGCAAAACTGCCTCAGGAAAAGGAGATGCAGCGCGCTCTGCTTCAGTATTACGACCCGTCAAAGCGGGAAATAATTGAAAAGGCACTGAAAAAGGCCGGCAGGCTTGACCTTATCGGAAACGGCGAAAAGTGCCTGATTAAACCGTTTTCCGGCGGACGTTACAGCTCAAATCAAACTTCTCACAAGCAAAATTACGGAGGATACAATGGCAAAAACAGGAAGAAGAGGTAAGCGGAAATCTTTTTTTGCGTCGCTTGCTTTTATAGTTGCGATAATTGCGGTAATACTCGGCAGGTTCAACAAAAGCTTTGATTCTGTAAACAACGCCGCAGTAAACACAAGCAATGTGCCCGGCGTACATTTTATTGATGTCGGTCAGGGCTCGAGCGTCCTTTTGCAATCGGGAAAAACAGGCGTTCTCATTGACGCCGGCGAAAAGGAATACGGAGAAACGGTTGTGCGCTATCTTAAATCCTGCGGCATTGAAAAGCTTGAGTATGTTATTGCAACGCATCCGCACACCGACCATATCGGCGGTCTTGCGGCGGTTCTGAAAAGCTTTGAAGTCGGCAGTATAATTATGCCGAAGCTGACCGCCGCAAACACTCCGACAACAAAAACCTATCAGAATCTTCTTGAAACGGTTGCTTCAAAGAATATCAGGGCGCTTGCCGCAAAGCCCGGAAACAAATATTCTGCTGGAAAAATCAGCTTTGAAATTCTCGGCCCGACAGTGCAGACGAATGATCTTAATAATATGTCCGTCATCTGCAAGGCCGATGTTAATTCAACCTCTTTCCTTTTGCTCGGCGATGCCGAAAAGCCGGAAATAAAAAGCATCATGACGCGTTCGCCCGATCTTGGCTGCGATGTTATTCTCATGGGTCACCACGGCAGCAGGTCTTCTCTTGATAACGATTTGCTTTCCGCGGCTTCGCCGAATCTTGCCGTCATCTCCTGCGGACAGGGCAATTCCTACGGTCATCCGCACGAAGAGGTTATAAAATATCTTCAAAAGAACAATGTTGAGTATTACCGCACGGATAAGTCGGGAAACATTGCAGTGCTTTGTCCTGACGGCGGCTACAGCGTCAAAACGCAGAATTAACGGAGGTAAGCATGGAATATCTGAGCGTTGACAGAATTGAAAACGGTAAAGCCGTCTGCGAAAGGGAAGATATGTCGGTTGTTGAGCTTGCTTTTTCCTCCCTGCCGCAAGGCACAAAAGAGGGGAGTGTGCTGAAAGTTGAAAACGGTATATATTCCCTTGACGAAAGCGAAGAAAAGCGGCGCAGAAAGCGCATAATTGAGCTTCAGAATATGCTATTTTCCGATGATTGATTGTGAGGTTTAACTATGGAATACAGAATTGAGCATGACTCAATGGGAGAGATTAAAGTTCCGGCGGACAAGCTTTGGGGCGCCCAGACCGAGCGCAGCTTTGAAAATTTTCGCATCGGTACGGGTATTGAAACCATGCCGCGCGAAATTACTCATGCGTTCGGAATATTGAAAAAAGCCGCCGCGCTTGCAAATGCCTCGCTTTGTCCCGATAAGATGACGGACGAAAAGCTTGAAGCCGTTTGCAAGGCCTGCGACGAAGTTATTTCCGGCAGTCTCAACGAGCACTTTCCGCTTGTTGTCTGGCAGACCGGCTCCGGCACTCAGTCAAACATGAACGCAAACGAGGTTATTGCAAACAGGGCAAACAGCATTGCCGGAAAAAAACTCTGCCATCCGAACGACGATATAAACATGAGCCAATCCTCAAACGACACCTTTCCGACAGCGATGAATATTTCCGCTGTTCTTGCGGTTGAAGAAAAGCTCATTCCCGCTCTTGAAGCTCTTGTTTCAACTTTCAAAAAGCTTGAAATTGAAAACGAGGGCGTTGTAAAATCCGGCCGCACCCATTTGCAGGACGCTGTTCCGATTTCTTTTTCGCAGGAAATATCGGGCTGGCGCGCAAGCTTGGAAAAAGACGCCGAGCTTTTGAGACAGGCTACTTCTTCGCTCTATCCGCTCGCTTTGGGCGGCACGGCTGTCGGCACGGGGCTCAACGCTCCGAAAGGCTTTGACACTCTTGTTGCCGAAAACGTTGCAAAGCTCACGGGGAAGCCCTTTGTCAGCGCGGAAAACAAGTTTCACGCGCTTTCCTCAAAAGGCGAGTTTGTTTTTGCTCACGGCGCCGTTAAGGCAACTGCCTGCGACATGATGAAGATTGCAAACGATGTCCGCTGGCTGGCCTCCGGTCCGCGCTGCGGTCTCGGCGAAATCAGTATACCGGCAAACGAACCCGGCTCGTCAATTATGCCGGGCAAGGTCAATCCTACACAGTGCGAGGCAGTAACAATGGTTGCCGTTCAGGTTATGGGTAACGACGCTGCCATAACCGTTGCCGCGTCGCAGGGCAATTTTGAGCTGAATGTTTTCATGCCTGTTGCAGCCTATAATTTTTTGCAGTCGGTACGGCTGCTTGCGGACGCAATAGTTTCCTTTAACAAAAACTGTGCCTGCGGGATTAAGGCTGAGCGAGAAAAAATGCATTCAAATCTTCATAATTCGCTTATGCTCGTAACGGCGCTCAACCCGTATATCGGATATGAAAACGCTGCAAAAACCGCTAAAAAAGCCTATAATGAAAATATCTCGCTAAAAGAAGCCTGCGTAAGTCTCGGCTTCCTCAGCGAGGAAAAATTCGATGAAGTTTTTCACCCGGAACAGATGGTATAATAAAAACAGCGGCGTTCCCGGTGAACAAAGCCGCTGTTTCTGGTGCGGGTAACAGGGGTCGAACCTGCACGCCGAGGGCACAAGATCCTAAATCTTGCGTGTCTGCCAATTCCACCATACCCGCATATATTACCGTGATTATACAATAATTTGCCCCTCTTGTCAAGAAACGGCCGTTTTGGCCTGTAGGAATTCATTTTTTCCGCGGCGCTGCATAGTAATTTACGGGTGATGACTATGAAAAAGCATTTTTATAAGATAATCAGCGCAAAGCAGTTCATTTTTACGC
>JAEDEQ010000119.1 GCA_016293225.1 Clostridiaceae bacterium
ACGGTGCTCTTTCCTACCTTTTCAACAATGCAGTCGCGCCCGCGGTAATACCTGTTCATTCTTTGGAGCATATCGCAAAGCGACTCAAGCTTTCCCTGCCCGAAGAAGAGCTTCCTTCTTCCGTCAAGGAGGCGTTTATATTTTCGGTTTGGTTTTTCCATCTTTATTGAATCCTTTGCACGTTTTTGATTCTCCACTTACTCTTATAAGCCGAATCTGTTAAGATGTCGTAAACGCCGTGTTAACGCTCAGTTAACATTTATGTATAATTTCCTCCAAATTTATCCGTTGCCAACACATTTTTTTGCTTTGTAGGACTTGGTACACCGTGAATCAACAGTATATTCTTTTACAGCCATAGCTTTTTGCCGTTTCCTCGCCTTTTTGGATAAGGGCTTTTTTGACCTCCTCGCGGTTGCAGCCGTCCTTAATCTTTCCGCCGCAGAACAGCGCAACGGGAAACTTGTCCGTTATTCCGTCAACAATCGAAACGCTCATGAGTCCGCAAAGCTCACCGCCAACAAAGCAGAGCAGAACGCTGTGGCCGGTCTGCGCAAGAACCTCGTCAAAGCGATCGCAAAGAGCAAGGTCAAAAACCGGCTTTTTTTCAAACGCAAGGTCAAGAACGGCGTAAAGATCCGTCCGGCAGGCTTTTCTTACTTCAATTTTCATTATCATCTCTCCCATAAAAATGCCACGCAGGGCAGCTTTTTTGAAATATATATGAGAGAACGCGCATAAAAATGAATTAAAGCACACCGAAACCGAGGTGATCACATGAGCTGCTGCTCAATAACAGAGCTGAGGAACAAGGAAGTAATAAACGCAAAAAGCGGCTGTCGAATAGGCTTTGTTTCCGATGTTGAAATCAACACCTGCGACGGGAGATTGGTTTCAATCATTGTCTGGGGAAAGTGCCGCTGCTTCGGTCTTTTCGGAAAAGATGAGGATATACGCATTTGTTGGAACGACATTCAGGTCATAGGTGATGACACAATTCTTGTTTGTGCCGATATTCCGCAAAGAGCATGCCGATCGCCCAAGAGACAGACAGGAAAGGGTAATCTTTTTGAAAACCTTTTCCGGTATTAAGTGACAGCTGATTGTTTGAGTCACCGGATAATCAGCGGAGAATTAAAGTTTACGCCTGCCGTTGTCAATAGCGGCAGGCGTAAGGATTATATTATTGATATTACTTGCTTTTTGCAATCTTTCTCTGGACTGCCTTAACAATCTCAACAATCGGGATGATGAGGAAAGCGAGCAAGAGGGAGATAAGATATGCCTTTGTGTCAAGATGAGCAAAGCCGAAGAGATTTGAAAGGAAGTCAACTTCAACAACGGCAGTGGTAAGAAGCAGCGATGCAGCCATTGCAAGATACAAAGCAACATTGTGGCTTCCGGTGAAGAGAAGCTTCACGGACGAACCGCGCTGCGAGCGCATGTTGAACGAATGGAAAATTTCGCACATAGACATAGTGAAGAATGCCATTGTCATTCCCTCGGAGCTGTCCTGAATGTTTCTGAAAACAAGCTTTCCGGTTTCAAGGAACTCGCCGGTATAGAACGCGATAACAGTCAGAACCGTTACAAGAATACCCTGATAGAAGCAGTCGATGCCAAGTCCGCCGGCAAAAATTCCGTCATCCTTCAAGCGCGGCTTTCTTCTCATGATATCGCTTTCCGGCTTTTCAAGTCCGAGCGCAAGAGCGGGGAAGCAGTCGGTAACAAGGTTGATGAAAAGCAGATGCGGAGCCTGAAGAATTGTGAAATTCATTACAGACGCAAAGAAAACGGAAAGCACCTCGGAAAGGTTTGAACCCAGCAGGAACTGAATTGCTTTTCTGATGTTGTCATAGATACGTCTGCCCTCGCCGACAGCGGAAACAATTGTTGCAAAGTTGTCGTCGGCAAGAACCATGTCCGCAACGTTTTTGGTAACGTCCGTTCCCGTGATGCCCATTCCGACGCCGATGTCCGCACTCTTGATGGACGGCGCGTCGTTAACACCGTCGCCCGTCATTGCAGTAACATAGCCGAGCGAGCGCCAGGCGTTGACTATCCTTGTTTTGTGCTCGGGCTGAACGCGTGCATAAACGCGAACCTTCTGAACGATATCTTTGAATTCCTCGTCGGAGTATTGGTCGATATCCGAGCCCATCATTGCCTGACTGTCATCGGAGAGAATGCCAAGCTCCCTTGCAATCGCTTTTGCGGTATTGATGTGGTCACCGGTTATCATTATCGGAGTGATTCCGGCGTTCCTGCATTCCTCAATAGACGCCTTGACCTCCGGACGGACGGGGTCAATCATTCCGGTAAGGCCGATGAAGATCATCTCGTTTTCAAGCTTTTCGCTTGAATATTCAGACGGTTCGGTTTCATAGGTTTTATATGCAACGGCAAAAACACGCAGAGCCTTGTTGCCCATTCTCGTGTTCTCCTCCATAATCGTTTTGCGAACGGAATCGGTAAGAGGAGTTTTGTTGCCGTTTTCAAGGTAGTAGCTGCACTTTTTCAGAATTTCATCGGGCGCACCCTTGGTATACTGAACAAACTGTCCGTCCTTTTTGTGGACGGTGGACATCATCTTTCGTCCGGAATCAAACGGAACTTCACCCGTGCGCGGTTCTCTCTTGACAAGCTCTCCCTTTTCAAGTCCGAGCGTTTTTGCGTAATTGATGAGTGCAACCTCATCCGGCTCGCCGGTGCTCTTTCCGTCTGCCTCAACCTCGGCATTGGTGCAAAGAGCCATTGCCGAGGCAAGCGCTTTTTCGTCGCCTGCATAGTGGTCAACAACGGTCATGACATTCTGGGTGAGGGTTCCGGTCTTATCCGAGCAGATAATCTGAGTACAGCCGAGCGTTTCAACGGCGGTCATCTTGCGGATTATTGCGTTCTTCTTGGACATGTTGGTAACGCCGATTGCAAGAACAATGGTCATAACGGCAACAAGTCCCTCGGGGATAGCCGCAACGGCAAGCGCAATGGCCGTGATGAACGAGCTGAGCGCAACGTCAATGAACGGCGGCTTATCGACAACAAGGAAGAATTTTGTGATAAGGTCAAAAGCAAAAATGAAAATGCAGACGCCGATAACAATTTTTGTCAGAACCTTTGAAAGCTGTTCAAGCTTAAGCTCAAGCGGAGTTTTGCCTTCCTCAGCAAGGGAAATTGCGGAGGCAATCTTTCCCATTTCGGTGTCCATTCCGGTTGCGGTAACAACGGCCTTTCCGCGTCCGTAAACGAGGGTTGAGCCCATGTACGCCATGTTTTTGCGGTCGCCGAGAGGTATATCCTTGTCGCCGTTTTGCATGAGCGCCTTAACAAGCTTTGTTACCGGAACGGATTCGCCGGTGAGGGCGGCCTCCTCAATCTTCATGCTTGCGCATTCAATTATGCGGCAGTCGGCGGGAATTGCGTCTCCTGCGTCAAGAACGATAACATCGCCGACAACGAGGTCTTCGCTCCTGACCGAAACAACCTTTCCGTCGCGCAGGGTTTTTGTTGTTGCGGCAGACATTTCCTGGAGCGCTTCAATCGCCTTTTCCGCCTTGCTTTCCTG
>JAEDEQ010000040.1 GCA_016293225.1 Clostridiaceae bacterium
CAAAAGTAACCCCCAGCGGAGCGGACGGATAAAAACCATTTGCACCATTTACCCATAAAGGAACAACATAAAATCAAAATTCGTAGGGGCGTCGCTTGAGGCGCCCAAGAACCCTGCCTATTGCACCGTTTACCCATAAAGAAACAACGTACAAGTTAAAATTTACACGGTTGTTTTGGGCAAAGTTCCCGGGCGGCTCCGAGCGCCGCCCGTACGGATTTTGTTTATAATAAAATATATCAAAGGCTGCCGAAACCGGGAAATCCGATTGCGGCAGCCATTTTAAATAATATTAAATTACTGTCCGTCAGGAGTATAGACCAGCATGAAGCAGTGTGAGCGGATCTTGCCCTCCATAACCTTTGTTCTGAAGTCGTTGCCGGAAATAACCTTTCCGCCAACATTGATTGAGGAAACATAGCCCAGGTTTTCATTAACCGCGCGGTCGTGGGAAATAATGGTTATCCATGTTGACGGATCACCGTTTACATCAACATTCAGCTTGTTCTTGATGATTTTCTTCATCTCGTCGCTCGAGACGGAATATGTTGATTTGAAGCCGTCCGCCTGATAATCACCGTAGCTGGGTCTTCCGCCGCCGAGATAGGGTACGGCGGTCTTTCCCCAGACGTTGTAAAACGAGGTTGTAATGCCTGCGCTGATGGAATGGAACGGAGTCAGAGCAGGCTCCGTGCCGGAATATGCAATGTAAAGACCGTATTTCATAATTTCGTCAACCGCGTCGTAGCACGCCTGCGACGGAGCCTTGCCGAAAGCGTTTGAGTCGGTGCCGAGGTTGTAATTGTAATACTTTGCAAAGGTGTACAGTGCAACGGCCTGCGCCTTGAGCGCCTCCTTCTGGAACGATGAACCCATCTCGCTTTCGAGCGCTGAGGCAAGGTATTCGCGCGTTTTGTAATCCGAACCGTTGTATTTAATCGTTTCCGGATAGGTATCGCCGGTAACGAGAGTTGTTCCGTAGTAATAGTTTGCAAGTATCTGAGCGTAGTTCCAGCCCTGCGAGGCAAGGTAATCTGCGCCGTGCTGACTCATGCCCACGCCGTGCCCGTAACCGAAAACGTAGAACGTGAATTTTCCGCTGTTTGAGGGGGCCGGTGCAGCTGTGGGCTGTGCGGAGTACTCCGTGGCTGTCGGTTCCCTGGGTGTTGTTCCGGCGTTCGCCTGGGTTGAGGGGTTGACATTGCTGTCAATGCCGGGAAACGCGCCGCTTGTCGATTGAGTCTGGGAGGAAATATCCGACTGCGAATACAGCAGCGGATTCATTGTTGTTGTCGTATCCTCCTTTGACCAGATTATCTTGACAAGAATAACAGGCGTTATGGCGGCAACAATCAGAACCGCCGCAATGAAGATAAGCATACCCTTTGAAAGCTTTTTCTCCTCCGGCTTTTTTTCCTCGGGTACGGCGCCTGAGGTTTCCCTTTCCTCCTCCTTTTTGCGGATATCGTCAAGCTTTTCCGTAAGCGTGTCGCAGAGTATTGCAACGCAGTGCGGCAAAAGAAGCTCAAGGTCGTTCGGGTTGGTGGTGTTGATTTTTTTGGCCTTTGCGCGCTTCTTTTCTGCAACGGCAATATACGCAAAGTAATTGGTTGTGCCGTCCTCGTTCTCGCTTGTGAGGATATCTGAAACAGCCGCGCCGAAATCGGACTCCGTGTTGAACATTGCCTCGCGCGCATGGCGGATGGTTTTGACCGAATCCGATTCCGCAAGCTCGTTTTCATCGGTGTTGTCCTCGTCCTCATCAACAATTTCAACAAAATTGACAACATCAGAAAGGCCGTCTATTCTGTCATAGAGGTTGTATACCTGCATTGCAGCCTCGCCCGTTGCAAAGGCTGCGGTTTTTGAAAGCTGAATGAGGGCGGAAACCATTGCGCCGACAGACGGAGCAATGTCAAAGCTCTGCTCCTCTTCGTCCGGCTCGTTGTCGTCTGGCTCCTCTGCCTGCTCGGTCTCCGGTTCGCTTTCCTGCGGCGCTTCAAGGACAGAGGCGATGTAATCCTCCAGTATTGCGTCAACTCTTACAAAGTCAAGCGGCAGGCAGGTGAGCGTTCCGTTCAGCACGGCGCAGGAAAAGCCGCTGTGAAGCCCGTCCGGCGAAAGATGGAACAGTGCGCCGCGCGGAATGATACATTCGCTCTCCATGTCAAACGAGGCAGTGCCGTCGTCGGCATTCTGGGAAATTCTTTCGGCAATGTTCGGGCTTGAGTATTCATCAAGCAGGAATTTTCCTATCATCTCGCGCTTAACAGAGTTGTAGTCGGCAGAATCTGCGGCAATAATGACGCGCTCGCCGTCCTGAAGAGCGCGCAAGGCGGAGTCAAAAAGCTCGTCATAGTTTTCAAAGGTAAAAACCTTATCGTCCGTAAGACCGTACTTTTCAAGCGTAAGGCAGATCTTATAGACTGCGTCGGCTGAGGACGCCGGTAAATTCTCAAGTGTAAACAGCTTTAACATTTCTCTCCTCGGTTTTCTAGATGCCGGATCTTAAACGCCGGACATCGTTGTATTTATGGTAAAAATGTTCAAATAACCAATCACTTTTTCAACACGGCAAAGGTCACCAAAAATCAGCCGATATACCATCTTGATGCGTCATAATAGGGGTTGGTGAGCTTCTTTGCGGTGTAATACGCCTGCGGATAGCGCGGATTTGAGTTGACCGCCGCTTTTGAGGTGTCAACCTCGGCGCTTTCTCCCGGGCGGACAAGGCGCGCAACAACAACAAAGCGCGCGTCCTCAAACTCATGCGAGCAGGTTGAAAGGGTCAGCAGCTTATCCGTCGGAAGAACGTCAACGCCCGTGTCATAGAGCGAGCGCTGCGCAAGCTCGTTGAGATAGGCGGAAAAGCGCTCCTGGGTTGAAAGCGACGTGAAGTAATACTGGAAAACATAGCCGTTATCGTCCTTTTCCTCGGCGTTCGTAATGAATGCGGCGATAACCTTCCATTTGTAGTTTTTGTAAAGGGTGTTGAACGTAATGACCGGAGCGCTTTTGAAGCCGTCAATGCTCTTGTAATGATCGAGCGCGCCGAAGATGGTCTTGTCGTTCATATGGTGTCCGAAGATGACGGTGTTGAGATCAAGCGGCTCAATTTTGTTGAGATAAGTAACAAACGGGCAGCCGTACTTGGTGCTCTGGCCGTAAAAATTCTTTTCAAGATAGGTGTCGTCATTATTCGTCTGAACAACGGGGAGCGAAAGATTGACTCCCTTTGCCTCAAGATAGCCCACAAAGTCGTTGTTTGTGGCGTAAAGCTTTGCATACTTGAGCTGTATATTCTGCGGAAAGACCGTGTTCGGGTATTCCTCGCGGATTTTTGCCCACTTTTGCTCGGTGGACATGGTGGTTGATTTTTCCTCGTTCTTTTTTGTTGCTCCGGAGGATTTTGTTGTTGTCTCGTCATCGGAGATGATGAGGTCGGAGATTCCGGATTCAAGCTTTTGGTTGTCCTTGTGGAGCTTGTATTCCCTGAGCAGCACCGCCAGGGAAATAATGATTGCAAGAACGGACGCGGAAAGAACAACAAGGCGGATTATTTCGGCCACAGAGGGCTTCTTTTTGCCGGGAGTCTGCGGCGCGTCCTGGGCAACCTCTTCAACAACAAGGCTTTTTGGAACGGCCTGCCCTGCCTTTGGCGCCGTTTTTTCGCGGCTGTTGTTCAGAACATTGAGGTTTGAGGGCTTCTTAGGTGTGCTGATGTCAATTTCATCAACAACATAATCTATTGCAACAGAGCCTGCCCTTGGCAGCGTTCTGGGCGGCTGCGGCGCCGGATAAAAGTCCTCCTCGTCAAGCTCGTCGTCTTCGTCGTAGTCGTAGTCGTCAACAGTGGGAATGACTATGCCGCCGCGCGGCTGCTTCGGCATTGCGTCCTCCGGCAGGTCAAAGTCCGGACTCTGGAAAACGATTCTTGTTCCGGCGCTTTTCTTTCCGGAAGCAGGCGTAAGCTCCTTTGACTGCGGCTGCGGTTCAGCCTGTGCGCTCTCCGCTTTTGCGGCAAGATCGGGATTTGCGTTCAGATACTGCCTCAGCAGTATAGCCACCTGCTCATCGGTCAGCTTGAACTCCGGCTCGGGCGCAGGCTGCTCGTTCTGCGGCTTTTCGGGCTGCGGTTTTTCGTCCGAAACACTTTTTTCATCCGGAACACCGGCGGAAATGTGCTGCGTCTCCTTTTTTGTGCTTTTGGAGGAACGGACGCTTCTGACCGCAGGCGGCACGTCCGAGCGAGAGAACGAAGCGCCCGAGGTTTTTTTGTTCATTCGGTTTTCGTTTTCACGTCCGTTTGAATCCTCGTAAATTATCTTCATAACTGCATTTATCCTTTAAAATGAACTGATGAAAGCGCCGATATCCTTTTGGTTGTCTTCGCTTTCAAGAATGAAAAGCCGAACCTCGTTTAGCGCGACCGACGCGCTGACAGTGCGGTTGTAATCGCGGCAGCTTTTTTCCGCGTGGCCGGTGAGCAGCTTTTTAATTCTGTAATTGTTTCCGTCGGTAACCGCGATATAAACAAGGCCTACGGGCTTGCTTGTGCCGTCCGAATCCGGACCGGCAATGCCCGTGACCGAAACGGCAAGGTCGGACTTGCCGGCTTTGACCGCGCCGAGCGCCATTGAGGCCGCAACGGCCTCGCTGACCGCGCCGTATTTTTCAAGGAGATCTTCTCTTACGCCGAGAAGGCTTTTCTTGACCTCGTTTGAATATGAAACGATACCGCAGCCGAACACGTCTGACGCGCCGGGGATATCGGTAATTCTTTTTGCAATAAGACCGCCCGTGCAGCTTTCCGCCGTGGCAAGGGTAAGGCCTTTTTCTTTTAAAAGCGCAACAAGTGCCTCCTCCGGATTTGCGCTGTCAATGCCGTAAACAAGGTTTCCGAACCGTTTTTTAATTTCATCAATAACGGGAGCAATAAGCTTTTCCGCCTCCTCCTCGTTTTCCGCCTTTGCGGTCACGCGCAGGAGCGCTTCGCCGCTTTTGGCGTAGGGAGCAACGGTCGGATTCTGCATATCCAGCAGCTCTCCCGCCTTTTCCGCCATAAGGCTTTCGCCGATGCCGAAGGTGCGCACCGAATGGGAGATAATAACGTGATCGGAGAATTTTTTAAGATACGGCAGGGCGCAGTTTTCAAACATTTCGCTCATCTCCCTCGGAGGGCCGGGGAGAATTATGATGTGCTTTCCGTCCTTTTCCATTGCGCAGCCGGGAGCGGTTCCGTTGGTGTTTTTGAAAATGACCGAGCCGCGCGGCATGAGCGCCTGCTTTTCGTTGCTTTCGGGCATCGGGCTGTTCTTCGCCCTGAAGCATTCGCGCACGCGCCGGAGGCTTTCCTCGTCCATTTCCAGCGGCAGGGAGAACACGGACGCGCAGACTTCCTTTGTCAAATCGTCCTTTGTTGGGCCGAGACCGCCCGTTGTGATGATTATATCCGAGCGGCTGAGACCCTCCTCAAGCACTGCTTTCAGCCTTTCGGGGTTATCGCCCACAACGCACTGGAACAAAACGTCAAAGCCGAGTGCGGCAAGCTTTTTTGAAAGGTACTGAGCGTTGGTGTTAAGGATATCGCCGAGCAGAAGCTCCGTTCCGACGAATACAAGCTCACATTTCATTTCTTCATACCTTCTTGCATAACTTAATCTTTTTTGCGCGGCAGCCCTCAGCCGTCAATCGAGCAAAACCGCGTTTCGCTGACTGCCCTGCTGAGCATCTCCTCAAAATCGACCCTGCTTTCCGCCTGCTCAATGAGTTCAAGCGTGGGGCGTGTTCTCGGGTGCTTCGGCGTAAAGACGGTGCAGCAGTCCTCATAAGGCTCAAGCGAGGTTTCAAAGGTGCCGATTTTCCGCGCAACGGAAATAATTTCCTCCTTGTCCATGCCGATGCACGGACGGAAAACGGGCATTGTTGCAACCGCGTCGGTGCAGGCAATAGCACCGATGGTCTGCGAGGCAACCTGACCGAGGCTTTCGCCCGTAATGAGCGCCTGACACTTATCGTTTTTTGCAATGCGCAGCGCAATTTTCATCATAAGGCGGCGCATGATTATTGTGAAAAGCTCCTCGGGGCAGTTATCCTTGATGTGCTCCTGAATTTCGGTGAACGGAACAACGGCAAGGTTTATCCGTCCGCTGTAGCGCGCAACGAGCGCGGCAAGCTTTTTAACCTTAAGCTCCGCCCGGGGGCTTGTGTAAGGCGGTGCGGCAAAGTGAACGGCCGTCAGAATAAGGCCGCGCTTTGCCATCATATAGCCGGCAACGGGGCTGTCAATTCCGCCGGAGAGCAGCAGTGCCGCCCTGCCCGAGGAGCCGACGGGCATTCCGCCTGCGCCCTTGAGCTGATTTCCGTGGACAAAAACGTGCCTGTCGCGCACCTCAACGGTAACGGTGAGCTCCGGATTATGCACGTCCACCCTGAGCGCGGGTATTTTTGAAAGGATATATCCGCCGACTTCGCGGCAGATTTCGGGTGATTTATACATAAACTTTTTATCGCTGCGCTTTGCGTTGACCTTAAAGGTTCTGACTGCGCGCAGCTCGTCGCCGAGGAATTCCATAACGCATTCCTCAATTTTTCCAAGCTCCTTTTCCGCAACGGCCGCAACGGAAAAAGCAACGATGCCGAAAATGCGGCTGACGCGGTCAACGGCCTCGTCAAAGTCAACGTCCTCATCTTCGGGTTCGGCGATTATTGTTGACTGCGCCTTGATGAAGTTGAATTTTCCGAGATCGGAAAGTCTGCGGCGCATATTTTTAATGAGCATATCTTCAAAGGTCGAGCGGTTGAGTCCCTTGAGGACAAGCTCGCCGTTTTTTATCAGAATAACCTTTTTCATTTTTTCCAAAGCTCCGTCTGTCATTTCTTTCTTATCGCTCTCAAAGCTTCTTCAATGCCCTCAAGGCAGAAGTCAAGCTCGTCCGCTGTGGTGAATCTTGAAAGGCTGATTCTTAGCGAGGAGTTCACCCTTTCGCTTTCAAGCCCGGCTGCGGTGAGAGTAGGACTGCGGTGGCCCTTTGCGCACGCCGAACCGGACGAAACATAAATTCCCCTTGAGGAAAGGAAGTTGAGCACAGCCTCAGCCGGACGGCCGGGAAGCGAGATGTTGACGATATACGGCAGGGCGTCTGCGCCGCTGTTTATTACAACGCCGTCAAGCGCGGAAAGCTTTTTTACAAAGCCGTCTCTGAGCGCCGTGACCGCAGGGAGAGATTTTTTGATGTCAAGCTCCTCTGCCGCGCCGAAGAAGGCGGCGATTGCAGGGAGCGGCTCCGTTCCCGGGCGGACGTTCTTTTCCTGTCCGCCGCCGAAAATGTGGGGCGCAAGGTGAACCGAATCTTTCACAAAAAGCGCTCCGGCGCCCTTTGTGCCGTGGATTTTGTGCGCGCTGACGCTCATAAGGTCAATGCCGAGTTTTTTGACGTTCAGCGGCAATTTTCCGAACGCCTGCACCGCGTCAACATGAATGAGCGCGGGGGAATGTTTTTCTTTTACTATGCGCGAAAGCGCTTCAACAGGCTCAACGGAGCCGAGCTCGTTGTTGACCGCCATCATGCTGACAAGCACGGTGCTTTCGTCAACGGCGTTTTCAATTTCCTCAACGGGAACAACGCCGAAGCGGTCAACAGGGAGCCGCACAACGGTGAAGCCGTCGCTTTCAAGCTTATCGAAAGCCCTTGAAACGCTCGGGTGTTCAACCGAGGAAACAACTATTCTTTTGCCCTTGTGCCTCATCGCTTTCGCCGCGCCGAAAACGGCAAGGTTATTACTTTCCGTTCCACCCGAGGTAAAGTAAAGTTCGCTTTCGCGGCAGGAAAGGCACTTTGCAATGAAGGCGCGCGCTCCCTCAAGAAGCAGCTGAGCCTCCAGACCCTTTTGGTGGAGAGAGGAGGGATTGCCCCAAAGGAGGTCAACGGCCTCAAGGAGTCTTTTCCTTGCACCGGGGCAGGGCTTTGTTGTTGCGCTGTTGTCAAGATAAACTTCCAAAACAGGCATACCTCCTCATCATAGTTATCATTTATTATACTATAAAAAAAGATTGTATGCAACAAACAAAAATAAAAATCTTCGGGGAAATTAAAAATTTTTTGAAAACTTTTTTGCGCTCTTTCTTTGAATACAACAGCTGCCGAATGACAGAGAGCACAAATAATCAGTGATTATTATATATACCACCGAAAATTAAAGCGGACATTAAAGGACAGTTTGCGGGCTTGACTTTAGCCTTAGCTTCCGCCGGCAAAAGGTGCAAGTCGCAGCGCCGTGCGATGACAAAAGCCGCCTGCCATTTATCTTTCCACCATCTTCCGGTAAAAAACAAAAGCTATAAAATACAAACAAGCATTTAAACTCTGCTTTTTGTAAATCATAGCTTTTTAGTCCTTTGTTCAGCTTTTCGGTTTGCGCCGAAAGCAGTATGTTAAATCATTTTGCTTTTCTTTTTTTTACCAATCTGTTCTGCAATAAAGCTCAGAATGATTGCAACGGCAATGCCGACAACGGCGGCCATTATGTCAAACATTGTGTCAAACAGAGGATACTGACCTGTGTTTCCGGCTCCCTGACCGAAAATTTTGAAAAATAACATATTAAAATTGGCACCGATTCCGTATCCCTGATTTGTTGATCCGGCGATGAAAAAGTCCGACAGGAATTCAAAGATTTCCCATATTACAATGATAGCGAACGAGAAGCCCGACGCACTGAAAAGCGAGGCATTGCGGCTGAACCTTTCTTTCGGAAACAACGCTTTCAAAAGCTCAATTCCAAGGAATACGCAGCCGAAGCCGGTAAAGAAATGCAGCCATTTATCATAAAACTCAATCACGCTGTAGGTATCAACACAATTGTTGAAAAAGCAGCCGAAAAGCACAAACAGGTCAATATATGTCTGCGTCCGGAATGAAAGTCTGCCAAACAACAGCTTTTGCGGAAAAATTGCGGAAAAGACCGGAACCGCAAAGGTTGCAAGTGTGTTGAGAACAATCGCAAGATAAAGCGCAGGCGGAACCTTGCCCGGCATGATGAAGCAGGCATATATCATCGTTATCCGTGATATCCACCAAAACACATACTCAATAATATTCCCTTCGCTTTTTAGCCGTTCAAACTGGGAATACAAATGGGACTTCAGCTTAACTTTCATGTTCGTTCCCCGTCGGCACAATAAGCCGATCTCCTTTTTAGTAAGAATATGACTGCAAAAAATCATATAAGATTATATATATATGAAATACAATAATCAACAAATATTAAGCATTTGTAATAAAATTGTTGCTGTTTTTTCTGCTTTGCATTGGCATTTCATAACGTTTTTCATTGTGGATTCGGGATAATTTGCCTGACTGTCTGAAAGGCCATATTACGCTTTTATTTCATTCATGGACTCCTGAATATTTACACCATCTTTGAACAGAACGCGGAAAGTAGTTCCGTTTTTAGCGTTTTCTTCAGCAATTTGGCGAAAACCGTCCTCGATCAATACCATGCCATATACATCAGCTTTAAGCAAGCTTCCATGACCATGGGCCATTCCACATCGGACGCATAGGAGAATTTCTTTCGGTATGCCTCCCAAAGTTTCTGCATGACCGTACTGCTCTCCACTTCATCGAACACTTCTCCGGCTTCCGCAAGATGGCTCTCTGTGCCGCGCTTGCGGGAGGTAGCCAGCAGAGCGTCATGGAGGACCCGGGGATCCAGGGTGCAGCCGTGAAGCTGGACCAGAACATAAATATCATAGAAATCCCTCATGCGGGTATTGGTGGTGGCCCGTGTGATGATGGTCTCCAGCTTCTCCGCCAGAACGGTTTCCAGATTGTAGGCCCAAATTTCAATAGAGCGATCCTCCAGCATCAGCTTAAAACTGTACCGCACTTCCTTCGGAGTAATGGCATCCCCGGTGGAAATGTCGATCTTCAGCGGGGTTACGACTCCGTCAAAGGTTGCGGTCATGCTGACCCGGATTCCCGGATACTCCGCTTCATCCATGATTTCCGAAATGCTTTTCAGCCGGAATGTCACGCCATCATCCAAGGGGACTGTGACAATGGCCGCAATCAAATTCTCAATGTCTTCCACATTGACATTCGTTCCTCTGACGGTCGCATCCAGATCCATGGTAGAACGGGCGTCCAGCCCCACCATGGCCGCCACCAGCATACCGCCTTTCAGAATGAATTTGTCCCGGTATTCTGACAGGGAGATCCGCTCCAGAAACCGCTCCATCATATAGTTCCGCAGAAGAACCTGGGCGTCTGCGGCGTTTTTCTTTGCCAGGTTCCGAATCAGGTCCTTCAGCTGTCTGGCTGTCTTTATCACAGCAGCACCTCCAAATACTGCCGAAGCAGTTTTTCTACCCGGAACATTCCGGCATAGTGCATCAATGTCCGCAGGTTTTTATCCTTTCTCTGGGCATACGCTTTCAGTGCCTCTTGAAAGGTCTGCACCTCCATGCTGCTTCGGCTTCGCAGCACATCGCAGATGGTCCGCTCCATATCATAGACCGGAACGGTATGGCCAAAGGGCGTCCCGGCGGTGGTCAGACCCACATCATGGAGCCGGGCCTTAATGGTGAAAACCCGCACACCCTCCGCTTTCAGTTTGGTTGGATTGTATCCGGTCTTGACCGTGACCGCATACTCCGTAGGCTCACGATCCGTTAGGTCATGAAAAAACAGGGCTGTTTCGTGGGAAAAGACAACCTGTTCAAAGCGAAGATGGAGCAGATACATGGTGTCCACCCAGGAATCTCCGGAAAGATAAATCCCCGGGGCGACCCGCTGCAACTCCCGTGCCTGCACATAATCATAAAAAACCGGCTTGCTGATCCCGGCAGATACCGCCTGAGCTGTTCGCAGCATCCCATCCTGGTTGTCCAGCATCCGGTCCAGCTGTTCATATTGGGTCATGTTCTCACTTCCTTTCGTACTAACATTATATCCGATATTAGCGCAAAAGTAAAGTTCCTGATATCCACATAAAGCGAATATCGGTTTTACACGCTTCTTCTATCTGTCTCGACACATAGTATAATTTCACTGCTTTCTGTGTGGCTTTTCGGCAATTAAATTATACTATGAAAGCAGCAACCGGGCAACCTTTTTCGGGCTGCCCGGTTGGTTTTTCTCTTCTTTGTGGCTGTCTTAGTGCGATAGCTCCTTTTTGAAGCATTTTGATAAAGTTTAACGCTTGCTGAACTGCGGAGCACGTCTCGCTGCTTTGAGACCGTACTTCTTTCTTTCCTTCATTCTCGGGTCACGGGTAAGGAGGCCGGCCTTTTTGAGCGGAAGGCGAAGCTCTGCATCATACTGAAGGAGAGCTCTTGCAAGACCGTGGCGGATTGCGCCTGCCTGACCTGTTACACCGCCGCCGGCAACGCGGCAAACGATGTCAAACTTACCGTTTGTGTCGGTAACGTCAAGGGGCTGACGAACAAGGAGCTTGAGGGTATCAAGACCGAAGTAATCGTCGATATCTCTGTTGTTGATAGTGATCTTACCGCTGCCTGCATAGACGCGGACTCTTGCTATCGACTTTTTTCTGCGGCCGGTGCCGTAGAAGAACGGAGTGGTTTCGTACATTTTCATTTCCTCCCTTTCCAATTAAAGTTCAACAACTTCGGGCTTCTGAGCTGCATGAGCGTGTTCTGCGCCTGCATAAACGCGAAGTCTGGTGAGAGCCTTGCGGCCGATGGTGGTATCGGGGATCATGCCCTTAACAGCCTTGGTCATTACGAACTCGGGCTTTTCTTTCATAAGGGAGCTGTACTTGACCTTTTTCATGTTGCCGATGTATCCGGTGTGATGGTAATACATCTTCTGATCGAGCTTTTTGCCGGTGAGGACAGCCTTGTCGGCGTTGATGATGATAACATGATCGCCGCAGTCCGCATGGGGAGCAAAGGTGGGCTTATGCTTGCCGCGGAGAAGCTCGGCAGCCTTTGCGGCAACATGACCGAGATGCTTTCCCTCGGCGTCAATGACATACCACTTGCGGGTGATGTCGCCGGCTTTCGGCATATAGGTTGACATATTCTTTTCCTCCAATCAACATTTAAATGCTCCGTCATTCTATCACAAGCGGTTTTGTTTGTCAACAGCTTTTTTGCAAAATTTTGAATTGCATTAGCCGTGCTCGTTTTTTCTCTCTTTTTCTTTTGTTTTCATATAATTTGCTCGCAAACGGATTTTGGTTTTTTCGTCAGCTTTCAAGCTCTTCAATAACTCTGATTATATCCTCGTTTATTGCAAGCGTAGCAAGGAAGTCATACTGCGTTTTGCTCTTGTTGATGAGCACAAGCTCATTTCCGTTAAAATATCTGATATATGAGGCGGCAGGGTAAACGCTCAGGCTTGTTCCAACAACAAGCATTGCATCGGCTCTTTCTATTGCCGATATTGCCCGTTCAACATTTTCTTCGTCAAGCGGTTCTTCATAGAGAACAACGTCCGGCTTGACAACGCCGCCGCAGGGACAAAGTGGAACGCCGTCCGCCTTCATTACATATTCAAGTCCAAAGCTTTTTTTGCAGCTTCGGCAGTAGTTGCGCATAACGCTGCCGTGCAGCTCAATAACATTTGTGCTGCCCGCCCTTGTGTGCAGGGAGTCAATGTTCTGCGTAACAACGGAGACGTTTTTCCCCATTTTTTCAAGCTCTGCAAAGTACCGGTGCGCCCGGTTCGGCTTTGCGTCCGGAAAAACCATTGCACTGCGGTAAAAATCAAAGAAAAGCTTTGTGTGCGCATTGAAAAAGGTTGCGGAAAGCATCTCTTCCGGTGAATAGCCGAACTCGCTTTTTGTTTTGTAAAGTCCGTTTTCCGAGCGGAAGTCGGGTATGCCGCTCGGGCAGCTTATGCCGGCTCCGGTAAAGACGCAGATACGGCTGCTCTTTTCAATTATATCTTTAAGTTTTTTGATTTTTTCTTCCATAGTCAAGCTCTCCTTTCTTTGTCATAATTTTACCACCGCGGCGGGAAAAAGTCAAAACCTGCCCGCGCTTTGTTTGACTTTTGGCGGAATATATAATATAATCATCGGTAGTATTCAGGTAAAGGAGCGCGCCGCAATGACAGACAGAGATAAGTATATTTCGCCGCTTTCAACAAGATATGCAAGCGACGAGATGCAGCACATTTTTTCGCAGAACTTCAAATTCAGAACATGGAGGCGGCTGTGGATTGCCCTTGCAAGGGCGGAAAAGCAGCTCGGCCTCGGCATTACCGATGAGCAGATTGCCGAAATGGAAGCGCACAAGGACGATATTAACTATGATGTTGCCGAGGAGAGGGAAAAGCTTGTCCGCCACGATGTTATGAGCCATGTTTATGCTTACGGCGTTCAGTGCCCGAAAGCGGAACCGATTATCCATCTCGGAGCAACAAGCTGCTATGTCGGAGACAACACCGATATTATCATTCTGCGTGAAGCTTCAAAGGTCATCCTAAAAAAAGCTGCGCAGGTCATGCGCAATTTGTCCGCCTTTGCGGAAGAATATAAGGCTCTTCCCTGCCTTGCATACACACACCTCCAGCCGGCACAGCTGACAACGGTCGGAAAAAGGGCAACGCTCTGGATGTATGAGCTTGCGCAGGACATTGAAAACCTGGAGTTCCGGCTCAAAAACCTCAGACTGCTCGGTTCAAAAGGCACAACGGGTACTCAGGCAAGCTTCATGGAGCTTTTCGGCGGTGACGAGGAAAAGGTTAAAAAGGCAGAGCAGCTGATTGCAAAGGAAATGGGCTTTGAAAGCTCTGTTCCTGTTTCGGGCCAGACATATTCAAGAAAAGTTGATTACTTTTTCCTTTCTGCGCTTTCAGGTTTTGCACAAAGCGCATATAAATTTGCAAACGATCTGCGTATTCTTCAATCGTTTGAGGAGATGGAGGAGCCGTTCGGAAAAAATCAGATAGGCTCGTCCGCAATGCCGTATAAGCGCAACCCGATGCGCAGTGAACGCATCTGCTCGCTTGCAAGATACATTACGGTTGACGCGCTCAACCCTGCGCTCACAAGCGAGGTGCAGTGGTTTGAACGCACACTTGACGACAGCGCAAACAAGCGCATTGCCGTTGCGGAAGCTTTCCTTGCGCTGGACGCCGTGCTTGAAATATACATCAATGTTACAAGCGGCCTTGTGGTTTATGAAAAGGTTATTGAAAAGCGGGTCATGGAAAAGCTGCCGTTCATGGCAACGGAGAACATCATGATGGAATCTGTCAAGCGGGGCGGCGACCGTCAGCAGCTTCATGAAATTATCCGTGTCTACTCCCACGAGGCAGCAGCAAAGGTCAAGCTTGAGGGCGGAAGAAACGACCTCATTGACCGCATTGCGGCCGATGAAAGGATTCCGCTTTCCAAAGAGGAGATTGAAAACGAGCTTGACCCCAAAAAGTACACCGGAAGATGCGCCGGTCAGGTTGATGAATTCCTTTCCTCTGTTATTGCGCCGATTCTTGCGCGCTATGACGGCGAGGAAATCACAAGCGAATTAAAGGTCTGAGAAGGCTTCTGCACACATCAAAAAACAAAGCGAGCAGCCGCACAGCGGTTATTGCTCGCTTTTTTTATTGATTTTTTCTGCCGTTGCAAAGCGTATTTATGCCTTTGCCTTGCCTGCACAGCCGAGAACATTGTTAATCTTGTGCTCAACCATGCCCTGGATTGCTTCACGGGCGGGCTTGAGATACTGTCTCGGGTCAAAGTGATCGGGATAAAGAGCAAAGTGCTCTCTTACGGCGGCGGTCATTGCAAGACGAAGGTCGGAGTCAATGTTAATTTTGCAAACAGCCATTGAAGCCGCCTTGCGCAGCATTTCTTCGGGAATGCCGATAGCGTCCGGCATTTTTCCGCCGTACTTGTTGATTTTTTCAACAAATTCGGGGATAACGGAGGAGGCTCCGTGGAGAACTATCGGGAAGCCGGGGAGCTTTTTGGAAACCTCTTCAAGAATGTCAAAGCGAAGCTGGGGCTTCTGACCGGGCTTGAACTTGTATGCGCCGTGGCTGGTGCCGATTGCGATTGCAAGCGAGTCAACGCCGGTACGGGTTACGAAATCGTAAACCTGATCCGGGTCGGTGAAGCAGGCCTTGTCCTCGGCAACGTTAACGTCGTCCTCAATTCCGGCAAGCTGACCGAGCTCACCCTCAACAACAACGCCGTGAGCGTGTGCATAATCAACAACCCTTTTTGTCAGGGCAACATTCTCTTCATAAGGAAGGTGAGAACCGTCAATCATTACTGAGGTAAAACCGCCGTCAATGCAGCTTTTGCAGGTTTCAAAATCGGGGCCGTGGTCAAGGTGGAGAGCGATGGGAAGACCGGTCTCCTTTTCGGCGGCCTCAACAAGCTTAACAAGGTAGGTGTGGTTCGCATAGGCTCTTGCGCCCTTGGATACCTGGAGAATGAGCGGAGCATTGAGCTTTTTTGCGGCTTCGGTGATACCCTGAATAATCTCCATATTGTTGACGTTGAAAGCGCCGATGGCGTAGCCGCCCTCATAAGCGTCCTTAAACATCTGAGTTGTTGTTACTAATGGCATAAAATAACACTCCTTTGAAAATTTGAAACAGCAGCCGGTGAAAAACACGGGTTGCAACAGTTTTCCGTATAAGAGTATATCCGTTTGAACGGCTGTTGTCAAGGTTGATTTAAGATTTCAAGCGTTCCGGCGGAATGTTTCCGTTTCAATCGCTCTTCAATGTCGGACGCACTGTAAAGAACAGCCGTCACAATTACATTATCATCTTTTAAACAATAAAAAACCGAATAATTATCTACAATCATTCTTCGCAGTCCTTTGGTTCTCCACGGTTCAAAATCAAGCGTATGAAACCTTTTGGGAAAAGAAGAAAGCTTCAGTATTCCGTCTGCAATACGATTATACTGACTAATTGCGTTTTCCGGGGACAAAAGCGTTTCGTTAATATAGTCATATATCTGATTCATATCTGACAAGGCTTCGTCTGTAATTTTTACTTTGTATTCTTTCATGCCCGGTGACTCTTTCTAAAATTTTCAAAAGCCATTTTTGCGTCATTGGTTTTTCCGGACTCGGCATCGTCAATACCGCGCATCAGCTTATCTTCTATTTGCTGTTCTGTCATCAAATCGGCATTAACAGTATCCGGTGCTTTGGGAAGAGTAACCGAAAACGGAATACCGCCCGTGAGATATATCTGGTTCAGGTAGATATCTATCGCTGTTGACATCGGTATTCCGAGCGCAGAAAGAACCGTTTCCGCGCGCTCTTTCACAGCCGGATTGACTCTTAGATTTAAAGTTGCTGACTTTTCCATATAAACACCTCCTGTGGCATAATTGTAACGCAAATGACGTTACTTGTCAAGAAAACGCTGCTATTCTTATCATAAACCGTGACATGAAAAATATTCGCCGAAAAGCAAACGGGGCGCCGAAAACGGCACCCCGGGGGTGTGTTTAATAATGCCATACACCGCACTTGCAAACCTGATTCTTTTTGAAAAGCTTCTGGAAGAACAAGGCGATTTTGAAGAAGAGCTTTTCAATGCCGCCTTTGTGGCAAGCGCAAGGGCAGTTTTCACTCGGATTGGTCGGTTCGGGCGGGTTGACAGGTTCGCCAACTTTTTCTCCGCAACTGTCGCAGTTTCCGTCGTTGTCGTTGTCGGTGTGACCGAGTGCTTTAACTATACTGTCAGTGTAGCTTTCTTTGCAAACAGAGCACATATGAATTGTATAACCGTCTGTTGTGCAGGTAGGCTCAATTGTTACATCCCATTCACCAAAAGTGTGCTCAACAAGAGGAAGAACGGAGTAATTGAAAATTTTTCCGCAGAGAGTGCAGACATCACACGAAACACCCGTGACGGTGCAGGTTGAAGCCACCTCAACATGGAAAAGGTCATGCGTTCTTGTTTCAATTACTCTTGTTTCGGATTCACCGCAGACGGAGCAGGTTCTTGTTTCCTCGCCTGCTTCGGTGCAGGTGGGTTCAGTTGTTACCGTCCAATCAGAATATCTATGCTCGCCATAATCGAACTCATCGGTATAACTATGTCCGCAGTTTTCGCAGGTATAGACTACCTTGCCCTTGTCCTGACATGTTGCTTCAAAGGTTTCTGACTGATAGCTATGTTCGATTGGTGCAACCTCACTGTCGGTATATGTATCACCGCAGATTCTGCAGGTGTGATTTGTATATCCGCTTTCAGTGCAGGTTGGGGCAACAACTTCTGAAATATATTCGTGCCCCGTTGCATCAATCGCTCTTGTTTCGGATTCACCACAGATAACGCAGGTGCTTGTTTCCTCACCCTCTGCGGTGCAGGTGGGTTCAGTTGTTACAGTCCAGTCGACAAAGGCGTGTCCATTGTCATGGGAAACGAAAGAAAAACCATTAGCGTGTGCGTATGTTTCTGCGGCGGTGTTGGAGTAGCCATAAATTGTAAAGTTTTCAACTTTTTTATTACCATCAGAGTAATATCCAAAAGCGTTGTTTCCGATATCTGTAACATTTGCGGGTATTGTTATGCTTGTTACGCCGGTGCAACCGCGAAATGCACCGTAACCTATGTATGTCACGCTGTCAGGAATCGTTACGCTTCTTAAGCCGGTGCAATTGTAAAATGTCTCATATCCTATGCTCGTCACGCTATCAGGTATTGTTATGCCCCTCAATTCGTTGCAATAGCGAAATGCATAATTACCAATGCTCGTCACGCTGTTTCCGATTGTTAGGCTTGTTAAGCCGGAGCAATCGGAAAATGCAGAATCACCAATGCTCGTCACGCTGTTTGGGATT
>JAEDEQ010000041.1 GCA_016293225.1 Clostridiaceae bacterium
CCTATGCTTGTAACACTGTTACCGATTGTTACGCTTGTTAAGCTGCTGCAATCGGAAAACGCATAACTACCTATGCTTGTAACGCTGTCCGGGATTGTTACGCTTGTTAAGCTACTGCAATCCTCAAACGTACTACCATCTATGCTTGTAACGCTGTCCGGGATAGCATATTCTGATCTTGTATTGCCGATCGGATATTGAATAAGTTTGGTTTTATCTTTATTAAACAGCACTCCGTCTAATGACGAATAATTGGGGTTGTCCGTAGCTACATCAATACTCGTTAAGCTGTGGCATTTATTAAACGCATGCTCACCTATGCTTGTTACACTGTCCGTGATTGTTACGCTTGTCAAGCTACTGCAATAGAAAAACGCATGCTCACCGATGCTTGTTACGCCGTCCGGAATTGTTACGCACGTTAAGCTGCTGCAACCATAAAACGCAGAATTACTTATGCTTGTTACACTGTCCGGGATTGTTATGCTTGCTAAGCTGCTGCAACCGGAAAACGCACAATCTGCTATTGTTTTTGTTCCGTCCTTAATTTGATACGCACCTGAAACTGAAGATTCTGCTTTTATTAAATGATTTCCAATATATAACACACCGTTTTCCCAGTTGCTACTATTATTATAATAAGCCGTATTATCAAACGCATAATTACCTATACTTGTAACGCTGTCCGGGATTGTTACGCTTGTTAAGCTGATGCAATCCTCAAACGCCTGATAACCTATGCTTGTAACACTGTTACCGATTGTTACGCTTGTTAAGCTGCTGCAATTTTCAAACGCACCATAATCTATGCTTGTAACGCTGTCCGGAATTGTTACGCTTGTTAAGCTGCTGCAACCGTAAAACGCATAAGTACATATACTTGTTACGCTGTTCGGAATTGTTACACTTGTTAAGCTGCTGCAATCCTTAAATGCCTGATAAGCTATACTTGTTACGCTGTCGGGAATTTCTATGCTCGTTAAGCTTGTGCAATTGAAAAATGCATAATTACCTATGCTTGTTACGCTGTTCGGAATTTCTACACTTGTTATGTCACAATAGGCTAACGCCCTCTCGCCAATCTTAGTCACCGGATAGCCGCCGAGCGAAGAGGGAATCACAACCTCGCCGCTGATGCTGTTATTACAGCCGGTAATCTTTGCTTCACCGTTTTCAACCGTATAGGTATAATACCCCTCGGTAAACTCTCCGTCCTCCGCATTTGCACTGAAAGTCAGCCCTCCGAGCGGCACAGCGGTCAACACCATGACAGCAGTCATGACGAACGCAAGAAATTTTTTCAGTTTTTGACTTCCTGATTTCATTCTTTGATTCTCCTCCATAAAAATTTGATGAGGTTATTATAGCAAACGAAACCAAAGTATGCAAGAAAAAATTGAAAATATAGCAAATCTTTCAATTGCCTTTCATTTGTTTTTCAGCTCACTATAATATTCTTCTTCCGGCATAGCGTTCAGATGTTTGAGTTAAGAATATTAACCGATAAAGGAGATCCGCCGACCGTACCGTTAAAGGTAGCGATCGGCGGCTTTTTATATGTACATTTTTACTTCACCGTAACACGGCAGGTATCAACAAAAGCTCCGTCAGCGGTAACAGCACTGATTATTGCAGTGCCCTTGCCCTTTGGAGTGACAACGCCGCCGGAGACAACGGCAACCTTTGCGTCGCTTGTTTTCCATGTGACTGTCTGATTGCTTGCGCCCGCCGGAAGAACCTCATAGTTCAGTTTAACTGCCTTTGAAGTGGTGGTGAGCGAAAGAGTTTCCTCCTTGATGTTGATTCCCGTAACCTTGCGGTTGACCGTTACGGCGCAGGAGGCGCTGACAGCCGTGTTCGTCTTGCTCTTAACGGTGATTGTTGCCGTACCCTTTGCAACCGCGGTAACAACGCCGTTCTGGTCAACCGTGGCAACCTTTGTGTTGCTGCTTGACCAGACAAGCTCCTTTGACGTTACCGTTTTCGGCTCCATTGCAACGGAAAGGGTGAGCTTTGCGCCCTCGTTGATTGTCTTTGCGGTCGGCGTAACGGTGAGCTTTGTCGGACTCTGAATAACGGTTACGCGGCAAATTCCGACAACGCCGTCCATGGTCTTTGCCGAGATTGTTGCGGTGCCGACGCTCTTTGCGGTAACAACACCGTTTGCGGCAACAACGGCAACCTTTGTGTCGCTCGAGGTATAGGTGAGAGTCTTGAAGCTTGTGTCGGCAGGAAGAACCGTCGCCTTGAGAGTCAGACTCTTTGTGTTTTCAAGCGTATATGCGTCCTTTTCAAACTTAACGCTTTCCGCGTGCTTGCTGACCGTGACGGTACACTTTGCCGAAACTCCGTCCGCGGACTTGACGGTGATGACCGCTGTTCCGATTTTGACAGCCTTTACCGCTCCGTTCGAAACAGAAGCAACAGCCGTGTTGCTGCTTTCCCAGGTAACGGCCTTGTTTGTTGCCGTTGCCGGAAGCACCTCGGCGGTGAGGGTTGCGCTTTCCCCTGCTTCAAGGGCAAGGGTGGTTTTGCTCAGCTTGATACCTGTTGCTTTCTGCTTAACAGTGATGTTAAAGGACTTGCTTGCGCGGCCGCACTGCGAGGACGCCGTTATGGTACATTCGCCCACGCCTACCCCGGTTACAACTCCGGTTGAGCTGACCGAGGCGACCTTTGCGTTTGATGTTTTGAATACTGCGTTCTTATACGTTGCATTTGTCGGAGCAATCTGAGCCTTGAGGGTGAATTTTTCGCCTGTATAAACAGTACTCTTTGTGCCCGTGAGGGTAATACCTGTTGCCGGAACAACAACGTCTACGCTCAGCTTTGCTGTGGCTGCCGAGCCCTTTGCGCCGACGGTGATGTCCGCCTTGCCGACTGCAACGGCTCTGATGTTTCCGTTGACGTCAACAACGGCCGCCTTTTCGTTGGAAGATTTCCAGACAAGAGCGGTTGAATCCGCGTCAGCCGGAGTGACGGTAACATTGGGCTTAAGGCTTTCACCGACGGCAAGATACGCCTTTGCGGTTGAAAGAACGATTTTTTCAACAGGCACGCTTACCGTCACCCTGCACACGGCGGTAAAGTTGCCGTCCTGCGTGCGTGCGGTGATATCGGCGCTGCCCTTTGAAACGGCAGTTACAACACCTTTTTCGCTGACCGAGGCAACAGCCGGATTTGAGGAGGACCAGATTACGGTTTTGTTCGTTGCGTTTGAGGGAGATACAACAGCCGAAAGCGCGGCGGTCTTTCCTCTGTAAAGCGAAAGCGAGCTGCTGCCGAAAGCTACCGAGGTAACATGCTGAATTACCGTTACCTCGCAGGAGGCCTGAACGCGACCGTTTTCAACCGACGCGGTAATAACTGCCTTGCCGCCCTTGAGGGCCTTGACAACGCCGTTGGAATCAACCGTTGCAACGCTCTTGTCCGAGCTTTCCCAAGTGATTGTCCTGTATGCTGCATCCTCGGGCGAAACAGTGCCGGAAAGCGTTACTGTTGCGCCGATTTCAAGCGAAGCGGCAGTCTTGTTGAGCGAAATGAGCTTTGCGCCCCTGTATACTGTGACGGGAACCGATGCGGTGAAGCCGCCCTCCTGGGTTTTGACAGTGAGAACCGCCTTGCCGACCGAAACGCCGGTGACAACGCCGTTTGCGTCAACGGTGAATACCGAATTGTTGCCGGAAGTCCAGATAAGCTTCTTATTGCCTGCATTTTCCGGAAGTACCTTTGCAAAAACAGTCGTTTTGGCCGTGTCTGCAACGCTTACGGCGGATACCGGGAAAGTAACTCCCGTGACGGGAACGGAAACATTGACGGTGCATTTTGCGGTCTTTTTGCCCTCTGCGGTGGTGGCGGTGATTACCGCCTGTCCTCCGGAAACGGCCTTAATTACGCCTGCGGCGGAAACGGTTGCAACTTTCGTATTTGAGCTTGTCCAGATAACTTTTTTGTTTGAAGCGTTTGCAGGAAGAACGGTTGCTTTGAGCGTACCCGTCTGGCCTGCTTTGAGGTTTATTGCGCTTACGTTGAGTTCAACAGATTTTGTGTGTCTGAGAACGTTGACGGTGCAGACTGCTTTCTTTCCGCCGTCAACAGCCTTTGCCGTAATGGTCGCCGTACCGACCGAAACAGCCTTTACAACGCCGTTCTTGCTGACCGTGGCAACCTTGGTGTTTGAAGAGCTCCACTTGACAGCCTTGTTCAATGCGCTCTTAGGAAGAACGGTTGCTTTGAGCGTTCTTGACGTACCCTCATAAATCGAAAGCGAGGAAGCGGAAAGCGAAACCTTTGACGGCGCCTGAATAACCGTGACGGTGCAGGAGGTCTTGATGCCGTTCACCGTTTTTGCGGTGATAGTGACCTTTCCGCCCTTGACGCCCGTTACAACGCCTTTTGAATTGACTGTTGCAATCTTTCTGTTTGAGGAGCTCCATGTGAGCGATTTTTCGGTGGTGTCTGCCGGAAGAATGGTGTAGCCTATCCTGACGCTCTTGTCAGACTTCACGGTGTAGCTGTCCTTTTTGAGTCTGAGCGAGGAGGGGTAAACCTCAACATAAACGGTGCAGCTGTCACGGAAGGAGCCGTCCTTTGTTTTAACGGTAATTTCCGCTTCGCCGGCTTTCTTTGCGGTAACAACGCCCTTTGAGTTGACCGAGGCTACCTTTGAGTTGCTCGAACGCCAGGTAACGCTCTTGTCAGACGCGCCGGAGGGACGCACCTTCGCCTTGAGAACCGCCTCCTTGCCCGGAGTGAGCGTGATTTCATCGCGGTTCAGGGAAACTCCGGTAACTCTTATTACAACTTTGACCGTGCAGACGGATGTGAAGCCGCCGTCAACGGTGGTAACGGTTATCTTTGCCTCGCCCTTGCCGACAGCCCTGACTTCGCCGTCCTGAGTTACCGTGGCAACCTTTTTGTTGCTTGTGCTCCATTTGACGTTGGGGTTCGTCGGGTTACTCGGCTTAATGGTATAGTTGAGATCGAAGCTTTCGCCCGGCTCAACGGTTTTCTTCAAAATGTCAAGCTTGATTCCGGTTACCGAACGGACAACGTGCACGCGGCAGGTGCATTTGAAAGAGCCGTCCTTTGTTGTTGCCGTAATAACGGCGTAACCGAGCTTCTTTGCGGTAACCTTTCCGGTGGAGGAAACGTCCGCAACGTCATAGTTGCTTGACTTCCACGTTACCGCCTTGTTTGTTGCCGTCTTCGGGCTGACAACAGCCGAAAGCGCTGCGGTCTTGCCGATTCCGAGCGTCATTGAGCTGCGGCTCATCTTAACGCTCTTGACGGGCATTGTCACCTTTACGCTGCACGTTGCCTTGACTCTGCCGTCCGGGGTCTTTGCCGTTATTGTGACAGCGCCTGCGGCAATACCGTTGACAACGCCGTTTGAACTGACGGTTGCAATCTTCTTATTGCTCGAGGACCATGTAATCTTTTTGTTGGTTGCGTTCGCCGGGGCAATGGTGTACTGAAGCTTTGTTTTCACTCCGGCTTTTACGGTGAACGTCTTCTGGGCAAAGGTTATCTTTGTAATCTTCTGGGTAACCGTTACACGGAAGGAGGCCGAAGCGTTTCCGTCGCCCGATGTGGCGGTAATGATTGCGGTGCCTGCCGAAACCGCCTTAACGGTTCCGTTCCTGTCGCCCTTTGAGGCAACAGTGGCAACGTTTTTGTTTGAAGACGACCACTTGATTGTTTGGTTCGAGGCGTTGCTCGGCTTAATTTTTGCCTCAATGACCTTTGAAACGCCCGAATCAAGGGTGAGCGAGGAGAGATTGAGCGTTACGTCCGTTGCAAGCTGAACAACGTCAACAATGCAGTTCGCCTTGTATTTGCCCTCATGCGAGGTGGCGGTGATTATGGTTGTTCCAACCTTTTTGCCGGTAACCTGACCGGAGGCGGAAACTGTTGCAATGCTTTCGTCCTTTGAGGACCATGTGTACTCGCGGTCGTCAGCCGTTTCGGGAAGAACGGTTGCGGTAACTATAGTCCTTGCGCCCTTGGCAACGGTAATTTTCCTGCTGTTTATTTTAATGCCTGTTACGGCGGTGTATACGGTTATGTTGCAGTATGCGGTTTTTCCGCCCTCGGCCGTGGTGCAGATAATGGTTGTTGTTCCGGCGGTGCGGCCTGTAACAACACCGTATGCATTGACCGTTGCAACGGCAGGATTTGAGGATTCCCACTTAACGTTTTTGTTCTGCGCGTCCGCCGGAACAATGTTCGCCTTGAGCGTATAGGACATTCCTATCTTTATCCTTGCGGAAACGGAGTTGAGCGTTACGCCCGTAACGGTCTGGGAAACAACAACGGTACACTTTGCTTCATAGTTTCCGTCCTGCGTGCTTGCGGTTATTACGGCAGTTCCGTTTGCAATGCCTCTGACAACGCCGTTCTGATCAACAGAAGCGATTGAAGGCGCGTTGGATTTCCAGATTACCGTCTTGTTGCTTGCGTTCGTCGGTGAAACGGTTGCGTCAAGCACATAGACCTGATTTTTGTTGACGGTAATGCTCTTTTCATTAAGTCTTATTCCGGTAACGCTGATTTTATCGGAAACGACAACGGTACACTGCGCCTTGTAGCCGCCGTCAACCGTCTTTACGGTGATGATGGCCGTTCCGTTTTCAACGCCGGTAACAACGCCCGCGCTGCTTACAACGGCAATGCTCTGGTTGCTGCTTTCCCATGTTACAGCCTTGTTTGTTGCGGTGGAGGGAGTGACCGACGCCTTGAGGGTATATTTCTGCGTTTTATATATCTGGATAGCATCCGGCTCAACCGTGACTCCGGACGCCTTTTGAGTAACCGTGAGATCGCACGAGGCGGTGTAAGCCTTGTAGCCGGTTGTTGCGGTTATTTTGCACTTTCCGCCCGCAACTGCGGTAACAACGCCGTTTGAGTCAACAACGGCAACCTTTTCGTCGCTTGATTTCCAGCTTACGGTTCTTAGTGTTGCACTAGTCGGCAGCACCGTTGCGGTAAGGGCAAACGAGGAGCCTGCTTCAACCGTTTTTGTCTGCGGCGAAACCGCAACCGCCGTTTCCGGAATGACTACGCTGACTTCGCAGACATCGCTGAAGCCGCCGTTTACGCTTGTGCAGATAACCGAGGCCGTTCCGACCTTTTTGCCGGTGAGCGTTCCGTCCGAGGCAACGTCAACAACCGAGGTGTCGTTCGATCTCCATGTAACGTTTTTGTTGCTTGCATATTCCGGAGAAATCTTCACCGAAAGCTTTTTTGTCTCATTAACGCCGACAACAGCGCTTGAGGGAATGTCAATTCCCGTAACGTCCGCCGTAACGGTAACGGTGCAGACATTGAAGGTTCCCGAACCGTCAAGGGCAAGAGCCTTGATTGTTGTAACTCCGGGGTAAAGTCCCCTGACAACGCCGTTCTGATCAACAGTTGCAACCTTGGTGTTTCCGCTTGACCACGAAACATCGTCATAGTACGAACCGGACGCGGTAACAACAGTCGCTTTGAGCGCCGCCGCCTGCGAAACCTTGATGTTCAGCGTGTTCTGATCAAGGCGTATTGTCTGCGCAGTATCCGCAACGCGGACATAGGCTGTTTTTGAGATATTGCTGCCGTCCTTGGTTTTTGCGGTAATTGTGCAGACTCCGCGGTTCTGCGGCCTGAGCGTTCCGTCGCTTGAAACATCGCAGACATTCTTGCTGCTGGTTGACCATTCAATAACCTGATAGCCTGCGTCCTTGGGGGTCACCGAGGCAATTATTTTTTCGTTCTTGGCGCTCGGAGAGATGACAACCCTTTCCGGCGAAAGGGAAATTGCGGTTATCTTCGGCTTGACTTCAACCCTGAACGAGCCGCCAAGTCCGCTGCCGTCCGTTGTTGTGTATGTAACGGTGGCCGTGCCGACCTTGAGATACTTCACCGTTGCAAAAGCAACAGAATCAACAATACCGCTTGCAGCAACCGAAACCACGGCCGGGTTGGAGCTTGTCCACTTGAGCTCCTTGATGCTTGCGCTTGAGGGCAGCACCTTAACTTCAACCTTCTTTTCGCTGTCAACAACTGCGGGAGCAAGCAGTCCGCCGTCCGAAACGGTCTGCGGCTCAAGCTTTGTAATTTTGATAAGCTCTCCGACGGTGACCGAGCAGCTTGACCTGACCGTGGTGCTGCCGGACTTCACCTCAACCGAAACCGTTGTGGGACCCTGCTGATGGGCGGTAACGGTTCCGTCCTGAGAAACCGAGGCCACGGCCGGGAAATCCGACGTCCAGGTGACGGAGTCAATGCTTTCGGTAATGGAAGCGTCGCTGTCCGCGCCGTAGGTAAGGTATGAAAGCTTTACGCTCTGGCCGGGATACATCGTTTGGGAGGACTTTGAGACCTGAACGCTTTTAAGCGGATTTTTAACCGTTATAAAGTGAGTGCTTGTGTGATTGTTTGAAGAGGCTGTTACACTGACGGGAGAGGAGGAGTATTTTTTAATCTGAACAACGCCGCTTGCGGATACGCTTGCAACGCTTTCATCGCTTGTGCTCCACGAAACGGGATCCGCGGCGTTTTCGGGCTCAAGCGCGGCAGTGAGCGCAACGCTGTCGCCGACATTGGCAACGTCGGCTCCCCTGACGGTGACGTCAAGGGTGTGATACTTAACGCTCCTGAACGCGGCGTCGAGCCACCTTTCGGCAAGAGTTATTGTATCTTCGCTGCTGCTCGGATTAGCAAGTACGTTCTGCGCAGAGTGATACGCATCCTTAAACGAATCAAAGGCAGAATCTTTGACAAACTTCACTTCCCATTCAGACTCCGGCGGAATTGAGCTGACGAGAGCCTGAAGCGTTGTCATATCCGCCGCAGACGCGGTCACAGCCGCAAGAAGTCCGCTTTCGGCAGGAACGCACAGCGTTGCCGAAAGAAGCATTAAAAAGCAAAGGATAAACGAAACAATTCTTTTCTTCATGATTTGAATACTCCTTTATACAGCATGAAATGAAAATCCGATTATGAACTATGTTCTGAAATAATAATTCGTATCGCGCCTAAAAAAGGGCGCAAGAAACAATTATAGATGGTAATATTGTACCGAAAAAGAACGGCAATGTCAACCTTATTGCGGCAATGTTGAATTTTTTTACAATTTATAGTATAATGTTAACCGACCAGAAACAAAACCCAAAGGAGCGTAACCTGTAATGAAAAAGTTTGTCTCATGGAACGTTAACGGAATCAGAGCCTGCGTCCAAAAGGGCTTTACGGAGGTATTCAGCGCCCTTGACGCGGACATCTTCTGCCTCCAGGAAACAAAGCTTCAGCAGGGGCAGATTAACCTTGAGCTTGACGGCTACCACCAGTACTGGAACTATGCCGAAAGAAAAGGCTACTCCGGAACGGCAATTTTCACAAAGGAAAAGCCTCTTGCCGTTTTCAACGGAATGGATATTGCCGAACACGACACAGAGGGCCGGCTGATTACGCTTGAGTTTGAAAACTATTATTTCCTTACCTGTTATACACCCAATGCCCAAGACGGACTTAAAAGGCTGGATTACAGAATGAAATGGGAGGACGATTTCAGGGAATATCTTCTCTCTTTGGACAAGACCAAGCCCGTCATCTTCTGCGGCGACCTCAACGTTGCCCACAACGAGATTGACCTCAAAAACCCAAAGACCAACCGCGGGAATCCCGGCTTTTCGGACGAGGAAAGGGGAAAATTTTCGCTTCTTCTTGAAAGCGGCTTTACCGACTCCTTCCGCTATCTCTATCCGGACACGGAAAACGCCTATTCCTGGTGGAGCTACCGCTTCAGGGCGCGCGAAAAGAACGTGGGCTGGCGTATTGACTATTTTATTGTTTCAAACCGCATTGCAGATAAGATAAAAGAAGCAAGGATACATTCCGAAATTTTCGGTTCCGACCACTGTCCTGTTGAGCTTGAAATTGATGTGTAAGTTTTTCAAAAATATTTCAAAAAACTTTGAAAAAACCCTTGACAAAACCGAAGCGTTCATCTATAATAGCAATCACTGAAACGCAAGTGCGAACAACACTGCGAAGTCGGTGTCTTTAGCGATGAGGGTCCACCCGTTCCCATCCCGAACACGGCAGTTAAGCTCATCAGTGCTGAAAATACTTGGTTGGAAGCGACCCGGGAAGATAAGGCGATGCCGACACAATGAAAATTAACCGCAGTTATCTGCGGTTTTTTGTTTTATCCCTGATTAGCACGGCAAAAAATTTGCCAAAAATGCAGTGAGGTGATTTTGATGGAGAACAAAGGCGGAAGAGTTGTTTTCATGCCGGATATTGAATACAAGGCATGGGTCAACAAAAACAAGGAGCTTCTTTCCGAGATCATCAAAAGCGGTCAGGTTTCCACCGCATGGCTCAGAAAGGGCGAAAACAAAAAGTTCCTCGTGCGCTATTTCCATGAGTGCGGCTACACAATCAGTATTGACTGACGAAAGGGGCGGACAAGAAATGAAAAAATCTCCGAACAAAGCTTTTTTAAAAAAGATAAAAAAATGCCGCTTTGCCGTCAACCTTGCCGCGGCGGCAATAGTCCTTGCGTTCACTATCTATAACATGATCCCGAAGGACGAAAAAATAGGCGAGGTTGAAGCCCAGAAGCTTGTGGACTCGTTCAAAGCTAAGCTCTGAAAAGCAAAAAGGGAGTTGTCGGTTTTGGCAGCTCCCTTTAATTATATCGCGCTCAAAGCAAAAAAATCATTTTCTGTAAGGCGTATAGCCCTGCTGCGAGGTCTGGCTTGAGTAAAACTTCTGCGCGGCCTCGGGCTGTGCGTCCGGAAACTGCTTTGCCGCTCTGCGCCTTGCGCGCTTGGCGTTTTCGGAATTTTTCATGTCAAGCAGCTGCTGCAGAATTTTGACCGCCTCTCCAACGCCCCTGAAAAGTATGGCAACCAAAGCGCCGACAATTACGGAGACGGAAAGATAAACAAAGCCGATATCATCGTTAAAAACGCAGAGAACTATCCCCACAACAAGGCCGAGCACGGCAACGGCAATTGAGGTTATGTTCAGCATATTGGAAACAATGTTGCGGCTGGTTCTTCCGGTTGCGGAATAAGCGTCAATCAGCGCCTCATATTCCTCATCGGTAATGATGAGCGGAACGACCTTTTTTCCGCTGACCTTGCTTGTGAGTCCCCATTCAAGCAAATCGGCGTCCTTTTTTCTGTAATATTCCTCTTTCTGCTGTTCGGAAAGCTCTTTAATCTTGTTTTCAACCTGTTCTAACATTGGAATCTTCCTTTCGGCTAATACATATTAATAGAAAACCGTACTGAATAAGAGTATCACATTTTTTCGCTTTCTGCAAGCGTGGAGAAAAATTTAACAATTTTTTTGCTTGAATACAGACGGTTTCCGTCAGTAAATATTAATCTGCAGCTGCTCAATCTTTTCACGCAGGCGCTGAAAATCAAAAAGCGCGTCCTTCTTTTTGCTCTCATCGCGCAAAAGCGCCGCCGGGTGAAAAGTTCCCATCATATAGGTTTCACCCTTTTTGAAGAATTCGCCGTGCTGCCTTGTTACGCGGAAGTCCGGCGAAATGAGCCTTTGCGCCGCTATCCTGCCGAGACAAACGATGATAACGGGTCTTATAAGCTTCACCTGCTTTCGCAGATAAGGCAAGCAAAGCTCGGTTTCCTCCGGCTTCGGGTCACGGTTGTGCGGCGGACGGCACTTGACCATGTTTGCAATGTATACATTCTTATTTCTGTCGAGATCAAGCAGGGAAAGATACATATCGAGAAGCCTTCCGCTTTTTCCGACAAAGGGAAGCCCCTGCAGGTCCTCCTGCTCGCCCGGGCCTTCGCCGATGAACATTATCTGCGCCTTTTCGTTCCCCGTTCCGAAAACAAGGTTTGTCCTTGTTTTTCCGAGCGGACATTTAAAACAATTTCTGCACTGCTGTTCAAGGGTTTTCAGGTCTTCTTCCAAAAGTGTTTCCCCCTTTCGGCTTTTGTTTTATCATTATACCACACTTTTTTAGATTGGTTGATATTTTTTGCAAAGATTGTTGAATTTCGTCCTTTTTTGATGTAGAATATAATGGTTAAAAATCAAACAATCCGATTCATCAGTTTGAAACAGACTTTCCAAGGAGATGTTACTATGCAAAAACCCGTTTTAATTGAAACATCGGCACGCCACGTTCATGTCAGCCGTCGCGTTCTGGACATTCTTTTCGGCGAAGGCTATGAGCTTACGCCGAAAAAGGATCTTTCCCAGCCCGGTCAGTTCGCCTGCGAAGAGCGCGTTCAGGTCATCGGCCCGAAGAACAGCTTTCCGGCAGTTTCAATCCTCGGTCCGGTAAGACCGGAAACCCAGGTTGAGCTTTCCGGCGCAGACGCTCGCTCAATCGGCGTAAAGGCTCCTATCAGAGAATCCGGCGAGCTTGAGGGCAGTGCAGGCTGCAAGCTTGTTGGCCCCAAGGGCGAGGTTGAACTCAAGGACGGCGTAATCATTGCAAAGCGCCACATACATATGACTCCCGAGGACGCCGAAAAATACGGTCTTGAGGACAAGCAGGTTGTTTCCGTTAAGGTTGACACCCCGGAGCGTTCGCTCATCTTCGGCGATGTTGTTGTAAGAGTCAGCCCGAAATATTCCCTTGCAATGCACATTGACACCGACGAATCAAACGCCGCCTGCTGCACCCCCGGTCTCATGGGTGACATTCTCGCCTGACAAAACGCTGACGGCGCATATGATTTGAAAAGAGGAACCTGCGCATTCGGCGCTTTCCAAAAAAACAAAACAAAAAAAGCTATAATTTACATCAGAGCCAGAACGCTTTTTTGTAAATTGTAGCTTTTTCTTTTCTGTAAGAATATATCTGATTTTTACAAATGCAAAGCTTCGTGGAAAGAGAACGCTTTCTGTTTCTGAAAACGACAGTTCTTTTGCGTTCACTTCCTGCGGTGCGGCTTCATTCTTTACCTCACCGTGTTCATTGACGAATCGTCAAATGGCACGCAGTCGGTGGAATCGACCGAAAGCGAGAGCCCGTCTTTGCTCATCTCGATTCCGTAAAGCGCGTCGTTTGCAAAAAGCAGCTGATTCTTTTTATAGAAAAGCCTTGCCGAGCTAAGACCGAGCATACCGTATCTTGCCCTCTCATATGACATCGGACAAAAAACGTATGAGGCCTTTGAATTTGCATAAATCTGAATATCGGAATTGTAAAGATGGTGCGGAGCCTGAAGAATATCGGTTTTGAATATCTCCTTTCCGTACATGGAAACCATCTTTCTTTCGGCAAAGGCGTTAACATCTCCTGTAACAAGGAAAGTCTTTCCTGCCGCGGTAAGTCTGCAAACAACACAGCCGTCATTAGTGTTATTAATCAGTGTTTTTCCCGTCAGCGCAGACACGGCGTCCTCATGGGTATAGAGAACCTCAAACTTCAGGTTTGCAATATTGAAGCTCATTCCGGTGTGCGGTGCAAGGTATTTCGCATCGGGATAAAACTCTGCAAGGCGGTCTCTGTACATATCTATGCGCTCGGCATGTTCAATGAGCGAATGCGAGGGATAGTTGAACATTGTGCGCTCAAGCAAAATTTCATTGTGATAGAAGCCTAAAAGCTTATAGAAAAACGTCACATGGTCACTGTGGCCATGGGTGCCGTACCAAAGAGAAATTTTTATCTTTTCACCCGGCTGCGTTTGGGTAATATTATGCATGAATTCCATGCACTCCTCAATGTTCTTGTCCGAGGACTGCTCGATTGAGCCGCCGTCAATCACAACAAGGCTGTTGTCTGCAAGGTGTATGATATACATCATTCCGTTTGTGGAAAGGTTCTTATCGTCATTTAAGCCCCTTGTTTTGCAGTAGGGATATTGAAACTGATACACCGTAGCAGCTGAGCCCTCGGAATATGTATAGCCGAAATCTTCAAAATTTCTTGTGCAGTTATCCTCAATAATTCTTGCTTCTTCCGTATTGCCGCAGTAATAGGTGTAATAAAACTTTCCGTCTTTTCTGAAAGCGTTGCAAACAACGCCGCCGAGCTCGTTTGAAAAGACCTCTTCAAAGCCGTTTGTGCAAAGCTTTTCGCAGTATTCGGCATACTCCGAAAGGCTTGTTGAGGAAACAAGCTGCATTTTTCCGTCGCATTCGGTCGGGCCCTCCCCGTCGCTCAAAAGACCCGAACCGGTGTTATAGACCCTTTCGCAAACCACACCGCCCTCATATCGGGGCAGATTTTCAAGCTTCCATTTTTTGGTGTTTACTCCGGTTGAACCGAAGTATATCATGAGCGACTGAATGAGCGCCATGATTGCTGCAATAAATTTTGTCATAAGTTTCTTCCTTTCAAAAATCTTCCTTTGGCACCAAAAATTGCCTAATAAATATTATCATTTTTTATTGGGTAATACAATAATAAAACCGAACGAAAAATCCGTCCGGTTCTTGTGTATTTTTTCCTGTCATTATTAAGCCCGGTTTGCAAGTACCTTTGCAAGCTCGTCGATATCGGAAAGATTAATGCGCTTTGAGGCGATGTAGGTTTTCAGTCCGAGCGTTTTTGTCAGCTTTTTGTTGTCAAAGCAGCCGTAGCTTGTTGTAACAATCGTTCCGTCCGGCAGCACAACGTTTCCGCAGTAGCCCGTATCGGCATTTGCGGCGTATTCCTTGCCCAGCTGCATATTGAGGAAGGTGTGCGCAAGCTTTATCCTGTACTGACCCTCCGCGCCGTTTTTGAGATCGTCATAGGTTCCGACCCAGGCGACCCAGCCCTCGCTCATCCAGCCCTTGCGGTTCTCAATGGGTGAATTTTCCGCGGCCCTTTTGCCCCTTTCAATCGAGCGGAACGTGATGAAAAGTCTTCCGTCCGGGGTGTAATCGGCTTTATGGCGTTCCCCGTTGAGGGCTGCCGGCGCAAAAACGGGCTCTGACCAGGTTCTGCCCTCATCGGTTGAAAAGGAGAGCAGCGAGTTTTGCTTTTTGCTGTTGCTTCGGGTAAGGAGGCAAAGCTCGTCTCCCCTGCCCTCATCGGAGCGGATAACCTCAACCTCGCACATATTCGTCTCTTTTTCAATGTCACGGTATGCGGCGAAGTATTTTTCGGGCTTTGACCAGTGCATTTTTCCGCTTTCGTCAAAGGTGAGGATGGTTTTATAGTTATAAAAGTCCGCGTCATGGAAAAGACCCATCCACTTGTCAACAAACTTTCCGTTCTCCTTGAGCTGAGTCAGGGAGGACATTGCAACAATCGGTACAACGCCGCCATCGGCGTCCTTGGGATAAAACAGCTCAAACTGCGACCATGTCTGACCCTCGTCTGGGGAAAGCGAGCAGTTAAAGCCGCCCGTTGTCGGACTGGCGCCCCACTTTGGATTTGCGGAGATCATGATAAGCTTATCGTCCGTTTTTCCGTCCGTGAACACAAGGCGGTAAACAGTCGGCGTCTCGCGTGAGTTCTTCCAGCTTTCGGGCGTGTTTTCAAGGCTTTGGCTCCAGCTTTTTCCGCCGTCTGTGCTAAACTTTGTGAGCACTGCGCCCTTTCCGTGACCTGCTGGGTACATTGTCAGAATATTTCCGTTTTTGAGCAGCACAGAGTCGGGGTGAGCCGCGTAATCAAGCGAATCGTCAAGGGTAACAAGGTCATAGAGGTAATCAAACCTTTCATCGAGTCCCTCCGGCTTCACGCTCAGGTCGATACGCGTGATTGAGTAATCGCCGCCGTTGAACCTTGACTTGTTGACAATGCCGCCGTACCTTACAAGCGAAACAAGCGGCGTGAGCGCGGCAAGGAAAAACGCCGTGAGCCTTTGAAAAAATTTTGTGTTCATCGCAAATCCTCCTTTAAACCGTATTATATCATAAGGCAAGGGCTGATGTAAATGCTCTGCGGTATTTAAAACTTCAGAATAAGCCGATATATTAATCAAACAAAATCAGTCCTTCAAGGCATTAATGAAGCAAGACGCATGCTTCCGTTTTCTCTTACGAGAGTAAAAAATTAAAAGACCTGCATCGCAAGCCTCTTAATTATTCATAAAATCAAGTATGAGAATCAACCGCAAATTTTTTTGATTTAATCTTTCCTGCAACCAATAAAATGCCCTCCAGAATAATTGCCATGCTGATTGAAATACATAAACTTTCATAATTTAAAATATAAGTGGCAAAACTGACTATAATCAATATAACAACTCTGATCTTTGATATTTTTTTATAGCGTTTGCACTCCGTCTCGTCAAGGGGACGTTCTTTTGACGGTGTCGGTGCATAAACAGCAATTATGAAACAGGCTGTTGCTGCAAGACACAAGAACATAACCTTTAACGGAGCAAAAAATTCTGAAAGATATATTCCAAAAATCGAAGCCATTATTGAAAGACTTGACAGGAAAAAACATCTTAATTCCGTTTCAGCGTGAAACCCGCCGGCGTATTTTTTAATAAACAGAAAGCTTATGTAAAAAACCGCGCTTTCAGGCAGACAGCCGAAAATTACTCCAAAAAGCAAGCAGATTGCTCCATACATTATTTTTGATATTACCGAGAAAAGACCGTATGAAACAATCTCGGTTTCTTCGCAGTCAATATAATTCCTTACTGAAAGGCCGGTCGCAATTTTAGTTGCAAGATTATAAATCATTTGCTCGACTTTTTATATTTTTCACAGCCGTGCGGCATTTTGGGCTGATATATCCAGTCTGAGCCTGTTGAGTTAATGTCGTTTTTCACGTTGCTCTTAGCAACATTGACAATAACCGAAGCCATCATTTTCTTAACTTTTTTCATTTTTTCTCACCTTTGCACTGCTTTTGGCAATGCCCTTTCTATAAAATTCCCGACTGTGTATCGGTTAAAACAATAATAGTTATATAGTATAAAATAATCAATATTTTCTTCAATAATGCATATTTTTAAGTCAAAATTGCACAAATAAACATTTAAATTTAATTTTCATTTAAATATTCAGTATATTGCAGATTTAATTGTGATTATCAATATAACTTTGTTCATCTTAAACGTGAAAAATGATAACATATTTTGGGTGATATTATGGATGAAAAAAGAATTAGAATTATCGTGGGCTCTCGTATAATGCAAAGGCGAAAACAGCTTTGTATAAAGCAATCGGAATTGGCCGAAAAAATAGGAGTGTCCAACAATCAGATATCCAATATTGAAAACGGCAAAAGCTTTCCTAAACTCGGAAATTTTATTTGTATTTGCAATATACTGAACTGTAACGCCGACTATTTTTTATCGGGTATATTAAAAGATTCCGTTGTTGAAAATATAACGGATATGTTATCTTCGTTATCGGTCGAAGAGCAGAAAACCGTCTGGAGGCTGCTGGATTGCTACATACATCGCAACGATAACGGAAAAATATAGAAACAAATAAACAAATAAATCAATATAAAATTATG
>JAEDEQ010000042.1 GCA_016293225.1 Clostridiaceae bacterium
CCCAGGAGCCGCAGCCGAGGGTGAGCGAGGGAGCAAGCTTAAAGTTGTAAAGGTCTCCGATACCGCCGTGTGAGGACGGAGTGTTAACAAGAATACGGCAGGTTTTCATTCTTGCGGTGAATTCATCAAGCTTTTCCCTGCCCGTTGTAACGTCAAGGTAGATGGAGCTTGTGTGGCCTAAGCCGCCGTCGGCAATGAGACGTTCTGCCTTTGCGAATGCGTCGTGAATGTCCTCAGCCTTATACATTGCAAGAACGGGGGAGAGCTTTTCATGGGCAAATTCTTCGCTCAGGTCAACGCTTTCAACCTCTCCGATGAGAATTTTTGTTCCCTCGGGAACGTCAACGCCTGCAAGCGAAGCAATTTTGTGTGCGCTTTGACCGACAATCTTTGCGTTGAGCGCGCCGTTGATAAGAATGGTCTTTCTGACCTTTTCGGTCTCACCGGGGTCAAGGAAGTAGCAGCCTCTTGAAAGAAATTCCTCTTTAACGGCGTCATAGACGTTCTTGTGGACGATGACGGACTGCTCGGACGCGCAGATCATGCCGTTGTCAAAGGTCTTTGAGTGAATTATTGAACTGACTGCAAGGACAATGTCCGCACTGTCGTCAATGATTGCGGGAGTGTTGCCCGCGCCGACGCCGATTGCCGGTTTGCCCGAGGAATAGGCCGCTTTAACCATTCCGGGGCCGCCGGTTGCAAGAATGATGTCCGCGTCCTTCATAACGAGATTCGTCATCTCAAGGCTCGGAACGTCTATCCATTCGATAATGCTCTCGGGCGCGCCTGCCTTTACGGCTGCGTCAAGAATAATTTTTGCCGCAGCTGCGGTTGAATCCTTTGCGCGCGGATGCGGACTTATTACGATTGCGTTCCTTGTTTTAAGTGCAAGCAGGCACTTAAAAATGGCGGTAGAGGTCGGGTTGGTGGTCGGAATAACGGCCGCTATTACGCCGACAGGCTCTGCAATCTTCTGAATTCCGAAAGCCTTGTCCTCTTCAATAATACCACAGGTTTTTGTGCTTTTATATGCATTATAGATATATTCGCTTGCATAATTGTTTTTTATCACCTTATCCTCAACAATGCCCATGCCCGTTTCCGATACGGCGGCCTTTGCAAGGGGAATCCTTGCCTTGTTTGCGGCCGAAGCTGCGGCAAAAAAGATTTTATCAACCTGCTCCTGAGTGAAAAGGGAGTATTCATTTTGAGCCTTTCTTACCCGGACAAGGGCTTTTTCAAGCGCTTCAGTCGAATCAATTATTTCTCTGTTTTTTATTTCCATATAGCTGCTCCTCCTGTGTTTAGATGTATTATGGAACGATTTACTGTATTTAAATTCGGCGCGAGTCTTTGTCATACTGCATATATACACAGCTTGCTGTTTGTGCTATATGACGAAAGTTTGCCGCGCCGAAAAAAACCGGGACGTCAGCGCCGCTCTTCGGCAGACCTTATCTGCATTTTAAGGTGCGCCAGCGAAAGCGCCATGTTTTCATACTGAATGATAACGTCCGCCGGCTTGTAAAGCCTGCACGGGGCAAAGCACCAGATGGCTTTTACGCCGTTTTCGCAAAGCAGGTTGCAGACCTCCTGCGCCGCCGCGGCGGGGACGGCGATAACGCCGAGCTTCACGCCCTTTTCGCGGCAGAAGGAGGAAAGGCGACTCATCGGCAAAAGAAGCTTTCCGTCCTTTGAGGTTTCCTCCTGTTCAATTTTCGTATCGAACGCCGCAAGAATGCTTATTCCGTAGCTTTCAAAGCCCGTGTAATCAAGCAACGCCTTTCCGAGCCGGCCTGCTCCGACGATAACGGTGTTTCCGTCCTGCACTTCAAGCAGCTGCTCAAGCCGGGCGGTCAGCTCGTTCCTCAAATAGCCGACCCTGGGCTTTCCCGTTGCGCTGATTGCTCCGAGGTCTTTCCTGACCTGAACTTCGCCGAGTCCGAGCTGCTTTGCAATCATTGTTGCCGAAACATTTACAATGCTTTTGTCAAGCCCATTAACAAAGCCGAGATATGCCGGAACTCTGCCGAGCGTTGCTTTTGAAAGTTTGTTCTGCTCCAAAAAAATCACCGCCGTTCTTTTTTTCGGTATCCGGTTATGAGTGCTTCTCCGTGAGGTACTCGTCAATGGCCGCCGCGGCTTGCTTGCCTGCGCCCATTGCAAGAATGACCGTTGCCGAGCCTGTTACGGCGTCGCCGCCGGCATAAACGCCCTCGCGTGAGGTAAGTCCGGTTTCATCGTTAACGATGATGCCGCCCCACTTTTTGGTTTCGAGTCCCTCGGTGGTGTTCCTGATGAGGGGATTGGGAGAGGTTCCCAGAGCCATAATAACGCAATCCGCCGGAATGGTATAGTCGCTGTCGTAAAGAGGTATCGGGCGTGCTCTTCCGCTTTCGTCAGGCTCGGAGAGAGCCATTTCGCGGCAGACCATTCCCGAAACGTTTCCGTTTTCATCGCCGAGGATTTCAACCGGAGAGGTGAGGAACATGAACTCGATGCCCTCCTCCTTTGCGTGTTCAATTTCCTCTTTCCTTGCGGGAAGCTCTTTTTCGGTTCTTCTGTATACTATTGAAACATCGGCGCCGAGTCTCCTTGCGCAGCGGGCGGCGTCCATTGCAACGTTTCCGCCGCCGACAACAAAAACTTTATGGCCGCAGCGTATGGGAGTATGGCTGTCCGGCTTATATGCCTTCATAAGGTTGATACGGGTCAGAAATTCGTTTGCGGAGTAAACCCCGTTGAGGCTTTCGCCCTTGATTCCCATGAACTTTGGAAGACCTGCGCCCGAGCCGACAAAAACAGCCTCAAATCCGTCCTCAAAAAGCTCGTCGATGGTGAGCGTTTTGCCGATAACAACATCGGTTTCAATGTCAACGCCGAGCGCTTTAAGGGTATCTATCTCCTTTGCGACTATTGACTTTGGAAGCCTGAATTCGGGAATGCCGTAAACAAGAACGCCGCCTGCCGAATGGAGCGCTTCAAATATTGTTACCTGATAGCCCTTTTTTGCAAGGTCGCCTGCGCAGGCAAGGCCTGCCGGACCGGAGCCGATGACGGCAACCTTGAGTCCGTTTGATTCCGGCTTTTCGGGGAGAGCGGTGCTGTGTTCGTTGTGCCAGTCGGCAACAAAGCGTTCAAGTCTGCCGATTGCAACCGGTTCAAATTTGATTCCGAGCGTGCAGTGCTTTTCGCACTGCGATTCCTGCGGACAGACTCTGCCGCAGACGGCGGGGAGAGAGGAGGAGTCGGAAATAACGCCGTAAGCGGCTTCGTAATCGCCCTTTTTGATTTGTGCAATAAAGTCCGGAATGTCAATGTTTACCGGGCAGCCGCTGACGCAGGGCTTGTTTTTGCAGTTAAGGCAGCGGTTTGCTTCCTCCCTCGCAATCTCTGCGGTATAACCGAGGGCAACTTCCTTAAAATTCTTTTCCCGGATTATCGGTTCCTGCGCGGGCATCGCATGTTTTTTCGGTTCAATAGCCATTTTGATTCCTCCTTATCAGTGAATGTTCAAAAGGCGGCAGGTTTTTTCGCGTTCCTTTTCCTCAAAGCCGCGGTAGGATCTGCTTCTTAACATAGCTTCGTCAAAATCCACCTCATAGCCGTTAAAGTCGGGGCCGTCAACGCAGGCAAATTTTGTAATGCGCTTTCCGTCCCGGACAAGGGTAAGGCGGCAGCCGCCGCACATTCCCGTGCCGTCAATCATAATGGGGTTCATTGAAACTGTTACGGGCACGCCGAACGGCTTTGCGGCTGCAACAACAAATTTCATCATGATAAGCGGCCCTATTGCAATAATCTGATCGAATTTTTCGCCCTTTTCAAGCATCTCCTTGAGCGGAGCGGTAACGTTTCCGTGTCTGCCGTATGAGCCGTCGTCGGTCATGAGAACAAGCTTTTTTGAGCTTTTGATGAACTCATCTTCAAGAATGACGTTTTCACGGTTGCGAAAGCCGATGATGCTTGTGACCTCTGCGCCGGCGGCAGAAAGCTCTTGGGCAACCGGCAGAGCAATGGCGCAGCCTACGCCGCCGCCTATTACGCAGACCTTTTTGAGGCCTTTAATGTCTGTTGCAACGCCGAGAGGGCCGACAAAGTCCTGAATGAATTCGCCCTCCTTTTTTTCGTCAAGCATTTCGGTGGTTGAGCCGACAACCTGAAAAATTATCCTGACCGTGCCCTCCTCCCTGTTGTAGCCTGCAACGGTGAGGGGAATCCTTTCGCCGTTTTCGTCAACGCGCAGAATGATAAATTGACCGGGCTGTGCTTTTTTTGCAACAAGGGGCGCTTCAATTTCCATCTGGGTAACGGCTGCGGTCAGCTTTTTCTTTCTAACTATCCTGTACATACGGCAAGTCTCCTTTATATCAATCGGCTTTTAATTTAAACATTATCAATATATATCAAGCGGTCCGGAAAAAGCGGAGGTTTTCCGCCCGGCTTTTTCGGACTGCATTGCTTTCAACATAAAACTGCTGCCGGAAAAATGACCGGCAGCAGTCAGGCTGTGACCGGATCACAGTCGGTATTTTTCATGCGCCCGGACGGCGAAATTGAGCTTTTGAGCTGTCCGGGCGTTTTTTGCTTCTGCCTCGGGGATGTGCGGTGATTAACGGAGAAAGGGTCAGCGAGAGCGCCGCGGAGCGGCAGAAGCGCCTTTTTGCACTTTTTTATCAGAAATCAACTTCGGTATCGTAATAGCAGCACTTGAGAAGCTTTTCCATTTCTTCAACGCTGGGCTGACGCGGATTGGAGCCTGTGCAGGCGTCGCCGAGGGCGTTGACTGCAATGTCGTGGAGTCTTTCAAGGAACACGTTTTCGGGAACAAAGCCCTGCTCGGTGGGATAGCTGTCTGCGCCGTAATTCTTGATGCAGTGCGGAATGTTGAGTTCATCGTTCATCTTGCGAAGAGCGGCGATGAGGAGCGAAACTTTTTCTTCGGTGGTTTCGCCGCCGAGGTTCATATAATCGGCAATCTTTGCATAACGTGCCGCCGCGGTGGCGTCCTTTGCGTTGAAAGCGATAACCTTAGGAAGATACATTGCGTTTGCAGCGCCGTGAATGATGTGTGCGCCGTAGTCCGCAAAAGCGGCGCCCGTTTTGTGAGCCATTGAGTGAACGATGCCGAGAAGAGCGTTCGAGAAAGCCATGCCTGCAAGGCACTGAGCGTTGTGCATACTGTCGCGCTTTGCAAGGTCGCCGTTGTAGGAATCAACAAGGTCGTTCTGGATCATCTTGATGGCATAAAGGGCAAGAGGATCGGTGTAATCGCAGTTGGCGGTTGAAACATAGGCCTCAATAGCATGGGTCATTGCGTCCATACCGGTGTGGGCAACAAGCTTTTTCGGCATTGTTTCCGCAAGATCGGGGTCAACGATTGCAACGTCCGGAGTTATTTCAAAGTCAGCAATGGGATACTTGATACCCTTTGAGTAATCGGTAATGATGGAGAAAGCGGTAACCTCGGTTGCCGTTCCGGAGGTTGAGGAGATTGCGCAGAAGCGGGCTTTTTTGCGCAGCTTCGGAAGTCCGAAAACCTTGCACATATCTTCAAACGTAACCTCGGGATATTCATATTTAATCCACATTGCTTTTGCTGCGTCGATAGGTGAACCGCCGCCCATTGCGATAATCCAGTCCGGCTCAAACTTGAGCATTGCGTCAGCACCTCTCATAACGGTTTCAACAGAGGGGTCCGGCTCAATTCCGTCAAAGATCTGAACTTCCATTCCGGCTTCTTTCAGGTAATCAACCGCCTTGTCCAGAAAACCGAAGCGCTTCATTGAGCCGCCGCCGACGCAAATCATTGCGCGCTTTCCTTCAAATGATTTGAGAGCCTCCAAAGCTCCTTTTCCGTGATAGAGATCACGCGGTAACGTAAAACGTGCCATAACAAAATCCTCCTTAAAATTTTAACAATAATGACTTTTTCCGGCGGGTTCAAAAGAACCGCACGGGTTTGACCTTTTGTCAGTTGCTATTGTAGCAGAGAAAGTCCGGTTTGGGAATTGCATGATTTTCATATGGGTAATGCATATATAGATATACCCTGTATCTATTGAACGGGAACGCTGTTTTTGAAGTCAGGAAAAACGGCTGAAAACGCAAAAACACACAGGGTCTGTTGCATACAGAGGCAGATCCTGTGTGTTTGTTTTTTCTCCTCGCGCCTGATACCGGCTGAACCGCCGTCAGCGGCCGCATATTCACAGCGAGTATTCTTTATAAGTCTTTGCGCTTTCAAGGTCTTTCCAAAGGAAAACACCGTTTTCAAGCGTCATATAGCTGCGGACGCTGCCCTCCTTGGGAATTGAAACCGAGCCGGGATTCAGAAAAACAAGGCCGTCTGTTTCCTCGCAGCGCGGAACGTGCGTGTGGCCGGAAAGCAGAATGTCTCCCTTTTTCATCGGCAGGGGACGGGAGGGGCTGAAAAGGTGGCCGTGTGTTGCAAAAATGAGTCTGCTGCCGGTGTCGAGCACTGTGTAATCGGCAAGAACGGGGAACGGCAGAACCATCTGGTCAACCTCGCAGTCGCAGTTTCCGCGGACGGAAAGAGTCTCGGCTCCCTTTTCGCAGAGCATTGCAATAACCTCTTTCGGCGCGTAGCAAAGCGGAAGATCGTTGCGCGGCCCGTGATAGAGTATATCGCCGAGCAGCAGCAGGCGGTCTGCCTTTTCCTCCTTATATCTTTCAAGCATCATTTTGCAGCAGTAAGCGCTGCCGTGAATGTCGGAGGCAATGAACCATTTCATTTTAGTCACCTTACCCTTTTTTGTTTTCAGCCTATGACGTCCCTTTTTGCTTTAACAAGCTGTTCAATAAAGAGGTTGTCAAGGCTGCTGAGCGTATAATCCCTGCGGTAGATAAGCACGTCCTTGTAAACCCTGCGGTTTTCTTCGCAGACGCGCTGTGTAAGGCCGTAGCGCTGCAAAAGCTTCTGCGGAATGGCGGAGACCCACATGAAGGTTTCCGGATTCTGCGAAAGCAGCTCAAACTGGCTTGCGCGTTCAAAGACGAAGATGCGGCGGTCGGAGTTGTCCGGCAGCTCCTCTTTTTTAATCTGCGCAAACGGCAGCGACGGAACATAGGGGTCGGCGTGGGCAATCTCAATCTTATCCTTGAGGTCGTCAAACGTGATGTTCTCCTTTGCTGCAAGCGGACTGCTGCTGTTCATCAGGAGAACATAGCGGAATTTTGTTATCAGCTCATGCTCAAGCCCCTTTTCCTCCATCATTGCTTTGTAATATTTATCGTAGTTTTCGGCATAGCGGACAATGCCTAACTTGTAATTCTCCTGCAAAACATTGCGCAGGGTGCGCATGGAGTTTGTTTCCTTATAAAAGATTTCCGCCTGCGTGTTTTGGTCAACAAGCTTTGAAAAGGCGGCAAAGGCTTCGGCAATGTAGCTTGCGCGCGGAACGGAAACGGAAAAGCGCTTTTTGCTCACGCGGCCTTTCTGAAACATTTCCTCAATGGCGTCAACCTGCCGCAGAACGGTTTTTGCATAGCGGATAAAGGTTTCGCCGTCCGGGGTGAGGAACATACCTTTGGCGCTGCGCTCAAAGATAGTTACGCCGAGGCTTGACTCAAGCTCCTTAACGGCGCGGCTGAGCGTCGGCTGACCGACATAGAGCAGCTCGGCGGCCTTGTTAATGGAGTTGGTTTCCGCAATAACAATTGCGTATTTCATGTGAAGTAAATTCATTCGGCACCTCCCGGTTTTATGAGCGTTTCGCGCTCGCTGTTCAATATTATAACCAACAGCTTTAAAAAGTCAACAAAGGACTGCGCTGTGAAACAGTCCCTTGCTTCTTATATGCACTGAGCAACAGCGCTGTCAAGCTCCTTTTCAAGCTCCTCCTTTGAAAGGAAAAAGTCGTTGACAAAAAGATAGTCGTAAAAATCGCCGAGGAGAGAGGAAAACTCCTCGCCGTATACGGTGAACACACCGGAACCGAGGAAGTCGCAGCCGGGCTTTTCAACCATATAAAAAACCGAAACACTGTGGGGACCGCTGGCAACGGAGATTTTTTCAGAAATTTCAAAGCTGCTGTCCCTGATAACGGAAAAGCGGCTGTCCTCACCAAGCAGCTCCTTTTTTGCCTCGGCAAGGATACGTCTGCGGTTAAGAACGCTGATATTGTTGAGAAAAATTTCCGGCGCTTCATAGCTTTTTCCGCTTTCAAGGAAATGACGGATACTGCTCTGGGTAAAAACGGACGGATTGGAAAGCGACCGGCAGATGAGCAGGTGATTCCAAAAGGAGCTGAGAATCACCTCGCGCTCGGGGATATCTTTTTTCAGTGTTTCGTCAAGGATATCGCACCTCGTAAAATAACGAACGGGCAAAGTCGATTCGATAATTATCAGGTCGTTTTTGGACATCATAGGCTCGGTAAAGCTTTTAAGCTCAAAGGCGTTTTCAAACACGCGGTTGAGCGGCGTTCTTGCCGATTCGCGCTTTGCGGCCGAAAGGCAGTACGCCCGGACAACCGTTTCCTCGGTTGAAAAAAATCCGCATTGGGTTTTTTCATCGTACATTACAACGGATTTTTCCCCGATGAAATGGGTCGAAAGAGCAAAGGGCGGTTCGTCACTCGGCCCAACGCTTGTAATGTGTCCGAGCTTTGCAAACTTTATGCCTGCAAAGCCGTTGTGCAGGCGCTCTTTAACGTTATCTCCCGTGCCTTTTATAACGCTGTGCCTGATAAAAAGGCGGCAGGAGGCGCTTTTTACAAAGTCATAGACAATTTTGTCGGTCTGTTCGTCAAAGTAGGAATAGTTGGTATAGATAACGGCGTTTTCTGCGGAGTTTTCCCTTTTAAGCAGCGTTTCAACCGCAGCATTGTAATCCGCACGACCCGAAAGAAAAATGCTCGGTTTTGAAAAATCGAGATTTTCCGATTTTTCCGGCGTGCAGTCGGGTGCTTTCCCGAGCTTTTCAAACTCTGTTTTGATAAACGCCATCATTTCAAAGCGTTCGCTTTCAAACTGCGAAAGGCGGAAAGCGCGCTCAAGGTTCAGCTTTTCACGCTTTGAAAAGGGGCAGGAGGCAAGTATTTTTTCAAAAACCTCCTTTGGCAGCTTCCTTTTGTTTTTAAAAACGGAATAGATTGCAACGCGGTTAAAGCCGATACTCTCGGTGAAGCGTATGACAGGAATTTCATGCTTTTTCAATGTGGCTTTCAAGAGCGCTCCGAAATCCATAGGCTGGTCCTTTCGTAATATTTATTCGGCTTTTCCGTTTTCAGGCAGACGCTGATTGATTGCCGCCTCGCATTGGCTGATAAGATCGTTAACAAGGTGCTGTGCGTATTCCTGCGAAATGACCGATTCGCTCAGGAGAGTATAGTTGTAAAAGTCTTTGAACAGGCCTGCAATTTCCTTGTCGTCCAAAAGTATGTAGCAGCCGCCGCTGAAATCGCCGCCGGGCTTTGAATCGTTGCAAAACATCAGCGCAAAGCCGTTTTCAAAAATTTCAAGCTCGCAGCCCTCAAAAATTTGCAGGTTGTTGCTGTTCAGAATTTTAAGCGAATAGCCGCTTTCGGCAATGTTCTTTTTATAGCGCTCAAGCAGAGTTTTGCGATTGCTGAGACTTATCGGGTCAAGGTAAAACGGGGAGGCGTCATAAACCAAGCCGGTGCGGGCAAAGCTCTGAATGCCGTGCTGCGAAAACAGCGTGCAGGGCGCAAGCTTTTGAAAAAGGCTTATATGGTTCCGGAAAGCGCTGAAAATTACATTGCGGTCCGGAACGGTTTTTTTGAGCGCAGTTTCAAGAATATCGGGCGTTGCAAAAAGGGCGGCGGGAAACTTGAACTCAATTACGGCGGAAACACTGAGCTGAAACGGCTGCAGAACACTGCGCAGCTCAAAGGCATTGTCCGAGTAAGCGGTGAGAGGTTTTTCGCCCTGTCTGTTCCGCGAGGCAACGAGCCTGTACGCGCTGATGACCGCAGGTTCGGCGGAAAGGAAGCCGCACTCGTTCTGCGGGTCATACTGAAGAACGGTTTTTTTGCCGATAAAGTGCGTTGAAAAGGAAACCGTGTTTTTTTCCTTGTTTGCAATGAAGACCGGATGGCCGAGCTTTCCGAATTTTACGCTTGCAAAAATATTTCTCAGCCTTTCCTCAATCCGGACATCACAGTCCATTCGGACGGTGTGAACAAGCTTGAACGCGGGCTTGTTTTTGCAGATGAAGTCATAGACAATGCAGTCGGTCTGTGTATCAAGAAAGGAGTAGTTTGTAAAAATTTCGCATTCTTCGCTTGCTCCCTCGCTTTCAAGGAAAGCCTTGACCGCCGAATAATAATCCAGAGCGCCGAGCAGGAAGACGCCCTGAGGCGAGGGGGTGATGTCCCTGAACATCATTACGGGAGAAAACGGCGCGCGTCCGGCGGACTCAAATTCCGCTTTGAGCGTTTTGAGCAGCTGCGTGCGCTCCTTGCTGATGCTGTTAATGTAATAAAGGCGGTTAAGCTCCGCTGCCTGCGCCGGAGAAAACTCAAACTTTTCAAGAATGAGATTAAAGATATCCTCGGGCAGCTTTTTTTCACCGTTGAAAACGGCGTAAACAGCCATTCGGTTCATGCCGATAAGCGATGAAAGATGGGTGATTTTCACCTTGTTTTCTTTCAGTGTTTTTTTCAGTAATTCGCCGAATTCCATTTGTCATTGTCCTTTCGATAAGGTATTAAATATATTAACATAACAGCAGTATCATGTCAATTATTACAGTACCAAAAAGCGGACTTTGCTTTGCCGGCGGCAGGAATAATTCTGCACGGTATTATTTAAGGAAACCGCATAAAATATAGAAATTCAACCGGCTGCTATAAAATGTAAAAAAATGTAAAAAATTTTTTTTACAATATGTAGGAGTTGAAGAAAGCAATTCTTTTTGATATTATGTAGTCGATAATTCAGAAACACGCCGTCTGTTCGGAATTTTGCCTAACAGACTGAAAAGCACAAAAAATCGGATTTCTGAATCAGCGAAAAATCGGAACAGATTTCCATGCTGTTTTATCACACCCCAAAAATCGGACAACCGATAGGCTCAGCTGTTTCTCTGATTTACAGCTGAGCCCATCGGTTTTTATGAGGGTGATTTATCAACATATATCGTCCGTATTGAAAAAGCATTTGTTACTGTGTAAAATAAATATATATAATCAAGAAAAGATTACACATAAGAAAGGGTCGGAAAAAATGAAAAAACTAATCTCACTGCTTCTTTGCCTTGTTATGCTGGCTTCTCAGGCGTCGCTTTTTGCCTTTGCCGGCGGCACCGGAAAAGCCTCCTGCGGCGGAAACTGCTCAAACAGCCCGACAATTGTCATTCCCGGACTGTTCCAGAGCGAGGTCACCTGCTATGACAGCGACGGCAAGGTTATGCTTGACTCAAAGGGAAACGCGCGCAAGGGGCCGTTTTTCATGGATACCTCAGAGGTAATTGAGGAGGCGCTCAAAAAGGCTCTGCTTCCGCTTTCAAAAACGCTCATTACGCAGAACGACGAAAAAAGCGAGTTTGCAAACGCCCTCGGCGATGTGCTCGGAAATGCGCTGCTGGAAAGGGTAAAGTCCGATAACAACGGCAACTTCGTCTATGATATCAGGGCAACAAAATATGAAACGAGCGCTGCAAATCTCAGCGATTACGACAGGAAATACATTCTTAAGGCCATTCCTCTTGAAAACTACGTTGCAAAGGCCGGCGCAGATCATCTTTACTTTTTTTCGTATTCATCGTTCGATAATGTTGAGCGCCTTGCAAAGCAGCTTGTTGACCTTATTGAGACTGCAAAAAGGGAGTCGGGTCACGACAAGGTTAACGTTGTTCCGATAAGCCAGGGCGGCTCGCTCTGGAACGCCGTTATGGAGTATTACCCCGAGACGGCAAAGGACATTGACCGCGTGATATATATTGTTCCGGCCACCGACGGCTCGGTGCTTATCGGCGATATTTTTGCAAACGGCTTTATTGACGATGACGACGCGCTTTATGACTATATGTTTCCGCTGCTTATGGGCAAGGACGGCTGGATGGGATACCTTGTGAATCTTCTTATCCGCATTTTTCCGAAGGAGGTTCTCAACAGCGTGCTGGACATTGCGGTCGATAAAATGATTGACGGTTATCTTGCAAATTCCACCTGCATATGGGGTCTTGTTCCCTCGGGCTTGTATAAGACCGCGCGCGATAAGTACCTTTCGGGCGAAAGCAAGGCGGTCATCAGGAAACAGACCGACAGATATTATCAGGCTCAGCTGAACGCAAAGAAGAATATTCTTGCGTTCAGGAACGAGGGCGTTGAATTTTTTGACATTGTCGGCTATAACCATTCGCTTTATCCGATAGTCGATTCCTGGAAAACAGTCAACGCCGACGGAATAATTCAGCTTGAGTCAACATCAATCGGAGCAGTGAGCGCACCTGTCGGCGGTACGCTCGGTGCGGACTACAGGCAGCAGGGGAACAGCTTTTCAACCTGCTCAGACGCAAAGCACAACCACATTGATCCGCACGGCATTGTTGACGCGTCCGCCGGTCTTCTGCCGGACCATACGTTCTATTTCTACAACCACAACCATGAGCGCACGGCAGACTGCGATGTTATCATCAAGCTTGCGGTAAGGCTGCTCTGGGATAAAAGCTTCAAAAACGTCTATTCCTATCCTGACGAATTTCCGCAGTTCAACACCTCAAGGGAGAGCAAAAAGCTTATTGCGGCTGTTAACGCCGTGAGAGGTTTTGACAGAAGCGTTCTGTCCGCGCAGGACGCAGAGGAGCTTGACGCCGCCATTGCCGGGGTAGATTCGGTTCTTGCAAACACCGTTGTTGATTTTGACGCCTTTTCAAAAGCAGAAAAACGCTTTTACGCCGTCAGTGACAAGATTGCGTCCGAAAAGACGGAAAAGCAAGTCAAAGAGGAAAACGCAAAAGCCTTTTTTGAAAGCCTTGTTACCAAGCTTTTAAAATTGCTGAACGATTTTGTCAACAGGATTTGGGGCTATAGGGGCTTCGGCTTTTATAAGCTGGTTTCGGCAGAATGAGCGAGGGAAAAAACGATTTTTGTAAACAGCACAATACAAAACATTAAGGAAGCCGCAGTTCAAAGCATGCCTGTTGAACTGCGGTCTTGTTTTTTGCAACCGGCGCAAAGAAACTTTTAAAAACACTTGATTTTACTGCGCGTTTATATTATAATAGTCAGGCTAATGCGGTTCTGCGCCGTTTAGCTCATCGGCAAGATACTTTAATTTGGTCATGCGGCAGCGGGTCCTGTGCGGCAGGATACTGCGAACCATGTCAGGCGGGGAACCGAGCAGCATTAAGCAGGAATACTGCGCGACACAGTAAAGCCTGCTGCTGTGTGACCAAGCGAACGTGTCTTGCCTGTTTTTTATATAAACGGCAGATTTTTTTACGGGGGTGAAAAGGATTGTATCAGGTGCTTTACAGAAAATACCGCCCGAAGGTGTTCTCCGACGTTGTCGGCCAGGATCACATCACCAAAACGCTGCAAAGCGAAATTGAAAAGGGCAAGCTCTCCCATGCCTATCTTTTCACAGGCTCAAGGGGAACGGGCAAAACCACCTGCGCAAAAATCCTTTCAAAGGCGGTCAACTGCCTGCACCCCGACCATGGCAATCCCTGCAACGAATGCGAAATTTGCAGGGGTATCGACTCCGGCGCTGTGCTTGACGTTGTTGAAATTGACGCCGCAAGCAACAACGGCGTTGACAATATCCGCGATATCAGGGACGAATCCGGCTTTGCGCCCGTCAACTGTAAGTTCCGCGTCTATATCATTGACGAGGTTCATATGCTCTCCATCGGCGCGTTCAACGCTTTGCTCAAAACTCTTGAAGAGCCGCCCGCGCACGTCATGTTCATTCTTGCAACGACCGAAGTCCATAAGCTTCCCGTCACCATTCTTTCGCGCTGCCAGCGCTTTGACTTCAGGCGCGTCGGGCCGCAGGACATGATAAGGCGAATGAACTTTATTGCCGAAAAGGAGAATTTTACCCTTGACGAGGACGCGGCAGTACTCATTGCGCGCCTTGCGGACGGCGGAATGAGAGACGCGCTCTCCACCCTCGATCAGTGCATTTCAAACACCGCCCACGTCACAAGCGAAACGGTCTGCGCCGTTGCCGGCATTGCCGGCAGGGATCACCTTTTTGAAATTGCGCAGGACATTGCAAACCACGATTCCGCTTCCGCAATCGGAAGACTCAGCGAGCTTTATGCCGCTTCATGCGATATGGAGCGCCTTTGCGCCGATCTGATAATGCACTTTCGCAACCTCATGATTGCCAAAACGGTGCATAACGCCGAAAATATCCTCGTCTGCACAAAGGACGAGCTTGAAAGCTACAAAAAGCAGAGCGCTCTCTTTACCCTCGAGGGCATACTTTATTCGATAGATCTGCTTCAGTCCGCCGCGGCCGACCTCAAGCGTTCGGTCAACAGGCGCGTTGAAATGGAAATGACTCTTATCCGCCTTTCCTCTCCAACGCTTGACAGCAGCAACGAGGCGCTTCTCAGGCGTATTGCCGCGTTGGAACTTGCGCTCAGAAACGGCAGCCTTTCCGCCCGACCCGAGCAGAGCGCAAAGGAAGAACCGGCCAAGGAAACGCCGCAGGTGCCGGCCGAGGAAAGCAGAGCAGCAGACGAAGCCTTGCCGCAGGAAAGCTTTTTTGCACCTCCGCCGTTTTTTGAGGACGAAAAACCGGCAGGCAAAAAGGAACCGGGACATGCCACATGGGAAACTCCGATATCGGTGCCCGAAACGCCTAAAGCGGAAAAATCCGCAAGAGGAACCGGAATGGAGCAAAACTCCGGCGGCGAAGCGCAGCTCATTCCGTTTTCCGATTGGGAGCAGGTGCTTTCCGAGCTTACGCAGCTTAATCAGCCGCTCTGGGGCATACTCATCGGCTCGACTGCGTTCATAAGCGGCGAGTTTGTTCTTATTAAAAGCGAAAACCCCACCTTTGCCTCGTTCATAAAGGTCGGAACCAACGGCCGCGACGTTAAGGAGGCAATTTTCCGCGTCACGGGTAAGAGATACAGACTCGGAATATACAATCCCGTTTCTCCGGCGCAGAAAAATTCCGGAGAAAGGCCGAAGGATCCGCTTCAGGATCTTGTCAGAAAAGCAAAAGACTTCGGAATCAGCGTCAGCGTTGATTAAATCGACAGAGTATTTTAAATAATAATTATAAAGGAGCTGTTCAAAATGAAAGCAAGAATTCCCGGAATGCAGGGCGGCGGCCAGATGAACATGATGAAAAAGATTCAGGAAATGCAGTCTCAGCTTGAGGCAAAGCAGGCGGAGATTGAGCAGACCGAGTTTTCCGCTTCCGCAGGCGGCGGAGCGGTTGAGGTTGTTGTTACCGGCGCACACGAGATCAGAAAGATTGACCTTAAGCCCGACGTTGTTGACCCGGAGGACATTGAAATGCTGTCCGACCTTATCATTGCGGCGGCAAACGAAGCGATGAGAAAAGCCGACGACGCAATGGAGCAGGCGATGGGCGCGCTCAAGGGCGGTCTGAATCTTCCGTTCTGATGGCGGATTACAAGGTTGCCTCGCTTGCGAGACTTATCGAGCAGTTTGAGCGTCTCCCCGGAATTGGTCACAAGAGCGCGCAGAGGCTTGCGTTCCACGTTCTTTCAATGACGGACGAGCAGGCCGAAAGCTTTGCGCAGAATATTCTTGACGCTCACAAAAAAATCAAAAAGTGTTCGCGCTGCTGCAATCTCTCCGAGGAGGAGCTTTGCCCCGTTTGCAAGAATCCCTCTCGTGATGAAAGCGTTATCTGCGTTGTTGAAGACCCGAGAGACGTTATGGCGTTTGAGCGCACACATGAATATGACGGAACCTACCATGTTCTCCACGGCGTAATTTCGCCGATGAACGGAGTCGGTCCCGAGGATATCACAATCAAAGAGCTGCTTGCCCGCCTTTCGGACGGCAGGGTCAGGGAAGTCATTATGGCAACCAATCCTACTGTTGAGGGCGAAGCGACGGCGATGTATATTTCGCGCCTGCTCAAGCCGATGGGCGTCACGGTAACGCGCCTTGCTTACGGCGTTCCTGTCGGCGCAGACCTTGAGTACGCCGATGAGGTGACCCTCACACGCGCGCTTGAGGGAAGACGCAAGCTTTAAAAAAGTTTGAAAAAAGAAAGAGGTGATCTTTGTGGCAAAAGGCAACGACATTCCGAAGGTTGCGCAAAACAAAAAAGCATATCACGATTATTTCGTGCTGGAGACCTATGAAGCCGGAATAGAGCTTTTCGGCACAGAGGTCAAGTCAATAAGAAAGGGAAAGGTCAACCTCAAGGACGCATGGTGCAGCATTGAGAACGGCGAAATTTTCGTTAACGGAATGCACATCAGCCCCTATGAGCACGGCAACATTTTCAACCGCGATCCGATGAGGGTCAAAAGGCTGCTCATGCACAAGCGAGAGATCAACCGCCTTTTCGGTGTAACAAAGCAGCAGGGACTGACTCTCATTCCTCTTTCGGTATATTTCCTCAACGGCAGAGCAAAGCTTGAGATAGGCCTTTGCAAAGGTAAAAAGAACTATGACAAGCGTGAAACTGCCGCAAAGCGTGACGCAAAACGAGACATTGAACGAGAGATGCGTTCGCGTGGCTGAACTCCCACAATCTTCCATTGACAAAGCGTACACAAGGTGTTAGAATGTCAGAGGTTGTTTGATATAAAGGCTCGAGCCTAAAAGTCAACATTAATAATTTTACATGGGGATGAAAGGATTTCGACGGGGACTCTGAACTCTGATAAGCGGGTAGTGCTTGTGTAATCACTTTAAACTGCACAAATTTAAAAATAAACGACAATACTACAGTATTGAAGGCTGCTTAACGCAGCCCGTCTGAGCTTCGAGTACTGCGGCGGAGCATCAGGCGTCACTCAGCAGTGAACGTGAACGGCCGAGCGCCTCGTAGGCCGTCATGAAACAGGGGCTACCAAGGGCTGAAGCCTGTTGTTCGGCGTCAGTCTGAGGGAATTTTAAAAGAGCAACTCCACCCGGAGAAAGTCAGACGGATGAATTTTCGGACGCGGTTTCGATTACCGCCATCTCCACCAAAAGCAGACAATCCGAAGCTATTGCCAAACGGTAACAGGTTCGGGTTGTTTTCTTATAAGCGGTAATCGAAACCGCAAAGTCCATCTTTTGCGTCAGCAAAAGGGACATAAAATGCGAAAGGCTGCGAAGCAGCGAACGAAGCGAAGCTTCGATTACCGCCATCTCCACCAAAAGCAGATAATCCGAAGCTATTGCCAAACGGTAACAG
>JAEDEQ010000120.1 GCA_016293225.1 Clostridiaceae bacterium
TTCTTGCCGCGGCTGTTACCGGCTTCGCTGTTTATTATTCCTTTAAAAAGGATTTTAATCTTGAGCAGAAGAGCGGCCTTTCAATGGGCAGCGTTGTAACCATCAAGCTTTACGGAGACGATACCTTCAAAAAGCTTGACACAACAAAAAACGGGATAGACAACCTTGAAAAAATCATTTCAAGAAAGCAGGAAGCCTCCGCCGTTTCGCTCCTTAACAAAAACGGGACGGTGCAGAACGCCGTCTGCGCTGAGATAATTGAAAAATGCCGCAAAATTTCCGAGCTCAGCTTTGGAGCATTCGACCTTACGATAGGTCCGCTTTCCTCGCTCTGGAATTTTGACGAGGACGTTCAAAAGGTTCCCGATAAAGAGAAAATTCAAAAAGCGCTCGCTCTTGTTGACTACCGAAAGGTTCAGACGGACTCAAAAAGTGTTTCGCTTGCAAAGGGGCAGAGCGTTGACCTCGGCGCGGTCGGAAAGGGAGCGGCCTGCGACGCCGCAAAGGCCTACCTTGAAAAAAGCGGCGTAAAGGGCGCCGTGGTTTCCGTCGGCGGAAGCATTCTGGCTTTCGGAAAGCGCAACAAGGCCGGCGACAAATGGCGCGTTGCCGTCCGCCATCCGCGAAAGGAAAACGCATATATCGGCGTTATTAACCTTTCCGAGGGCTTTGTTTCAACCTCCGGCGACTATGAAAAATACTTTGAAAAGGACGGCATACGTTATCATCATATCCTCAACGCGAACACCGGCTATCCCGCCGACAGCGGACTTTCAAGCGTTACGGTTGTTTGCGGCAGCGGCCTTTTGAGCGACGCGCTCTCCACCGCCTGCTTTATCCTCGGCGAGGAAAAAAGCAAGGCGCTTCTTGATGAATATTCAGCCGCCGCAGTTTTTGTCGATAAGCAGCTTAATGTTTCCACCTACGGCGATATAGATTTTGAAGAAGTAAAATGAAGAACACCATTGGCCTTAAAAAGGGAGACGCATTGATAATTCTGCTTTTTGCCGTTTTGTGCGTTCTGCTGTTTTTGCCGCCGCTTTTTGCGTACAGCGGAAATGTTACGGCGGTTATCTGGTGCGGCGGCGAAAAATTCCGCGAGATTGACCTTTCCTCGGTTGAAGAAAGCTATGAAATTGAGGTGAACGGCTGCGTCCTCTCGGTTGAAAAGGGGAAAATTGCCTTTGTTTCCTCAACCTGTCGAGACAAGCTCTGCAAAAAAAGCGGCCATCTTTCAAAAAACGGGGACACCGCCGCGTGTGTTCCGAACAAGGTTGTTGTCAGAATTGAAAACGGAAAAGAAACTTTCGACGCAGTCGCTTCGTGACTTGACAAAAACAAAAAAGGTTTGTGTTTTCGGCCTGCTCGGGGCGCTGTGCCTTGTGCTCAGTCTGCTTGAAAACCTTATTTTTCCGGCTGTTCCCTTTCTCCCTGCCGGAGCAAAGGCCGGCCTTTCAAACATTGTAACAATGTTCGCCGCGAATGCTTTCGGCTTTACCGGCGCTTTGTATATAACGCTCCTGAAGGCGCTTTTTGCGTTCGTTACAAGGGGCGCCGTTGCGGGACTCATGAGCTTCTGCGGCGGAATACTCAGTGTTCTTGCGCTGAGCCTTACGATAAAGAAACAAGGCAAAAACCTCAGCTTTATCGGAATCGGCGTGCTTTGCGCCGTTTGCTTCAACCTCGGCCAGCTTTTGTGCGCGTGCGCTCTTTCGGGCGCGGCAATGCTCGGCTACGGTAAGTATCTTTTGCTTTTTGCGGTCATCGGCGGAACGCTGACCGGCGCTGTTCTCAACGCCGTTTTGCCCCGCCTGACCGAACAATTAAGGAACCTCTGAATAAATCACAGCAAACACTTTGATAAAAAACGGCGTCTGATTTTTTCGGGCGGCGGAAGCCACAGAGATTTGGAGATGACAGAATGAAAAAAACTTTACCCGGAGTTATTTTTGCACGCGCAAAGGGGCGCGGCGGAGTCAATGTTGCCCACAACAAGCACACCGCCGAAATGCCGGTTGAAAGAATGCCCGTTCCCGACAGGGTCGTTCTTCCGATGCAGCAGCACATCGGCGCGCCCTGCACACCCGTTGTCAAGGTTGGAGACACGGTTTCGGTAGGTCAGCTTGTCGGCGACAGCGACAAGTTTGTTTCCGCGCCGATTCATGCAACCGTGTCCGGCACCGTTAAGGCCGTGGGCGACGTCAAGCTTGCCAACGGCATCATCACAAAGGGCGTGACCATTGAGTCCGACGGCGAAATGCGCCTTTATGAGGGCATTAAGCCGCCAACGGTTACAAACCGCGAGGAGCTTTTGAAAGCTGTGCGCGCGTCCGGTCTTGTCGGTCTCGGCGGAGCGGGCTTTCCGACTCACGTTAAGCTGAACTATCCCGAGGACAAGAATGTTGACACCCTTATTGTCAACGCCGCCGAATGTGAGCCGTTCATCACCGTTGACTACCGCGAGTGCATTGAAAATTCAAGGAACGTTATCAACGGCGTTTTCACCCTCAAAAAGTACCTCGGCTTCAGTCAGGTTATAATTGCCGTTGAGGACAACAAGCCCAAGGCCATTGAAATTTTCCGGAAGCTTATTGACGAAAAAAACGATACCTCAATAAAAATCATGGCGCTTCGCTCAAGGTATCCGCAGGGCGCGGAAAAAATGATGGTGCTTTCCGCAACGGGCAGGCGCGTTCCGCCCGGAAAGCTCCCGGCGGACGTCGGCTGCGTTGTAATGAACGTTGCTTCGGTCGCCTTTATCGAAAGATACCTTGAAACCGGCAAGCCGCTCATCAGCCGTTCAATAACGGTTGACGGCTCCGCAATCAAAGAACCGAAGAACCTCCGCGTTCCAATCGGCATCAACATTCAGGAAGTTATCGACTATTGCGGCGGCTTTAAGGAAGAGCCGCGCAAGATTATCTGCGGCGGTCCGATGATGGGTATCGCCGTCTGCGGCACGGACGCCCCCGTTTGCAAGCAGAACAACGCTGTTCTTGCCTTTGCAGACAGGAAGGACGCCATCAAGCCCGAGCGCGACTGCATCCGCTGCGGACGCTGCGTTGAGGTCTGCCCGATGAGCCTTATGCCCACGCTCATTGAGCGCTTTGCAAAGGTTCGTGATAAAGACGGACTTGAAAGAAGCTTTGTTTCGGTCTGCATGGAGTGCGGCTCCTGCGCCTACGCCTGTCCGTCCGGACGTCCGCTCGTTCAATATATGAGGCTTGCAAAGCAGGTACTCAGAGAGGAGAGTGCAAAATAATGGCAAAAAAACTCACAGTCAGCCCCTCGCCGCACGTCCGCTCAAGCGAGACAACGACCGGTATCATGCTTGACGTCATCATTTCGCTCGTCCC
>JAEDEQ010000121.1 GCA_016293225.1 Clostridiaceae bacterium
GCGCTGAAAAGCGCAAAGGGACGCACCCAATCGTTCTGCCCGGCAAAAATTGAGATAAGCTGCCTTGTGTCATCGTCAATGCGCAAAAAGGCCTTTTTCAAAAGTGCAAGCCGCTTTTTAACGGCAAATTCCCAATCGGCGGAAAATTCACTGCCGTGGTATTGGTTTTCTCTGACTTCCTCATCGGTAACAAGCCCGTCCTGCTTCAAAAGGCGCGGGTCAATAAAGGCGATATTGCCGGCAAAGGCGCTGACCGAGCAATAGGGCGAACCGGTGTGATCTACCGGGCAAAGGGGAAGCATCTGCCAGAGCGAAAAGCCCATTCTTTGAAGCTTATCGACAAAAGCAAAGGCCTCCCCTCCCATTACTCCGACCGAAAAAGGGCCGTTCAGCGATGAGAGGTGGAGCAAAACGCCCGCCGTGCGGTTGTGGTTCATTTTTCAAAACTCCCGAGTAAATAATTAGTTGCATATTGTAAAAGTATACTACAAAACGAAGCAGGTTTCAAGGGAAAAAGTGCAGGTTTACAACGCAGAGTAAAAATGAATTCCGGTTTTTTCTTTGCCTTGACAGACTGATACTTTTGGTTTATCTTAATAATTATGGAGAACGGGCTTTCGCCCGATTAAAAGAAGGAGAAGTAATTTATGAAGAAGTTTATTTCCGTTTTTCTTGCGGCAGTGCTGCTGTCGCTCACACTTGCCGTTTTTGCAACCGCCGGGGGAATATACCCCGAAAGCTATCCCGACGGCAGTGAGAATTATTACGGCTTCAGCATTGAATCAGTAGTTCCGGCGCAATTATCCGACATTCAAAAAATAACCTACCACACAGGCCTCGATTATCCGGAAAGCTATGAACGTACGGCCTCCTACGGCAAAACTCTCAGGGTGGACTCCAATCCTTATAACAGCCGGATTACCCGTGAGGGCTATGCCTTTGCCGGCTGGTCAACAACACCTGACGGTCTTGTTGAATACACCGGCGGCGAGGAGATTGAAAGCGGCGTTTCGCTTGAGCTTTACGCAGTCTGGTGCCCCACATACCTTGAAAAAGACGAGGTGTTCCGGTTCACAAACTCAGATTACTATTTTGATGTCGATGAAAAAGGCACCTACTACATGACGCAGGAAAATATTGATATGCTCAGGGAAAACATTTTCAAAACCTTCGGTCCTTCGCCCGTTCCCGGCTTTGTTCTCGGTGCGGTGCTTGCAACATATCCGAGCTGGGACTGGCGTGGCTCCTGCTACGGAATTTCAACGGTCACGGCGCTTCAGCACTACGGCCGAATTGACGTAAAATCGCTCCAGAATGCCGATAACCTTGTTGATATGGATAATGACAGCGACCTTATAAGCTATATCAACTATTATCAGGCAAACGCCGCAACAAGCTGGCTTTGCGAAAACAAAGCGGCCACCCCCGGCACGGCCGAATATGCCGCGTCAATGAAAGATATGTTTGAAAGCGTTAAAAACGGCCGCATAGTCCTCTATACCTTTTATACCGGCAATGCGTTTGTCACCCCCGGCCACACGGTGCTTTTAACCGGCGCATATGAGGACGCACAGGGCAACCACAACTTTGTAACCTATGACTGCAACCATGCGTATAACTACACAAGCGGCAGGAAGTCGGACAGGTTTACCCTTTCGCCCGACTTCAGATACATGACTGACGACAACGGCGAGTCTGTCGGCGCCGCCAACTGGACTGATACCTATTCCCAGTTTGACTCTTTCAACATTGACGGAAGCGGCAAAGCGGCATCGTGGTATTCCGCGTTTTTTGCCCAGCTCGGGGACGCTTTTAAAAGGCTGTTCTCAATGTTTTGAAACTTAAATCAGTCCATGCAGTCGCACAGCCCCAGATGCACGGGTGAAAACCTGTTTTCAAGGTAGCTTGAAAACGGCGGCGCATGGTAGCGCTTTCCGCGCGGAAGATCGGCCGAAAGCGCCATTCTTGCCGAAAACGAGGGGCCGCTTGAAGCAAAAAGCAGCCGTCCGCCGTGGAGCCTTGCGGTGTTCTGAACGCTGCGCAATCCGCTTTTCGGCCTGATGAGCGAGAGGGCGTCCTCCTCGCCGGCGCTGTCGGTAACGGAAACAACGCACTGCCTTTTGCCGAGGGTCAGCGAGGCCGTGATATTCTTTCCCTTTGAAAATTTCACCGCGTTTGAAATAAGGTTCATAAAAGAGTCAACAATAAGAGAGGGACAGCAGGAAACGGCAACCTTTTCCGGAATGAAAAAGAGGTTCATGTCGCTTTCGGAAAGCAGAATGTTTGTGCAAAGGCAAACACCCTCAAGCAGCTTGTCAAGCTCAACAAAGGAATAATCGCAGTTTTTCAGCGCGCTTTCTTTGTTGTTGTTGAGCGTGCGCAGCTTCCTCAGGCACTGCGAAAGCATTTTCTTTCCCCTTTCGGGCTCGCTCGCGGTGGCCGTCAGCTCGTACAGCTCGTCTGAGCGCGCAAAAATCTCGTTAACAAGCTCTCTTATCTCGCCCTCATTTTCCGCAGTTTCCTCAAGAGATAAAAGGCGGTCAATTTTTTGAAGAAGGGAATACGGCATTTTTTTCGCTCCTTTTGCGGTCGGATTTTTCGTCAGTATTATGCCCTTTTTGGCTTCTGTAAACAATATTTTGTTCAGGCTGACAAAATTTGGAAAAGAAAAAGTTTTTTTGCTTTTTCGGTTGCAAAACGCCTGCAAATGGGGTAATATATATGAGCAAAAGTTTGTAATTAAGATTTATCGGAGGTAATCACTATGTCAGTTAAAGTTGCTATTAACGGATTCGGCCGTATCGGTCGCCTTGCTTTCCGCCAGATGTTCGGCGCTGAGGGCTATGACGTTGTTGCCATCAACGATCTTACCAAGCCCTCAATGCTTGCAAATCTTCTCAAGTACGATACCGCTCAGGGCGGCTATTGCGGAAGACTCGGCGAAAATCTTCACACCGTTTCCGCTGATGACGAAGCAAACACCATCACCGTTGACGGAAAGACCCTCACTATCTATAAGGAAGCAGACGCAAGCAAGCTCCCCTGGGGCGAGATCGGCGTTGACGTTGTTCTTGAATGCACCGGTTTCTATTGCTCAAAGGAAAAGAGCATGGCTCACATCAATGCAGGCGCAAAGAAGGTTGTCATCTCCGCTCCGGCAGGCAACGACCTCAAGACCATTGTTTTCTCGGTAAACAACGACACCCTTACCGCTGAAGATCAGATCATTTCCGCAGCCTCCTGCACCACCAACTGCCTTGCTCCCATGGCTAAGGCTCTCAACGACTACGCTCCCATCCAGAGCGGTATCATGTCAACGATCCACGCTTACACA
>JAEDEQ010000043.1 GCA_016293225.1 Clostridiaceae bacterium
ACTATGAAAAAGCATTTTTATAAGATAATCAGCGCAAAGCAGTTCATTTTTACGCTGTGCGCCGTTTTTGTCTCAGCCTTGCTGATATTCGGAATTGATATTGTCTATTCAACCGCAAAATCCGAAAGCGAAAAAAAGACTTTGCCGGTTATAATAATCGACCCCGGCCACGGCGGTGAAGACGGCGGTGCGCAGTCCTCAAGCGGAATACTTGAAAAGGATATTAATCTTTCAATTTCAATGAAGCTGAAAGCAGCTTTTGAGTCGTTGGGTTTTGAAACGGTAACCGTGCGTGAAACGGATTGCCTTATTTATGACAGCGGCTGCAATGCAATGCGCGAAAAAAAGGTTTCCGATATCCGCAACAGAATGAACATAATGCTGAAATATCCGAACAGTATTTTTTTGAGTATTCATCAGAATCATTTCGGCCAAAGCAAGTATCACGGCGCTCAGGTTTTCTACTCAAAAAATGATCCGCAAAGTAAAGTAATAGCCGAGTACATTCAAAACGCTATTGTTGAAAAGCTGCAAAACGAAAACACACGGAAAATCAAGCCGTCCGGTACGGAGATATATCTGCTGTATCACGCAAAATCTCCTGCGGTAATGGTTGAATGCGGCTTCCTTTCAAACGGCGGCGAAGCTCAGCTTTTGAACGATGAACAATATCAGAAGAAAATGGCCGTTGCGATTGTTGACGGCGTCATAAAATATCTGAGCAGCCTTGGCGCTGCTTAAACGGGAAGTGAAATTCAATGGCTCAAAAGTCTAAAACAGTTTTTGTCTGCTCATCATGCGGCTATGAAACGCCGAAATGGCTCGGAAAATGTCCCGAATGCGGCGAATGGGCCTCCTTGCAGGAGGAAGTGAGGATTGCTAAAGGCTCCTCGGCAGATTCAAAAGTTGCAAAGCCGTCAAGCGTTCGTTCATATACCCTTAAGGAAATTGAGCCGGACAATGAAATACGATATAAAACAGGAATGTCGGAGCTTGACAGAGTGCTCGGCGGCGGAATTGTCAAAGGCTCGCTTGTTTTGCTCAGCGGCGACCCGGGAATCGGAAAATCTACCGTTCTTCTTCAAATTTGTCAACAGCTCGGAAAAAAGCTTGACATAATGTATGTTTCCGGTGAGGAATCATACAATCAGATAAAGCTGCGTGCCGACCGACTTGGGGTTACAACGGAAAATCTGCGTATTCTTTGCGAGACCGATGTTCAGGCTGTCTGCGAGCATATAAGAAGTGCAAAGCCCAATCTTGTTATTGTTGACTCGGTTCAGACAATGAACTATACCGAGCTTTCCTCCTCGCCGGGAAGCGTGACCCAGGTCAGGGAAAGCGCAAATCTGCTTATGCGGATTGCAAAGTCAATGTCCGTCCCGGTAATAATGGTTGGTCACGTTAACAAGGACGGAAACATTGCCGGACCCAAAGTGCTTGAGCATGTGGTGGACGCTGTTTTATACTTTGAGGGCGAAAGGAATCTCTCGTTCAGGATTCTGCGCGCCGTAAAAAACAGATACGGCTCAACTAATGAAATAGGTGTTTTTGAAATGACCGACAGGGGTCTTGTTGAGGTTGAAAATCCCTCGGAAATGCTCATTGCCGGAAGACCGAAAAACACTCCCGGAACCTGCGTAGCCTGCGTAATGGAGGGCACAAGACCTATCCTCGCGGAAATTCAGGGGCTTGTTACTCCCACGGCATACGGCAATCCGCGCAGAATGACCAACGGCTTTGACTATAACAGAATGGCTATGCTTATTGCCGTACTTGAAAAGCGGGGAGGGTACTGCCTGAGCAATTTTGACGCATATATCAACATTGTCGGCGGAATGAAGCTTGACGAGCCTGCGCTTGACCTCACTATAGCGATGGCGCTTGTTTCATCGCTCAAGGATTACGCCATTCGCGACGATGTTCTTGCTTTCGGTGAGATCGGGCTTGCCGGCGAAGTCAGAGCAATTTCCCACTGCGAACAGCGCGTTAAGGAGGCCGCGCGACTGGGCTTCAATAAATGCATAATTCCGAGGCATAATCTCAAGTCTGTTCCCGCAAAATTGGCGGAAAAAATTGAGATTGTCGGTGTAAGAACAATAAGGCAGGCGTTTGAGGCGTTGATAACATGAGCTTTATAAAACGGGCGAATCTGCCGGAACTTCCGGTTAAAACGGCAATTATAGGCAAAACGGACGAAGAGCTTTTGAGCTTTATAAAATCGTTCGGAATAGAGGTTATCCCTGTTGATGAAAACCGCTTTGTTGAGCCGTCAATCTCTTTTCATGCAGACATTAATGCGTTTTATTTCGGACGCGGTGAAATTTTGCTTGATAAAAGCCAGATTTCACTGTTTAATGCCCTGAAAGAGCGCGGCATGAAAGTAATGTTGACGGAAAGCGCTGTCAGCGGAGCCTATCCAAACGACTGCAAGCTGAATTTTGCTTTGCTTTCCGATAAGCTTATCGGAAGAATTGACGTTGCCGATAAAAGGATAAAAGAATTGCCTTGCAGGACGCTCAATGTCAGGCAAGGCTACGCAAAATGTTCAACCTGCATCGTTAATGAAAACGCAGTCATTACCGATGACCTTTCGATAGAAAAAGCCTGCATTAAAAACGGAATAGATGTTTTGCTTATAGAAAAGGGAGACATCTTTTTGACCGGCCATGAATACGGCTTCATCGGCGGAGCAAGCGCACTGAGAAGCAAAGACCATATGATTTTTTTCGGCGACATTACCGGACACAGAAGCTTTGATAAAATTGACCGGTTTCTGAAAAAGCACGGTTGCAGATATTCATATTTAAAAAATCATGTGCTGACGGATATCGGCGGAATTGTTGCCGTTGAAGAACTTCAGAGCCGATAACCCGACGGACAGTATAAGCCTCCATTCGGCGGCAAACAGACAAAGAGCATAAAAATATAAAGCTATAATTTCCGAAAAGCTGATAAAATGCTTTCCGGAATTATAGCTTTACTTATTGTTTACGTTTTATTTTGCAACGGTTTCACTGTCGCGCTTTGCAATGAAGTCGCGTATCTGCTGCCTGACTTCTTTTCTGTCAAGCTTATAGAACAGCATCGGAATCATTGAAAGTCCTGTGCAAAGGCCGGGAATGAACCAATATGCAGCCATTACAACGTTTTTCATGTGCGGTGTTACATCGGCAAAGCTCATTGTTCCGACGTAGCCCGAAAGGCCCACAATGAAGATTCCGACTGCAACGGAAAATGCGTTTGCAAGCTTGATTGAAAGGCTGAGGACGGAGTACTGGATTCCCTCTGTTCTTTTTCCGGTTGTCATCTCGCGGTAGTCAACGGAATCGGAAAGCATAATAAGCGGAGCAAAGCCGTGCGGGCCGAACATGAAGTTGATTACGAACTGACCGAGAAGTATTCCCCAAAGGGAGCGGAACCATTCGGGACCGAAAGCAAAGAGCAGGTAGTAGCCCATTGCGGCAACCGCTCCGTATACGCCGAAGATCATAAATGTTTTTTTAACGCCGAGCTTCCTGGAAATGAGCGGAGTGAGAACAACGGACAGCGTTGACGGAATTGCCGCGCCGACTCCGAGAATAATTGGAAGGTTTTCGCCGGCGAGGGTGATGTTGAGTCCGGGAATGGTGACCTTGTCAAGAAGAACTGCCGCCGCCTGAACGCCTATGCTGACCGCCATATTGCGGCCGAAGCCGAGGATATTGATGAGGAAGATTATCATAAGAGGCTTATTTGAAAACAGCTCGGAGAACATTTCCTTGAAGCCGAGCTTGTTCGGCTCGCTCTTAACAACTTCCTTTGAACCGCGCAGCATGATTGCCGTTGTCAGTATTGCAAAGACGCCCATTGCCACGGCGGAAATTATGTATTCCTTTTTTGTGATAATTGCGGAACCGGTGAGCATACAGATTACGGGTACCACAAGGTTCGGCGCAACAAGAGCGAGAGACTTGAGCATATTTGCAATTCCCGCGCAGCTGTTTTTCTCCTCGCTTGAGGAGCTTAGCACGGCGAGCATACCCTGGCTGGGAATGTCCGCAAAGCTCATGACAATGTTCCAAAGAACGGTGGTAACGGTGATGTAGGCGTACTTGAAAGTTTCGCTTTTGAAGTCGATTGCGATGAACATTATCGTTGTAATAAGGGCGAACGGAATTATGCTCATTGCAACAAACGGTTTCATTTTGCCGGACTTGAAGTGTGCCGAGTCAATGATATTTCCTATTATCGGATCGGCAAATGAGCTGATGATTTTTGAAACAAGAATTATTACGGCGCACTTTGTCAGGTCTGCCGCAAGAACGCTCGTGTAAAACTGTGATTGATAAGTGTTGATATATCCGACAAGAAGCTGGATTCCGAAGATGCCGACGGAGTACACTATAATCTTGCCGAATGTGAGCGTCTTTTTTTGATTATTCATTTTCTGTACTCTCCCAATAATTTTTTGGCTGGTAATATGACCTTAAATATGCTAACACAGAAAAGGAATTTTTTCAATACGGTTCAGAAAAAATGAATTGATTTTACTCTTTTTGAGTGCTATAATATTTATTAATTTGAGGTTTTAAGTAAGCAAATGATTGTTTTAAACGAGGAATAAGAATGAAATTAAGTGAAATTAAGACAGGTCAGACTGTGAAAATTATATCGGTAGGCGGAAAGGGCACTTTGCGCCAGCATTTTTTGGATATGGGCGTAATTCCGGGAGCCAATGTAACGCTGGTTCAGTTTGCTCCTATGGGAGATCCTATGGATCTTCTGATCCACGGCTATGAGCTGACTCTCAGATTGGCCGATGCTGAGCAGATTGAAGTCGAGCCGGTAAAGCCCTCGGAATTATTCAGAAAAAAAGGAATTTCATTTATCGAACAAAGTGAGCATCCCGGCCTCGGAGAGGACGGCAAATACCACGTTAAAGGCAGCGGAGATCCTGTGCCGAAAGGGACTTTGCTGACCTTTGCCCTTGCCGGAAATCAGAACTGCGGAAAAACAACTCTTTTCAATCAGCTGACCGGCTCAAATCAGCACGTCGGAAACTTTCCCGGGGTCACCGTTGACCGTAAAGACGGAGCAATCCGCGGCTATCCCAATACAGAGGTGACGGATCTGCCGGGGATATATTCTCTTTCGCCGTATACGAGCGAAGAGCTGGTTTCGCGCCGTTTTATTCTTGAACAAAAGCCTACGGGTATCATAAATATTGTTGACGCAACAAATATTGAGCGCAATCTTTATCTGACGCTTCAGCTCATGGAGCTGGAAATACCCATTGTGCTTGCCCTTAATATGATGGACGAAGTCCGCGGAAACGGCGGAACCGTGGATATCAACAAAATGGAGGAAATGCTCGGAATACCTGTTGTGCCCATTTCCGCGGCAAAGAACGAGGGCGTTGACGAACTGATACGTCATGCCATTCACATTGCTCAATACCGCGAACGTCCGGGCAGAACTGACTTCTGCGATGAAAATGTCCGCGGCGGAGCGGTTCACCGCGCGCTGCACGGAATTATGGAGCTTATCAGCGACCATGCAAAAAGCGCTGAAATTCCTTTGAGGTTTGCGGCTACGAAAGTTATCGAGGGCGATGAGATGATTACGAGCGCGCTCAAGCTTTCCGCAAACGAAAAGGAAATGATTGAGCACATTGTTTTTCAGATGGAAAAGGAGGGCGGACTTGACCGCGCCGCAGCTGTTGCCGATATGAGGTTTTCGTTCATCACTCGGCTGTGCAACCGCTGCGTTGTTAAGCCTGCCGAAAGCAAGGAGCACAGGCGCAGCAGAAGAATCGATAAAATTTTAACGGGCAAGTATACGGCAATTCCTGCGTTTGTAGGTATCATGGCGCTTGTTTTTTATCTGACCTTTAATGTTTTCGGCGCTGCGCTTCAGAATCTGTTACAAGCGGGAATAGATTCTTTCAGCGGCTTTGTTGACCGCTTTTTGACCGATATCGGCGTCAATGAGCTGCTCCATTCGCTGATTATTGACGGAATCTTCGGCGGCATAGGCAGCATATTGAGCTTTATTCCGATAATTCTTATTCTGTTTCTTTTCCTTTCGCTTCTGGAGGACAGCGGATATATGGCGCGCATTGCCTTTGTTACGGATAAGCTGCTCAGAAAAATCGGTCTTTCCGGCCGCAGCATTGTTCCGCTTCTGATAGGCTTCGGCTGCACCGTTCCCGGCGTAATGGCAAGCAGAACAATGCCCTCGCAAAGGGACCGCCGTCTTACCGTTATGCTCATTCCGTTTATGAGCTGCACGGCCAAATTGCCTATCTACGGTCTTTTGACTCAGGCATTTTTCCCGGAGTACAGCGGACTTATAATGGTTGGCATTTACTTTCTCGGAATTTTAACCGCAATAGTTGTGGCTTCGATTATGAAGCGTACCGCCTTTAAGGGCGAAGCCGTTCCGTTTGTGATGGAGCTTCCGAATTACCGTATGCCGAGGCTCAGGAATGTTCTTCAGCTCATCTGGGACAAGGCGAAGGATTTTCTTCAGCGCGCATTCACCGTCATTTTCATTGCATCGGTAATAATTTGGTTTTTGCAGAGCTTTGATTTTCGCCTCAATCCGGTTCCGGGACGGCAGGAGGAGAGTATGCTCTCGTCCATTGCCGGCTATATTGCTCCGATATTTGCACCCCTCGGATTCAATGACTGGCGGATCTGCACTTCTCTTATTGCCGGCTTTATGGCAAAAGAAAGCGTTGCTTCAACCTTGTCGGTTCTGCTTTCGGGTGCTTCAATCACAACCTTGTTTACACCGCTTGCCGCAGTTTCGTTTTTGGTCTTTTGCCTTTTGTATACACCGTGCGTTGCAGCCATAGCTTCAATACGCCGGGAGCTCGGCGGAAGGTGGGCCGGCGGAGTTGTAATCGGTCAGTGTGCCGTTGCATACCTGCTTGCGTTTGCCGCACGGCTTGTCGGAATGCTTTTGGGGGTGTCGTGATGAGTGCTGCCGATATAATTTGTCTTGTTTTGATTGCTGCGGCTCTTGTGTTTGCGATAATAAAAGTGAAAAAAGGAAAATCAGGCGGTTGCAGCTGCTGCAAAGGCTGTAATTACCCGTGTGATAAATGCAAAAAATGCAAAAAGTAACGTTTAACGCACAAAAGAGTAAAGCTGTTCGCATTTTGTTTTTTAATATTTAAATCAAAAATAATAGCTATAATTCACTGAAAGCAAAAACGCTCTTATGAATTATAGCTTTTATTGTGTTTATGGGGTGAAATAGCCCAAAAGTATTTTTATGCGTTTAATTATTCATATTCGGCAACAATAGCGTCTTTGCGGCATTTTGAAATGCAAACGCCGCATCTGAAGCATTTTTCCGAGTCAATCTTGAACGGCTTATTCCTTTCACCGTCCGGCGCTTTTGCAAGGCAGAAGTGCCTGCAAACGCCGCAGCCGAAGCATTTTTCTTCAATAATGGTTACATTTTTAATCCTTTTGTGACCCGGGGCAGGTCTTATCGCGTTATTGGGGCAAATATCTTCGCACTGTCCGCAGCCGAGACAGTGTTCGCTTTTGATTTCATATTTACTTTTTGCCTCGTCAATGGGCGTAGGTGCTTCAAAAAGACAAATATACTTGCACGCGCCGCAGCCGACGCATTTATTCAGGTCAACAACAAATGACATTGTACCACTCCTTTCTCAGCCGCCCGAGGCAGGCGAAAGCAGCCAGACCTCATCGCCGTCCGAAAGCTTTTTGCTCTTTTTTGCGCAGCGTTCACCGTTGATAAAGATAACCGCGTCCTTAAACGAGAGCTTATCGGGGTGAGGCAGCAGGGGATTGCTCTTTTTGTTTTCTTCAAATCTTTCGTCAACAATCAGATTCAGCGAGTCAAAAATATCCTCAACCTTATCAATGTTTATCTCCTCGGCTTTAAGCTTTGTATCCATCCTCAGCACGCCGAAAAGCTTAACAGTCACTTTTGCCATTTTGGTACGCCTCCTTAACAACAGAATCATAAAGCTCTTTGCTTATCCTGACGCCGAGTGTTTTCAGCCTGTGATAGGTCGGAATACCGTCCTTCCAGCCCCTTGCGCGGTTGTATACTTTTTTCATGACCTCAAGCGGAACCTTTGTGCGCGGATCGGACGGATCCTGAGGCTCGTTTGTCAATCGCTTCGGAAGCTTATCTGCGTTGGCCTTTTGTCCGAGCACGATGTTGGCAATCCTTTCAGTATTGTATCCCAAGGCGCCCCAGGTGAGCATTCTTGCAACGGTGGATTTGATGCCGGTTGCATATTTTAGGGCATATGAATGGGGAACCAGCGGAATGTTGATTGCCGCAACCTTTGTAAAATGGCTGAGAAGATTTACAACAGGGCCGACATACGGGAAACAGGCGAGTATTGCCCTTGTCAAAAACCAGTTCGGCTTGTCAATAAGAAAGCCGGGGAGGACTGCATAGCTTGTAAAAAGGCAGCTTCCGCAGGCGGATACAGCCTCCATAAGGTTCTGGAACGCAATTGTAAGAGCGGCCTTTCCGTGCGGCGTAAGTGAATCAACGTCAAGGCCGAGACCCTCAACAACAACCATATAGCCTGCGTTAAGGTGGCAGCCGCCGCGGTTTGAGGTTGCATAGCCGAGACCCTGACCCACGGCGTGGCGTGGCTCATATGCCGCAAGCTCCATTCCCTTTGCGTGGATTGCAAAATCCTTGCCGCCGAATTTTTCACTCATAATGCGCGTACCCTCGGCAAGAATATCACCATTGCCCTTACGCATTGCAATATCATGAAAAATTTCGGAGATATTATCGGTCTTGCCGAATTCAAGACCGCAGTCCCAAAGACCTTTTTCTTTAAGTTCCATTGCAAAAGCAATAACGCCTGCTGCGGAAATTGTGTCCATTCCCAGCTCGTCAAGCTCATAGTTCCATTTGATTATCTGTTCAATATCGTTGTTAAGTATGTTTGCACCTAAAAGACCGAGGGTTTCAAGCTCAGGTCCTTTAACGTGCTTTCCGTCAACACAAACTGTCCTTGCGCAGCGGATAACACAGGTGGTGCAGGCGGCGTTGCTCAACATATGGTTTTCCGCAAGCTCTTCACCCGAAATCTTTTCAAAATCCTTAAACCTTCCGGCTGAAAAATTCTTGGTTGCAAGAATTTTGTGCGCCTGCATCGGAGAAACAAGACCGGCGGTGCCGAGCTTCGGAAGCTGACGGCCTGTCAGCGGATGGTTTTGAAGAGTGTTCGTCCATTTTTCGTTGAGCTTTCTGAGGCTTTCACGGTCGGCAACTTCAGGAATCTTTACGCCGAACGCAGTAACGGCCTTGAGCTTTTTATCCCCGAAAACAGCGCCGACGCCGCCTCGTCCCGCCGTTCGTTCGTTGCTGAAAACGCAGGCGTAGCGAACCTTGTTTTCGCCGGCAGGGCCAATGACAAGCTTTCCGTGGTACGCAGGGAGCTTTTCCTGCGTTTCTCCCGTGGTGAGTCCCCAAAGCGCGGACGCATCGTCAAAGGTAACGTTTCCGTTGATAATGTTGACTGTAACCGGCGAGGAAGAACGTCCGGTAAAAATTACGGCGTCGTAGCCGGAGCGCTTGAGACTCAGTCCGAACTCACCGCCGCAGTTTGATGAGGTAATAATTCCGGTGAGCGGCGAAATTGTTGAAATATTGAACCTTGATGTATTCGGGCAGCCGACTCCGGTCAGAGGTCCGGTCGTAACAACAATCCAGTTATCCTCGTCATAGGCTTTCATTCCCGGCCTGATATGGCTCAAAAGAATGTCGGCAGCCATGACCTTTCCGCCAAGGGTACGTTCGCGGTCCTTGTCGGTCCAAGGGAAATCCTCGCTTGTTCGGTTTGTCAAATCAATCTTGAGGACCTTTCCCATATAGCCCAGGAGTTTGTCTTTCATTTTTGTTCACCTCCGCAAATATCACAGCCGCTTCGCCGCCTTATCGAAAGAAGGTCAACTGTCAGTTCACGGCAGTCGATAACGGCAATTTTCCCTTCATGAATATCGGCGCCGCAAAGTGCGTAAAGCGCACGCATTGCGGCAAGTGAGCCGACAGCGCCGCAGCAGGCGGCGCAGGTACGTTTGTCGTTGCTCTCGGTCTCCCCGAGAACGCAGGCAAGGCAGGGAGTTTTACCCGGTTTATATAAATATATGCTGCCGAAAGCGTTTGCTATCCCGACATTCAAAAGCATGACTCCTTGTTTTGCGCAAGCCTTGTTGACATCAAAGCGGACGCGGTTGTTGTCGGCCGCAAGGATAACAAGACCGTTATCGGAAACGAGGAAAACGGCATTGCTTTCGTTTACTTCCTCATCAATAAAATCAATGTCGCAGTCCGGCGCAAAGGAGGAAAGGACATCGCAGGCTGTTTTTGCCTTGCTTTTTCCGATATCTTTTGCGGTGTAAAGCGTTTGTCTGTTGAGATTGCTCTCGCTTACCGTATCTTTGTCGCAAAGCGTCAATTTTCCTATGCCCGCTCCGGCGAGGGCGTATGCAACGGGTGAGCCGAGTCCGCCCAGCCCGATTAGCAATACCTTGGAATTCCTCAGCTTATCGGTGTCGAACAAAGCGGCGTTTTGCCTGTCTTTTTCACTTTTTATGTACATTTTTTACAAAACCTTTCAAAACGTCACTTGACTTTTTGTCTGCTATCGGCTATACTTCAAATGGTCTGCCGCAATCGGCAACCTTGCCTTTTAAAAGCTCAAACGCATGGGGCAGAACATCTTTAATAACCGAAAGACATTCCTTTACGGCTTTTGGACTGCCGGGAAGATTGATGATAAGCACATTGTTTCTGATAACGCTTGCCGCTCTTGAAAGCATTGCTTTATCGGTAAATGCAAGGCTTTTTGCTCTCATCGCTTCGGCAATTCCGGGCGCGTTTTTTTCCGCAACGGCAACGGTTGCTTCCGGAGTCACATCTCTCGGCGCGAATCCGGTTCCTCCGGTTGTCAGAACAGCTGAAATATCCGTTTGGCAAAGGCGGATAAGCTCTTTTTCAATAACGCTCTGTTCGTCCGGAACACAAACATATTCCGTTGTTTTTGCAATGTCTTTAAGCTCCTCGGTGATAAGCGGACCGCTGAGATCCTTGCGCTCTCCCTTTGAGGAACGATCGCTGACGCACACAACCGCAATTTTAAACATGACTTTATCGCCGCCTTACTGATTGCAATTCTTACTGAATATAATATAACATAATATTACATAAAAATAAAGACATTTGTCAAATATTTTTTGTCTTTGTTGCCTAAAAGTTGTTTTTGCTTTGGGCATGAAGAAATATATTTCCGAGCCAAAACGGCTAAGTTCGTCCGTTTTTGCATTTTAAGGCGCCGCTTGAAATGCAAAACGGGGAAGAATATGCTGTCCGGCCAACGGGTACTGCGGGAAACTGCCGTGCCTCTCGTGTTCAGAAAGGAGAAAACACCATGACAAAAAAACTACTCGCACTTTTCCTGTGCCTTGCAATGCTGCTGTCTTTTGCTGCCTGCGCAGGAAATAATGACTCAACAACAGCTCAAAGCACTTCGGCGCAAAGTACATCAGGCGAACAGAAAGCGCCGGAAAATCCGACGATTCGCCTTGCAACAACAACCTCGGTCAACGACTCGGGTCTGCTCCCGTATCTTCTTCCGGCCTTTGAAAAGGAGACGGGATATAAGGTTGAGGTTGCTTCCGCCGGAACGGGAATCGCTATCGGCTACGCAAAAAGCGGCGATGCGGATCTGCTTTTGGTTCACTCAAAAAGTCAAGAGGAAGCTTTCATCAGCGAGGGCTATGCTTCAACCGAGCGTCTTTCATTTATGTATAACTACTTTGTAATCTGCGGACCGGAGAACGATCCTGCAAAGATTGCCGACGCAAAGACAGCCGCCGACGCATTCAAAGCCATTGCCGAAAGCAAAAGCACCTTTGTTTCGCGCGGGGACAACAGCGGAACCCACAACAAGGAAACCGCCATCTGGGAGAGCGCGGCTATTACTCCGGGCGAAACCGACAGCTGGTATGTTTCCGTCGGCTCCGGAATGGGCGATACTCTTACCAAAGCAAACGAAATGAAGGGCTATGTTATCACCGATAAGGCTACATATCTTTCAATGAAGGCTTCCCTTAATAATCTCAAGCTTCTTAAAGAGGAAGCCGAGGACATGAAGAACACTTACTCGCTCCTCGGAGTCAAGGCTGACGCAAAGGAATTTGAAGGCAAAAACGTCAAGATTAACACCGAGGGCGCAAATGCGCTTATTGAATGGCTCCTCGGAGACGAAGCTTCGGCTCTTATTAAAGAGTACGGCAAGGATAAATACGGCGAAGCGCTCTTCTTCCTTATCGAAAAATAATCAAATAATCAGCGAAGCCGCAGTATTTTGCCGCGGCTTCGCGTGCTTTAGTAATATATGCAATACTTTAAACAGGCTTTCGATTTGATTTTCAGCGCAGATTCGGAGCTTTTGAAAATAATTGCAACAACAATGCTGATGTCGTTTTTCAGCACACTGTTTTCTTCCTTGCTCGGTCTGCCGTTAGGCGTTTTTCTCGGCTCTGCCGAATTTAAAGGCAAAAGCGCCGTAATAAAAATACTCAACACCCTGATGAGCTTGCCTCCTGTTTTGGCAGGCCTTATCGTGTTTATGCTTTTTCGCTCCGTCGGGCCGTTCGGCTCGCTTCATATAATGTTTTCCGTGCCGGTGATGGTTATAGCGCAGGTTGTTTTGATAACGCCTGTCATAGCGTCGCTTTCGGCTTCGGCTTCGGGCGAAAAGCTTTCTTCGCTCGGCGAAACCGCGTCGGGTCTCGGTCTTTCCGGGGGAAAGCGCAATGCGTTGATAATGGAGGAATGTGCGCCGCAGTTTCTGAGCATTGTGCTGATGGGCTTCGGCCGGTCGATTGCCGAAGTCGGCGCCGTGTCGCTTGTCGGCGGAAACATTCAGTTTAAAACAAGAGTTATGACAACCGCAATTCTGCTTGAGGCGAACAAGGGAGATTTTGAAAAGGCCCTTGCCCTCGGAATAATATTGCTGATTATTTCATTGCTTGTAAATATTGCCGCGCACACATTGCAGGAGAAGATCCGATGATAAGAATTAAAAATTTGGAAAAGCGTCTTTCGCCGTCATTTGTACTGAAGATTGATGAACTTGAAATAAAAAAAGGCGACCGCGTTGCTCTGATAGGCTTAAACGGCTCCGGAAAAAGTACTCTGCTGAAGCTTATTGCCGGAGTTTTGAAGCCGGACTCCGGAACGGTTGAATTTTCCGATGAAAAAGTCCGCTGCGGCTATCAGCCGCAATCGCCGTACTGCTTTTCCGGAACGGTTGAAAAAAACATCAGAATTTCCGGCTTCAAGGGTGAGCTTGAGCCTGTTCTCAAAAGCTGCCTTTTGCAGGGCTTTGAAAACAAAAAGGCAAAAACACTCTCCGGAGGGGAAAAGCAGCGAATGTTCCTTGCAAGGATGCTTGCTGGCTCATTTGACTGCCTTTTGCTTGATGAGCCGCTGAGCGCGGTCGATATTGAAAAATCGCGCTTGCTTGAAAAAACGCTGCTTGAAAGCTGCAAAGCAAACCGTACCACGCTTTTGTTTGCAACGCAGTTTCCCAATCAGGCCCCGGCTGTTGCAAACAAAATTCTGATTTTATCAGACGGCAGGGTTGCCGAATTTTCGGATATTTCATTCCTTAAAGCTCCTAAAAGCGAGTTCGGCAAAAAATTTATTGATTCATGGAGAATTGTCTGATGCTTAACGTAGTGACGCTGACCGAGGCCGAAAAAATAATATCGGACGAAATTGAAAAACTGAGAACCGTTGAAACAGTCGGGCTTTGGGACGCCGTCGGAAGAGTTTCGGCCCGTGATGTGCGCTCAAAGGAAAATCTTCCGTCCTTTTCGCGTTCCGTTGTTGACGGCTTTGCCGTCCGCGCTTGCGACACCTACGGCTGCTCCGAAACGATACCTGCAATGCTTCGCCTTTGCGGAGAGATTGAGATGGGCGAGAACACCGAAAGGTCTATATGCAGCGGCGAGTGCGTCAGAATTCCTACAGGCGGAAAGCTGCCCGAAAATGCCGACAGCGTTATTATGCTTGAATACTGTGAAGAAATCGGCGACGGTTATGTTTATGCGCAGAAGAGCGTTTCGGTTTTTGAAAACGTAAACAGACTCGGAGACGACTGCAAAGCAGGAGAAATAATCATTGAAAAGGGCAGCGTAATAACTGCGCGAAGCATTGCCGTGCTTGCAGCTGTCGGTATTGACAGGCTTGAAGTATACAAGCGGCCCGTTGTGGGGATCATTTCAACCGGGGACGAGCTTATTTCCCATTCGGGCGTACCTGTCGGTTCGCAGATCAGGGATGTTAATTCCGTTATGCTTTATTCGGCTGTGCAAGCTCTCGGCTGTGACGTCAGCGTTTTTCCCGTTTGTCCCGATGATGAAGCAATGCTGCTCCAAAGCGTCAGCGCCGCGCTTTCAAAATGCAGTGTTCTGCTGATTTCCGGAGGCTCCTCCGCCGGTGAAAAGGATAACGTTTTCCGCGTTCTTTCATCAATCGGAAAGGTGCTTTTTCATGGCATTGCAATAAAACCGGGAAAGCCGACCATGTTTGCCGTGTGCAGCAATAAAGCGGTTTTCGGTCTTCCCGGTCACCCGGGGGCGGCATATTTTATGTTTGAATTACTGGTTAAACCGGCGCTTTTGAAAGCGGAAAACCGCAGGCTTGAGGGCAAAAAAGCTTCCGCCGTTCTTTCGCAGAACGTGTCCTCAAACAACGGCAGGGCAACGGTTTGCGCAGTGAAGCTTGAGGGTGAAAAAGCCTCGGCGATTTTTGCAAAATCGGGCGCGGTTGCAAAGCTTGCAAAAGCTGACGGATATTTTATAATTGACAGAGACACGGAGGGCTGTCCTGCAGGTCGGGAAATTGAGGTGAAGCTTTTTGAAACATAATTATCTTTCCAATATTCCTTTAAAAGAAGCGGTTGAAAAATTTCTTTCCTGCCTGAAAGATGTCGGAACGTCATATAAAACCGAAACGGTTGAAACGCGCAGGGCAAACGGGAGGACTGTTGCCGAGGCGGTTTATGCAAAGCGCTGCTCGCCGCATTATTGTGCCTGCGCAATGGACGGCATAGCGCTCAAGGCAGGCCTTACCGCCGGCGCAAGCGAAAGCAGCCCTGTTTTAATCAAAAAGGAAGATTTTACTTTCGTCGATACAGGCGATCCGCTTCCGGACGGCGCCGATTGCGTTGTGATGATTGAAGAGGTTACCGAAAACAGCGACGGGAGCGTAATGCTTTACTCCGCAAGCGCTCCGTGGTCACATGTTCGGCAAATCGGAGAGGACGTCAGCGCAGGCGACATGATTGCACCCTCATTTACCCGTGTTACACCGTCGCTTATCGGCGCTTTTCTTGCCGGCGGAGTGTTTGAGCTCACTGTTACTAAAAAGCCCGTTTTTGCAATCATACCCACGGGCGATGAGATTGTTGACGCGCAAAGCGAGGTTAAAAGCGGAGACATTCCGGAGTATAATTCCGCTGTTTTTTCCGCAATGCTCAGTGAGTGGGGAGCAGAAAGCGAGGTATATCCGATAACGCCGGACGATCCTGCTTTGCTTGAAGCCGCCGTTAAAAAGGCCTGCGAGGTCTGTGATGGCGTAATTGTGATTGCAGGCTCCTCCGCCGGTCGTGACGATTACACAAGCTCAGTGCTTGAAAAGCTCGGCAAAGTTCTTGTTCACGGCCTTGCAATCAGACCCGGCAAGCCCGCTGTTCTCGGCTGTATCGGGAAAGTTCCGTTCATAGGCGTTCCGGGCTATCCGGTTTCAGGAATCATCGTGATGGAAAATATTGTTAAAACCGTTGTTTCCCTGCTTACAAAAATACCGGTTGAAGACGCCGAAAAGATTTCCGTAACGGTTTCAAAAAGGATTCCGTCCTCGCTGAAATATCACGAATTTGTCCGCTGCCGTGCGGCTGTTGTCGGGAATAAAACCGTAGCCGTTCCCATGGGCAGAGCGGCGGGAATTGTTTCGGATTTTGCAAAAGCCTCCGGCATTGTTGAAATTGAGCAGAACAGCGAGGGCGTTGAGGGCGGAGAAAGGCTTGAAATGACTCTTTTGAAAAGCCGGGGAGAAATTGAGCGCTGTGTTTGCGTTATCGGAAGTCATGACGTTTTGATTGACGAGCTTTCGGATATCCTTGCCCGAGGTGAAAAGCCGTTTTGTGTAATGTCGGCCAACACCGGCAGTATGGGCTGCATAACGGCGCTCAGAAACAAAGAGGCGCATCTCGGCGGCATACATCTGCTTGACGCAGAAAGCGGCGAATATAACAAAAGCTATGTTAAAAAGTATTTTCCGAACGGCGGTGTAACGCTTGTCAAAGGCATCGGACGGATTCAGGGCTTTATTGTTCCGAAAGGCAATCCAAAGCAGCTTGAAGCCATTGAGGATCTTCGCCGTGTTTCCTTTGTTAACCGCCAGAGAGGAGCCGGAACAAGAATACTGCTTGATTGGCTGCTCGGAAAGCACGGTATAAGCATTGATGAAATTTACGGCTATACGCGTGAAGAATATACTCATACCGCCGTTGCCGCCGCCGTAGCCTGCGGCAGCGCTGACTGCGGACTCGGTGTGTATTCCGCCGCAAGAACATATGACCTTGATTTTGTGCCGCTGTTCAATGAGCAATACGACTTCCTTGTCAGCAACGAAGCGTTTGAGCATGATGGGGTGAAGGCCTTTTTGGCGGCGCTTAAAAGCGAAGAATTCAAAAGAAGATTAAAAAAACTCGGCGGCTACGATTTCAAAAATGCCGGTGAAATAATTCTGGAGGTTTAGCGTGAAAAATCACGCTAAACACAAAATTATATGTCCCTCAAAATTTGTGCAA
>JAEDEQ010000044.1 GCA_016293225.1 Clostridiaceae bacterium
ATGTTGTCAAGCAGAGTGCTCGGGTTGACCTGAATGGGGTTTTCGCCGTCCTGAACTCTGTAGATATTGAGCTTGGTTGTGTAGTTGAACTGAACGTCGTTGCAAAGCTCGTCAAACTTTGCGCGGTTCTCGTCAATATACTTTTTGAAGCTCTGAAGATTGTTTGAATTTGACTGTGCAACAAAGGTGTTGATCATTGTGTTGAACGAGGTGTTGACATAGACCGCGTCCTTTTCGTGGTTAACGCCGAGCAGGGGATTCAGACCGAGCGCCGTCTGAAGAAGACTGTCGGTGTTGACGGCCTCCTTTTCAACCGACATCGGGAAAAGCAGGAGCGCGTCGCTTTCAATCCGGTCAATGTAGCCGTTGATACCGTTGGAAAGAGCAAGAACAAGCGCAATGCCTATGATTCCGATTGAGCCGGCAACGGCGGTGAGGATTGTCCTTGTGCGCTTTGTAACAAGGTTGCGCAGCGAGAGGGTGAAAGCGGTAGCCATTGACATGGACGGCTTTTTGCCCTTTTTCTTTTCCTCCTCTGCCTTTTCCTTTTCAATTTTATAATCCTCTTCGGTGGGAACGAACGGATTTGAGTCGTCGATAACACTGCCGTCAAGGCAGCGGATAACTCTTGTTGCGTACTGAAGCGCAAGGTCGGGGTTGTGGGTAACCATGATAACAAGCTTATCCTTTGCAACCTCCTTGAGCAGTTCCATAATCTGAACGCTCGTTTCGCTGTCCAGAGCGCCGGTCGGTTCGTCCGCAAGGATAATATCCGGGTTGTTGATGAGCGCACGGGCTATTGCAACGCGCTGCATCTGGCCGCCGGACATCTGGGTCGGGCGCTTATAGATGTGTTCCTCAAGGCCAACCTTTTTGAGTGCCTCAATGGCCTTTTCGCGCCTTTCCTTTTTTGAAACGCCGGAGAGGGTCAGGGCAAGCTCAACGTTTGCAAGAACGGTCTGGTGAGTGATGAGGTTGTAGCTTTGGAAAACAAAACCGATGGAATGGTTGCGGTAGGTATCCCAATCGCCGTCGGTGAAAGTTTTTGTTGACTTTCCGTTGATGATAAGGTCGCCGCTTGTGTAGCGGTCAAGACCGCCTATGATGTTGAGCATTGTTGTTTTTCCGCAGCCCGACGGACCGAGGATGGCAACAAACTCGTTTTCTCTGAAATTGATGCTGATGTTTTTCATCGCTCTGACGGTGGTGTCTCCCGTCACATAATCTTTAACAATGTCTTTAAGTACCAGCATTTCTTACGCCTCCTTCTTAGCTGCTTTTTTCTCGGCCTTTTTGAGCTTCCGGTTTTCAAGATAGGCTTCAATCCTGTCGCGTTTGAATATTGCAAGAACAACGAGCGCAACCAGAATAAGGATTATCGGAGAAGCAATAGCCGCTTTGTTGGTTTTCTTTTCGCTTTGATAAATGATCTCCTTGTCATAGACAAACGGCTCGGTTGTTGCTGCAACCGCTCTTTCGCGGAAGAACAGCTTATAAAGCCATTCAATTGTTTCGTCGGTCGTTTGCGTTGCCATCTGGTCGCCGATTCCGGAGGAATACTGAGCGAACATATTGTTGTCCCCGCCGTCCTGCGGGGTCATCATTGTGCTGAGGACCTTGCTGTTTTCGGGGTCCTTTGTTGCGCCGATGATGTAGCGCAGAATAGTGATGAGGACGGCTGTCTGATCGGCTTCAACTTTGTAGATTGTGGCGGTCTTTCCGGAATATGTGCGTTTGCTCTGAACCTTAACGAGCGAACCCATTCCTGCAAGCGACTTGAGGTCGGGCTTTTTGAGCTTTATCATGTCCTTTGCAATTTTCGGTATCATGGCCGAAACCTTACCTAATATATCGGTCTTTTTCAGCTTGTCAAGGTCAAAGCCGAGCGATGAAGCGCTGACGCCGAACGGTTCAAGAAGATCAAACAGCGGCTTTGTCAGATTGTCAATGCACTGGAAAAGCGAGCCGTTTGAAACAAAGTAGATGAGGTTCGGCATAATGTCCGTCAGTGTGTAAACGGGCTTTTTGCAAATTATGTCAACAAGGTCAAGCACGGGGTCAAGCACTGCGCTGATAATTTTGTCGCTGCCCTTGCATTTTTCATACTGCCTGAAAGAAAGAATGTTTTTCTCCGGGCAGCCGAGCGCTTCAAGAATGGGGATAACCGCGCTGTTGTAGCCGTTTGTTCCGGGAATTGTGATTGAGTTGAGAACGGTCAGCGCTCCGTTTGCAAAGAGCATTTCAAACACAGGCTCAAGCGGCATGAGAACAGCCGTCAGCGCGCCCTCAAAGTAATTGCGGCTGCCGCTTTTGAAGCAGGAAGCAAAGCTTTTTTCGCTGATGTTCTTCCAGCTGTATGAGCCGGAAAGATAGGAGGCGGCGCTGTAGTAGCCGCTTTTTCTCAGGTGACCGGCAACCGCGTCGGGACTTACCGAGATGCCGAGAGCGCCCAAAGCCAACTGAAGCTTTTCGTCCGAAAGGGCGGTGTAAAGCGATTTTGCAAGCTTTGCAAGGATATCGCCGGAATAAATTGTGTTTTTGAGTGTTGTTTTCAGGTTCTTTCCGTCGCCGAACTCAACCATGAATTCGCTGATAACTGCGTCAATTCCGTCAAGCACACGCTGATATTTCTCCTTGCCGAGATTTTGTGTGTACTGAACCTGAGTTGCGGAAAAATCCTTTTGCGTCCATTCATAATCAACCTCCTCGCCCTTTTCGCTTGTGAGGAGGGTTACAAACATTTTGAAAATCTCGCCCGTGTCCTTTTTGAGGAGGTTTTCAAGCATCGGAAGAACGGACTTCATATCCTCATTGTCCTTTAAGAGCGCCTGCATTTTGTCTGCGTTGAGCTTCAATGTATCAATGAGCCATTCTGCGGTGAGGGTGAAGCTTTCGCCGATGTTTGCGGTGACCTTTGAGCCGCTCTGCGTGCCGCAGGCCTTGAGGGCGTCAAGGTCAATTTCCGCAAGCTTGATATCGCTTTGCGCCGTCATGTCCGCAAGGACGGTGTTAATGTTTTCGCTGAAGTTTGTTGTGTATTTCTGCGGACTTTGCAGGAACATGAGAAGCGAGAGCATCTGCGAGCCGGAAAAAAGTGAAACAAGGTTTCCGATATGCAGGGAGAACGGCTTGAGCAGTTCATCAACCGAGCTTTCAAGTCCGCCGTCTTTAATATAGTATGCAAGGTTCGGAAGCATTTCGCTCAATTTCATTGCCGGTCGGCTGAGAAGATCCTCAAGCATTGAAAAAACGGAGATTGTGATGTCCCAGACCATTGAGTTTTTGTTCCCGTCCGCCTGGGCGTAGAAGGTTCCCGGTCTTTCGCACCAGGTGCAGCCGAGCGCCTCAAGCATTGAAACAAGACCCGTTTCATAAGCCTTTGAGCCGTTTATGCGGATAACTCCGACCTTGTATGTTCCGCCGCAGAGAACGGTGTAAAGCACATCGTTGAACGGGGCGAGCATTGCGGCCATTGCCGAGGCAAAGTCATATTTGTCATAGACGTTCCACCTTGCGCCTTTAAGGTCGTCCTCCGACCAGTCGAGCGCTTTTGAAAGCGGAGCTTGAACCGTGGGATAATCGGAAAGGTGCTTTGCAACGCCTGCCGGTGTAACGTCAATGCCGAGCCTTGCGAGGGTGTCGCGGCTTTCCCAGAGCGTGGAGTAAATTTTGCACAGCAGCTTTGAAAGCGTTGCGCTTTCAAAAAGCTTTTCGGTAACAAGGCTTGTGAGCGTTGTGTTTTCAAACGCCGAAACGGCGGACTCAATGAGCCTGTCGGTCTTTTCGGCGGCCTTTGCGGCGCTTTCGTTCGTAACTCCCTGCGGATAGCTCACTGCGGCAAGGCAGGGAGTGCAGGCGGCAAAAAGAACGCAAAGCGAAAGCAGCAGACACAGAAAGCTTTTTGCTGTTTTATTCATCGTTGTTCACCTCTTCTTTCCCGGACTGCGGAGCGTTGCTTTTTGCTTTTTCTCCGCCGCCCTTTTCAATCTCTATAATTTTATTCATAATGCGCAGAAATTCATGAGTGTCGCTTTCACCTATTTTTTCCATCAGCATTTCCGAGTGGTGAAGCGCCTCCGTTTTGATTCCTTCAACAACCGTCTTGCCTTTGTCGGTGATTTGAACGATAACCTTTCTTTTATCGGCGCCGTTTGAAAGGCGTTCAACAAGGTCTTTGTGCTCAAGTGCATGAATGATTGCGGTGACTCTTGCGGCTGTAACGTCAAGGAACTGAGCAAGCGCGCCGGGCGTGCTTTTTCCGCCGGTTTCGCAAAGGTGGGCGAGCAGAATGTTTTCTCCCTTGAGCCTTTTTTGGAAAGCCCGAAAAGCGTCTGCACGGTTGATAAGCGAAAAGGTTGCAACAATGCTGTCAAGAAGGTCGTTTTTGTTCATAGCTTTTCCTCCTTCCGCAAAAATAGTTAACACTGTTAATCTTTTATTTAACAGTGTTAACTATATCACCGCTGCAGCCTCTTGTCAAGGAAAAAAGAATTAAAATTGATAAAAGTGCCTAAAAATCAATTATTAGATTTGTATAAATCGACAAAACCCGACAATCAGTTGAATAAAGGCTCAATCAAGCGTACCTCAAAGCCGGGCTGCAAAAAATCACCCGTTGTAAAATCTCTCAATAAGTGATATACTATAAATTGATTACAATTCTGGATCCGGGGTGACCTGATGATTTCCGTTGCACTTGCCGCCTATAAGGGCGAAAAATATATTGAGCAGCAGCTGCGCTCCGTTCTGCCGCAGCTTTCCGCCGGCGATGAAATAATTGTTTCCGATGACAAGCCCGGCGGTCAGACCGAAAAGATAGTCCGCGCGCTGATGGCGGAGGATCCGCGCATTGTGTATGTTGAGGGAAAGGGACGCGGAGTTGTTCAGAACTTTGTCAATGCAATCCGTTACTGCAAAGGGGACAGGATTTTCCTTTGCGACCAGGACGACGTCTGGCTGCCGAACAAGGTCAAGCGCGTTACGGAGGCGTTTGAAAGCGGAGCGACCCTTGTTCTTCATAATGCCTATGTTACCGATGAAAACCTCAACATAACCGATTATTCGTATTTTAAAACGCGCGGCAGCAAAAAAGGCTTTATCCGCAACATAGTCAAAAATTCATATATGGGCTGTTGCATGGCGTTTGATAAAAGCCTGCTCAGGAAGATTATGCCTATTCCGCGCTATGTTCCGATGCATGACCAGTGGATAGGCCTGATGGGTGAAAAATACGGCAAGGTTGCTTTTATTGACGCGCCGCTGATTTACTACCGCATTCACGGCGACAATGTCACCGGCGGAAAAACGTCAATGCACCAGAAGGTTCTCTGGCGCAGATATCTGCTCAAGCGCCTTTTTGCGCGGATTGTTTTCAACCGGTAAAAGCACAGATAAGGGAGAAGAAAATGAAAGATTACACCGTTTCCGTTTGTATCGTGACCTATAACAGCAAGAATATTATCGAAAGAACAATAAGCAGTATTCTTGAGCAGACAAAGGGCGTTCAGCTTGATTTCTATGTTGTTGACAACGCCTCGTCCGACGGCACAGCGGCTTTTGTCCGTTCGCGTTTTCCGCAGCTTTCCGTGCTTGAAAACCGCACGAATCTCGGCTTCGGCGCGGCGCACAACAAGGTTCTGCCGCTTCTCAGGTCAAAGTATCACATTGTTGTGAATCCGGACATCATACTCAAAAGCAACGCAATCTTAAAGCTTTGCGATTATGCGGACGAACATGAAAACGTCGGTCTGCTTTCGCCGCAGATTAAATTTGACAACGGCAAAATTCAGCAGCTCGGAAAGCGCAATCCTACTTTCCGCTATCTCGGCTCGCACTGGTTCCACAAGGGCAGCGTTCCCTCAAAAACAATGATTGAATATTGTATGCTTGACCACCCTGACAACGAGGTCTGCGAAATTTCCAACGCAACGGGCTGCTTCATGTTTTTCCGCACCGCGGCGTTCAGGGAGCTTTCCGGCTTTGACGAAAGGTTCTTTATGTATCTTGAGGACTGCGATATTGCAAGGCGCGTCAGCGAAAGCGGAAAGTATAAGGCACTTTTTTATCCCATGGCGGAGGTTACCCACCTTTGGGAGCGCGAAAGCAAGCGAAACAAAAAGCTCCTTGCCGTTCATATCCGTTCGATAATTTCCTATTTCCTCAAATGGGGAATCAAAATCTGGTAAAAGGGTATCGCTATGAAAAGATTTCTATACCGTTTTTATGCGTTTTTGTTCAACCTTGCCGCCGCGCTTTTTCCGCTCAGGGAGAACCGCGCCGCGTTCGTTTCAATGCACAACGAGAATTTCAACGACAGTCTCGGCGAGGTTACAAGGGAGTTTGAAAGGCGCGGCTTTGAGTGCGTGCGCATCACCCGGCGCGACCTTGACGTAAATGTCAGGAATATTTTTCATGTTGTTGACTTCTTTTTCAGAAAAAGCCGGCTGCTTGCAACCTCAAAATATGTTTTTCTCAACGATAATTTCATGCCGGCGGCGTTCTGCAATTTCAAGCAGGATGCGGTCGTAACGCAGCTCTGGCACGCCGAGGGCGCGTTCAAGCGCTTCGGGCTTGCAATTTCTCAGCCGGAGTCTGTGCGCAAAAATGAGCTTGCCTGCAATAAAAAGCTGACCTATGCCGTCTGTTCGGCAAAGGCTGTGATACCTATCTATGCAAAGGCGTTCGGACTTAAGTACGGCCAGGTTCTGCCGCTCGGAGCGCCGAGGGCGGACTACCTTTTAAAAAGCGGAAACGCCGAAAGCGCACGCAAAAAGCTTGAACTTATCTATCCTGCGCTCAAAGGCAAAAAGGCCGTGCTTTACGCGCCGACATTCAGAGATACGAAAGAGGAAAACGAAAAGCTGCTTTCCCACTTTGATTTTAAGCTTTTCCAAAAAGAATTCAGTGAAGAATATGTGCTTTTTGTCCGTCTTCATCCGCAGATACACGAAAAAGCAGCCGTGCCGCCGTTTGTTTTTGACGTAACGGATTATGCCGATGTGCGCGAGCTTGTGCTTGCCTGCGACGTGCTTATAACGGACTATTCATCAATATGCATGGATTTTTCCCTGCTTTCAAAAAAGACGGTTTTCTTTGCCTTTGACGAGGAGAAATATACAAAGGACAGAGACTTCTGCTTCGATTACAAAACCGGTCTTCCCGGCGGTATTGCGAAAACTACTGAAGAGGTTATTGAACTCATCCGTGCCGAATTTGACGAGGAGAGGAACGCAGAATTCAGAAAAAGGAACTTTGATTTTCTTGACTGCTCCAGCGCCGCAAGGGTGGCGGACGCGATTATCGGAAAATGAAGCGGCGCATTTTGCTTTTCTTGCGGCCTGAAAAGGTTATTGTCAAACCCAAAAACCTGTGATATAATGATAAACAGTTTTTTGCGCTTTTTTGCGCGCGGAAAATAGGAGGATAAAAATGAAAATTGCCGCGGCACTGAAAAATCATAAAAATAATTTCATGAAATACCGCTTCCTTTTGAAGGAGCTTGTCAGGAAAAATATCAAGCTTCAGTACAGGGATTCCTTTCTCGGAATGTTCTGGACCTTTTTGCAGCCGCTTCTGATGACGCTGGTTCTGGTTTTTGTTTTCAATAACATTTTCGGCCGAAGCTCAAACGGGGTCGGAAATTACACAATATTCCTGCTTATCGGACGGCTGCTGTTTGATTTTTACAGCACCTCCACCAAAAGGGCAATGCGCTCCATCCGTTCAAACGGCGCGATGATTAAAAAGGTCTATGTTCCGAAGTATATCTACCCGCTTTCGCAGGTGCTTTCAACCTTTATAACGTTTTTGATTTCTCTTTCAGTTCTCATTGTCATGGTGGGCTTTTTCAATATCACAAACAATAACCCCATTCACCTGACCTGGCGCGTGATTTACTGTGTAATACCCGTTCTCATTCTTTTTGTGCTCAGTCTCGGCGTGGGAATGTTCCTTGCAACCGTTTCCGTTTTCTTCCGCGATATGGAGAACATCTATGACGTTCTCGTTACGCTGCTTTTCTATGTTACGCCGATAGTTTATAACATTCAGAGCCTTAAAATTGCTCAGAACAGCGCGCAGATGAGGATTTTTAAAATGAATCCGCTTTACGGAATAATCGGAATGTTCCGCGCCGCCGTAATCTGGGGCAATGACTTCTCCCATTACTGGGACATGAATCTCATGTGGTATTCCGCAGCGTGCGCGGTGTTCGCTCTTGTTATCGGCTTTGCGGTCTTCTATAAAAATCAGGACAAGTTTATTCTCCATATTTGAGAAAGAGGGATAGCTTTGAGTAATTACGCGGTTGAAGTCAATCATGTCAGCATGAAGTTCAACATCAATAAAGAGGGCGTGGACAACGCCAAGGAATATTTTATCCGTTTACTTAAGCATCAGCTTCATTTTATGGAGTTCTGGGCGCTCAAGGACGTCAGCTTTAAGGTTGAAAAGGGAGACAGAGTCGGCATCCTCGGCTTTAACGGAGCCGGAAAAAGCACGCTGCTGAAGGTTATTGCCGGCGTTCTTAAGCCGACTCAGGGCTCGGTCAGGGTTGAGGGCGTTGTGGCGCCTATGCTTGAATTGGGCGCAGGCTTTGACGGAAACTACAGCGGCCGTGAAAATGTTTTTCTTTACGCCGCAACAATGGGCTTTTCAAGGAAGTTTATCGAAAAAAAGTATGACGAAATTGTTGAATTTGCCGAGCTTGAGGATTTTATCGACGCACCCTTAAAGGGCTACTCCTCCGGTATGAGGGCGCGCCTCGGCTTTGCCATTGCAACGGCGGTCAAGCCGGACGTGCTCATTCTTGACGAGGTTCTGAGCGTCGGCGACGCCGCTTTCCGGGCAAAGAGCCAAAAGCGCATTGAAAGCATGATGGGCGACGGCGTGACGGTTTTGTATGTTTCCCACAGCACGGACAAGGTTGAGGAAATATGCAACAAGGCGATTATCCTCGACCACGGACAGATGATCGCCGCCGGCGACAGCGTTGAGATAAGCAAGATATATCAGAGCATGACGCTCAATAAGTAAAACGGAAAGATTGCAATGAATTTTAAAATTAATCCCGCAGCTTACGGCGATGTTTTTGTTCTGCCGAAGGCTGTTGTCAAAAATAATCTGCGCCTTGCCGGTGTCGTTCAGCTCAAGGCGCTTTTGTATCTTTACTGCAATTCCGGCGTTTCGGACACGTCCTGCGAGGCTATTGCAAACGCTCTCGGCGCCGACAGGGGCGACGTTTGCGATGCGCTGATTTTTTGGTGCGAGCGGGGTCTTGTGATAAAGGACGATGTGACTGCGCCGGTTGTTTCGGCTGATTTGCAGCCGGAAGAAAGCGTAAAACTGCCGGCGGAAGCTGCACCTGCCGCGGTTAAGGGTGAACATATTCAGGCACCTCAAAACACCGGGCCGGAAAGGAAGTTAGTTCCCGAGCTTCCGATCTCGCGCCCGAGCCACGAGCAGATTGCAATACGCTGCAATGAGTGCGAGGAGTTCCGTCTCCTTTTTGCGGAAGCGCAGAACGTCCTCGGAAAGACCATAGGCTATGAGGGGCAGTCTATCCTCATCATGCTGCACGACAGCTATGACCTGCCTGTTGAGGTCATTCTGATGCTGCTTGAATACGCCGTCAAAAAGGGTAAAACAGGCTATAAATACATAGCGACGGTCGGCAAAGAGTGGAGCGAAAAGGAGATTGTTACCATTGACGCCGCCGAAGAATACATCAGCGAGCAGAACGAAACGGACGAGCTTTGGAAAAGCTTCAAGGCTCTCACGGGGGTAAAGAACCCAAACCCCACCGCAAAGCAGAAAAAGTTTCTCACGCTCTGGAAAAAGGAGTTTTCCTTTTCTGCGGAGATGATATCCCTTGCATATGAAATCTGCATTGACAACACCGGAAAGATGAATCTTGAATACATGAACAAGGTTTTGAAAAACTGGCACGAAAAGGGCGTAAAATCGCCTGCCGACGCGGAACGCGAGCAGGCAAAGTGGAACGAGAGCAACTTTAAAAAGACAAATAACCGGACTTCAAAGCCTAAGCAGGAGGTTTTTTCGAGCGACGCGTCATACGATCTTGAAAAATTCGATCAGAACATTGTCGGCCTGAAGTATCTTGAGGACACAAATCAATAAAGGAAGCGGGGCGGAATCATGGCATACAGGAGAAGCGTATATATCACGGCAAAAAATATCCTTGAAAAAAGGCGCAGAAAGGCCGAAAGCGAGCAGGAAAAGCGGCATGCCGCCGCGGTAGCCATCTGTCCCGGAATTGCCGAAGCGGAGCGCGACATGGCGCGCTTTGCGGCCGATGTAATAAAGAGCGTCTCAATGGGAAGCGACGCAGAGCAGTATGTGCTTTCGCTTTCGCAAAAGAATCTTGAAGCGCAGGAAAAGCGCAAGGCGCTGCTTGAGTCAGTCGGTCTGCCTGAGGACTACCTTGAGGTGAAATACACCTGTCCCGTTTGCAAGGACACCGGTTCCCATGGCGGATACTACTGCAAGTGCTATCTTGACCTGCTCAAAAAGACGGCCAAGGAGGAGCTGGGCGTTGCCGCAAGCATGGAAAAGTGTACGTTCGGTTCGTTCAATCTGAATCTTTATTCGGACGAGATTGACTCGGCGTGTTCAATAAGTCCGCGCCGCCTTGCGCAGGGTACGCTCAATTTCTGCAAAAAATATGCCGAGGAGTTTTCGCATTCAAGCCGCAACATCATCATGACAGGCAAAACCGGAGTGGGCAAGACCCATCTTTCGCTTGCGATTGCAGGCAGAGTTATTGACCGCGGCTTTGACGTTTACTATGCAAGCGTTCATAAGATTATGGACGCGCTGCAAAAGGAGCAGTTTTCGCGCGAGCGCGTTGAGGAAAGCATAAGCGACCGCCTTTATGAAAGCGATCTGCTTGTTATTGACGACCTCGGCGCCGAGTTTTCAACTCAGTTCACTGTTTCTGCGCTTTATAACATTGTCAACACAAGGCTCAACGCCTCGCTCCCGATGATAATCAACACCAATCTCAGCCTTCCGGAGCTGGAGGAGCGCTATTCTCAGCGCATTGCTTCAAGAATAATTGGAGGAAGCGAGAGGGTGCTGCTCATCGGCAGCGATATCAGGCAGAAACTTTCAAAATAAAACGAAAAAGCTCTTTACATTTTCAAAATTTTATGTTATAGTATCTACCTGTCGGGTGCAAAACCCGCAATATAACAGGCGCTACTGTGGCTCAGTTGGTAGAGCAGCGCATTCGTAATGCGCAGGCCGTCGGTTCGAGTCCGACCAGTAGCTCCAAAAAGAAAAGTCGCACGAAAGTGTGGCTTTTCTTTTTGGTTCCCTTCACTCTTCACTTTCGTTCTTCACTCTTCTCTTTTCCTGCGACTTTTCCAGATAAGAGATAAAAGAGAAGAGAGGAAAGTTGCGGTCGCGGAAAAAATAATGCTGACGGCCGGTTTTGCGCCGCAGAGAAAGCGCGGCATTATCTGAAAATTTATTATATCATATTATTTTGGTTTTAACTCGTCACCTCGGCGGCGGTCTTTATCTTGCTTTTGAAAAAGTCAGTCATGGTTTGAATCTCCTTTTCCGCAGGTGCGGAGTAGGGATTGGTAACGCTGAAAACATGGGGAAGCTTTTTGCCGTCCACCTTTTCGTCGTAGTAATAAAAGACGTTTTCAACGCCGTGGCGGTCAAGAATCGCTTTCAGCTTCTTCGCCTGCTTTTTAAGGAAGTCTCCGTTAGCCGTAACGATATAAAACGGCGGAAGACCGAGGTAGGCAACGTTTTTATAGTCCATGTATTTATAGAGCGGATTTGTTTTCGGCCTGTCGCCGAGGAGCGATTTGAGGTTGACGTTCATCATAAAGTTCGGCGAGAGCAGATCGACTGCCGGGCAGACGGCGCCCACGGCTCTGAATGTGAGCGTTGGTGTTACACCGAAGTCGTTCTGCATTTTTTTGCTGCCGCAAATTGCCGCGCATATGCTGACAATCTGTCCGCCGGCGCTGTCGCCGACAAGGAAGATGTTGTCTGTGTCCGCCGGGTAGCTTTCAAGGTTTCCGGAAAGCCACGAAAACGCGGAAAAAGCGTCCGCAATCTGGTCAACAAACTGATAATCGCGCGCAAGACGGTAGTTTATTGAAACCACAAGAAAGCCTTTTTCGGCAAGCTTAAGGCAGTAGTATTTGTTGATTTCCTTGTATCCGTAAAGCCAGCCGCCGCCGTGAATGTCAACTATCACGGGAAGCTTTCCCGTTGCGTTTTCGGGATAGTAGATGTCAAGCAGATGCTCCTTCATTGAGTCGTTCATATACGGAATGTCGGTTATTTGTGTAATGCCGCCTATAGGCGTCTGTGAGGCTATGTGTTTTTCGTCCATCTTTTCGGTGATTGACCAGAACTTCAACAGTACGGGCTTGAAAATGTCCATTATAATTCCTCCTTTTCTGCTTCGGCTTTACTTTCAGCCTCTTTTTCGGCTTCAAAGTCATATCTTGAAAGCTTTGTTTCCATTGCCATTTTGAGAACGTGCATTGCAGAGGCTTGAAGTTCTCCTATGGTAAGTCCGTTCTTCATGCTCTTTTTCATTGTTCCGTCCGGCTTTCTCTTGCCGGTTCTTGCTCCGCCGGGCATGAGCACATCAACTCCTGCCCTGACTCTGTAGCCCTGGTCGCAGATTCCGGGGAATTCGTGGCTTTCGTCTTTGCGCATCCACCAGTCGGTCATGACGTTGCCCTCATAGCCCCATTCCTTTCTGAGAATGGTTGTAACAAGGTCGTAGTGGTAATGACCCCAAACGCCGTTTATTTTGTTGTATGAGGTCATGATGTTCTTCGGCTTCGCCGTCTTAACGCAAAATTCAAAGCCCTTGAGGTATATCTCTCTTAAAGCCCTTTCGGAAACACGGGAGTCGTTGTGGGTGCGGTTTACCTCCTGGTTGTTGCAGGCAAAGTGCTTCGGACAGGCGGAAACGCCGTTTTCCTGAACGCCGAGAACAACCGCCGCAGCGGTAAGACCCGAAAGGAGCGGATCTTCGGAATAGTACTCAAAATTGCGTCCGCAAAGGGGATTGCGGTGAATGTTCATTCCGGGCGCAAGGATAATGTCGCTGCCTCGGTCGAGCATTTCCTTTGCAAACTCGGAGTAAAGCTCTCTAATAAGCTCCTTGTTGAACGAGCAGGCAAGGACAGCGCCGTTCGGAAGCAGGGAGCACGTTGCGGCAAGGCGGATTCCGCTCGGGCCGTCCGTTGTTGTAACGGGCGGAACGCCCTTATCGCGCAGCGAGGGGAGAACGCCGCCCATTACGCCGGCATTTCCCTTTGCGCCGAGCGGATTGTTCATGACGTAGCCGCCGCGTGTTATTGCTTCAAGCTCATCAAAGGAAAGCTGAGCGGTGAAGTCCTCCAGAGCAACCTTTCCGCTTTGAACGTCCGCAAGCTTATATCCGAGGTCGTAGGTCATTTCGAGCGTCTGCGGCAGATTTTCAAGTATTCTGTCTTTGAGGCTGACTTTCATCACGGGAGCACGCTCAAGGACTCCTTTGATTTTTCCGTTTTCGTCCGTTACTGCTTTGAGACGGTCAAAGGGGTTTTTCGGGTCGGGAGCGGCGGCCTGAGTGAGCCTTTCGGTAACGATTGTTTTTCCGAGGGTGAAGCTTTTGACTTCGGAAGCCGAACGGACGTCCGAGCCGAAGAAGAGTTTGTATTCGCCCTTTTCAAGAACATAGCAGAACTCGTTGCCCGTTGCTCCGCTGTCGTCATATGAAGCAAAGTCGGACAGATTAAAGGAAAGTCGGAGCTTTTGAGTTTCACCCGGAGCGAGCGTTTTTGTCTTTTCATAGGCAACAAGAACCCTTGAGGGCTTTCCGAGCATTCCCTGCGGCGCGGAAAGGTAAAGCTCGCCGACATACTTTCCGTCTCTTTCACCGATATTTTTGACATCGGCCCAGAGATTGAATGTTTTGTCCGAATGGGTGACCCTTGTCACTTTTGTTTCAAAGCGTGTGTATGAAAGACCGAAGCCGAACGGGAAAAGGACCTTGTCTTTTCTGAAGGTTTCAAAGTATCTGTAGCCGACATAGATGTCCTCGGTGTAGTTGTTGAACCTCCATTTGCCGAAGAACTTTGCAGAGGGATAGTAGGCATATTTTTCCGCGATGGTGTCCGCAAGCTTTCCGCTGGGCGAAACATCGCCGGAAAGCACGTCTGCAACGCTGTTTCCGCTTTCCATTCCTCCCTGCCATGCATAAAGCACGGCCGAAATATCAAATTCATTTATCCATGACATATCCATAATGCTGCCGCAGTTTAGGACAACGACAGTTTTGCGGAAAGACGAGCAGACCTTTGAAAGCAGCGAGCGCTCCCCGTTTGTGAGATAGTAGCTGCCCTCGGTGAGTGAGTTTTCCCTGTCCTCTCCGGCGGCGCGGCCAATTACAACAATAGCGGTGTCGCTTTTGTGCGCGGCTTCCTGAACAGTCTTTTTGCTTATAGGCATTTCATCGTAGCTCATTTCCCAAGCGCCCCAGAACGCCTCTTCGGGAGCGTTTTTTTCGCACCAGTCCTCATAAAGCTCGGCAAGCTCTTCGTTAACGGTGATATTCCTGTTTGCCCTCAGACCGTCAAGCAGGCTGACCTTGTACGGCGGATTGACGTCGCCGCCGGAGCCGTAGCCGACATAGAACCAGTCCTTCTGTACTCTTCCGAAAACGGAAACAACCCTGTCCTTTGAAAGGGGAAGAACTCCGTTTTTGTTTTTGAGCAGGACGATTCCCTCTGCGCCGACCTTGCGGCAAAGTGCACGAATTTCACTTGAGGAGCTTTCGCCGCCTCCTGTGCCGGACTTTGCTTGGGAAACGGTGTTAACAATGGCTGAAACGCCGCGTATAACCTGCTTCTGAACTTTTTTTCGCATACTCATATATATTTCCTCCTTTGAAATCAAATACATTTTTTAAAATTCACGGAATAATCAGCCGAAGTATTCCTCTTTTCCGCGCAGACCCTCCTCGGTAACGGGCTTGAGCCATTTGAGCGAGCGGTGGCGGATGATGCAGAAAATGCTTTTCGGGATATCCTCGGCAAGATAGGCAATGATGAATACCGCAATGAACGGCAGGGAAAAGACCTTTGCCGCAAGGAAAGCGGACGGAATGGCAAGCAGCCAGAGCGAGCCGACATCGCAAAGCATGGCGGCAAAGGTGTCGCCGCCGGAGCGGAAAATGCCCACCACCTGAACATAGGAAATCATTTTGACCGGAAGCTCGCAGCCGACGAACAGCGTGATGAGCAGCGCCGTGGAGATTGCAAGCTCGGATATATTGTTGCCGAGGTTGAAAATTGAAACAAGCTGACCGCGGAAAATGACCATCAGCGCGCCGACAAAAACGGCAATGAGCGGAACAACAACCGAAAAGCGGTCGGCATCCTCAACAGCACGTTTAATTTTGCCGGAGCCTACCGATTTTCCGACCATGATTATGCAGGCGTTGCAAAGGCCTACGAAGAAAGCAAAGGAAAGGTCGGAAAAGGTTTTGACCATCGTGACCGCCGCGTAGTATTCATAGCCCATGTTGGAATAGATGACATTGAGCACAACAATTCCGAGCGACCAGAACGATTCGTTGAAAACAACGGGCAGGGCGCGCCGGGCAAACTCAAGCAGATGGCGCGGTCTGAAGGAAACAAGGTCTTTCGGCGAGCGGACAAGCTGGTTTTTCTGGAAAGCCGAAATTGCAAGGAGCAAAACGGGCCCCGACCAGGAGGAGATGCAGGTTGCGGCTGCGGCGCCGGCAACGCCCATCTCGGGCAGACCGAATTTTCCGAAGATAAGTCCGTAGTTGAAAACGGCATTGAGGACTGTTGTGACCATTGAAACATACATCGGAATTCTGACCTTTTCAATGTTGCGCAAAAAGCCGGAAAGAATAACGGACAGCACGACCGCCGGGTAGGAGAAGCAGGCAATTTTCATATAGCGGCTGCCGCAGGCAATGACTTCGGCGTCACTGTTGAAGATTGCAATGACCCTTTCCGACGCAAGGAACGCAGGAAAAAAGAAAACGGCTGAAAGCACCGCTATGCAAAGAAGCGAGATGCCGAGAACGCGGCGCATTGCCTTGTGGTTGCCGATTCCCCAATACTGAGAAGCGAAAACGGACATTCCGGAACAGACGCCGAAGCTGATTATGCTCATGAACCAGCTCCACTGCCCTGCCATACCCACCGAGGAGAGCGCAACCGAGCCGAGCCGGCTTACCATTAGCGTGTCAACAATTGCGAACGAGCTTGTGAGCATATTCTGCACCGCAATCGGAAAGCCGAGTCTGAGAGTGACGCGCCAAAACGGCTTGTCCCCCAAGAATTTTGTTATCATAAGGATTGCCTCGCTGAAAGATTATCAGATACTATTATAAAGGAGCAAGGGAAAAGTGTCAAGGCGAACAATGGAAATTTAAGAACGCCGCAGTTTCTGAAACGTAAGCCGCAGACGGGCTGAAAAAAATTAAAAAAACTCTTGACAAAACTCGAAGAATGTTATATATTATACGAGTCGCCGGAACGGCAAGCCCCGGCGGACGAGGGAGCATAGCTCAGCTGGGAGAGCATCTGCCTTACAAGCAGAGGGTCACAG
>JAEDEQ010000003.1 GCA_016293225.1 Clostridiaceae bacterium
CCACCCGAAGGGTGGATTTCGTTGAAAAAAGCACGCCGAAGCGTGCTTTTTTCTGGTGGGAACAGTGGGGATCGAACCCACGACCTCACGCATGTGAAACGTGTGCTCTGACCGGCTGAGCTATGTCCCCGTGAATGATATGATAGCACTTTCATCAGGGTTTTTCAAGGGGAAAAGCATATTTTATGCATAACAAAACGGCGAATAAAAAAGTCCACCGGATTCTGTCAAAATCACGGTGGGCTTTTTGGTGGACCCGAAGAGATTCGAACTCTCGACCTCTCGGATGCGAACCGAACGCTCTCCCAACTGAGCTACGGGCCCACATTTTGAAGCAGAAATACGCACAAGCGCAAACTACAGATGGCATTATACACCGGACACGCAAAAAAATCAAGAGCAAACCACAAAAAAATCAGCCGGCCTGTTGGAAAATCAGCCGGCTGATTTTTTTTCAGATAATTACGCGCTGCGCTTCCTCGCGTTCTTTTCGGAGGATGGCGCCGCTTTCAAGCGGCTCTTCGCAGGAAAAGGAAAACTTCATCATCGGGTGGTTCGTTGCTTCAATCGGCTCGTTGTCGGCGTTTCTCAGGTCTTTTGCGGTGAGTCTGAACGGTGCTCGGCTGCTTTCAAGCACTTCAAGCTCGTCACCCTCAAAAAAGCGGTTGCGCTGGGTACAAAAAGCAACGCCGTTCTCCCATTTTTCAACAACAGCCATAACGTCCCATTCGCGGTTGTAGCCGCCCTTGAGCGCTATTGAAGCGTCGCTTTGCGGATCGGCGAAGTAGAACCCCGTGCAGTAATCGCGGTAGCTGATTTTGCGCATTTCGTCAATGAGCCATTGCTCTGGTCTGTAATCATCGCGCGGATTTTCAAAATAGGCGTCTATTGCGCGGCGGTAAGCGTTCGTCACAACGGAAACGTAGTATTCGGACTTTGCTCTGCCCTCAATCTTAAAGCTCGTTATCCCTGCCCGGACAAGCTCCGGAATGTGCTCAATAAGGCACATATCCTTTGAATTGAGAATGAAGGTTCCGCCGTCCGCGTCTTCAACGGGAAAGTACAGTCCCGGGCGCTTTTCTTCAACAAGGCTGTATTTCCAGCGGCAGGGCTGGGCGCAGTCGCCGCGGTTTGAGTCGCGGCCTGTAAGGTAGTTTGAAAGCAAACAGCGGCCGGAAAACGAAACACACATTGCTCCGTGAACAAAGCACTCAATATCCATGTCCTCGGGAATGTTCCGCCTTATCTCTGCAATTTCTTCAAGCGAAAGCTCGCGCGCGGTAACAATTCTTTTTGCACCGAGGGCGTAAAAGGCGTTGGCCGCGGCGTAATTAACAATGCCGGCCTGGGTTGAAACATGAAGCTCAACCTCCGGCGCGTATTTTTTTGCATATTCCATTACGCCGAGGTCGGAGACGATGAACGCGTCAACGCCGCTTTCCTGAGCCTTTTCAAGGAAGGACGGCAGGAGGGAAAGCTCGCTGTTCCTCGGCAGGGTGTTGACGGTCTGGTACACCCGGACGCCTCTTTCGTGGCAGTAGTCGCAGGCTCTTTTAAGCTGCTCTTCGCCGAAATTCTCCGGCGCTGTCCTCATACCAAAAACAGAGCCGCCTAAATAGACGGCGTCTGCTTTGTATTTTACTGCGGCTTTGAGCCTATCCATATCGCCCGCAGGGGCAAGAAGCTCGGGTTTTTTAAGTTCTCCGGTCATTTTATCAATCCGATTCATAAAAGATTTTTTCCGTGTTCTTCTGGTGCTCGGCAGCGGTTTCGGCAAGATAGATGTTGCCCTTCGCGTCGTGGCAGAAGAAGTGATAGTTTGTATCGCTCGGATTGAGCGCGGCTTCAATCGCGTCAATTCCCGGGTTGCAGATGGCTCCCGGAGGAAGGCCCTCAATGCTGTAGGTGTTATAGGAATCAAGATAGATTGAGTAATAGAAATCGCTGAATACATTGTATTTGTTTACTGCGGTGATGTATTCCTTGGTAGAATTCATCTGCAGCTGCGGATAGGTTGCCGAATCGTTGAGACGGTTGTGAAGAACCGAGGAAATGACCTGCATCTGCGATTTGTCCTTTGCCTCGCGCTGAATGATTGAGGCAAGAATAATAATCTGATCCTGCGTCATGCCGAGCGACTTGGCTTTTGAATTAAACTCCTTTGTCCATTTCTTGGTGAAGTTTGAGAAGAGCTTTTTAAGCACGGAGTTCGCATTTTCGCCGATATAGAAGTCATAGGTATCCGGGAAGATGTAGCCCTCGGCTTTAAGGTAGCGTCCGGAGTTTGCCGGAATATTCTTATAGAAGCTGAACTGCTGACCTGCGATATCGAGATTCGCATAAAGCTTTTCAGCGGTGCAGACGTTGTATTTTTCAATTTTTTCAAAGACCTGCGCAATCGTCCAGCCCTCCGGGAAGGTGAGCCTTACCGTATCCTTTGAAACAGAGTTTGAAACCTTGATTGTTTCAAGCATAACCTCAATGCCGCTGTCCGGCTCAAGGTAATAGACGCCGGGGTTATATTCAATTTTGACTTCCTTTTTCTGCTTTGAGCTGTAAGCCTTGTCATAGTGCCTGAACTTGCAGAAAAGCTTGGTGATAAACCTTTGGCGAACAAGTCCGTTGTCGCAGAGAATGTCATAAACATCGTCAAAATCCGAGCCCTCGGGAATAACTACGGAGACGGTTTTTGCGCTGTCGCTTTTTTTGAGCACAAGAATATCGTTAATCGTTGCAAGGGCAAGGGAGGAGGCTGCGGCGGTTATAATTGCAACGATAACCGCGCAGATGCAGAAAATCATAAAACCGCGCGTGCGTTTTAATTTTTTGCGCTCCTTCATTTTTGCTTTCTGCTCCGGAGTGAGCACGCGCTCGGGCTCGCTTCTTTTTTTTTGTGCGGTCTTGCGGCGGTCTGAGTCGGCTTTTTTCTTTCGCGCCGCAGCTTTTGCAGAGGGGGCTTTTGCGCCGGCCGGCCTTTGGGCTGAGGGTTTTTTCCGGGGAATGTTAACCTCAAAATTTTCACGAGCGTTCCTTTGCGCCGCGTCGTATGCGCCGGTTCTTTTCGGCGGAACATATTCGTCCGGAACGTGGTTAAACGCGTCGATTGAAACTTTGAAATTGTTTGCCCTCGGATTTCCGGGACGGGAACCGTTTTGTCCGTTCTGTCCGTTTCCGGACGGCGGATATGATCTTGAGTCCATATTGTCCTCCTTATGTCTGCGCGGCTTTTGAGCCGCTTAATATCTCGTTTTCCGTAATAATGACCGAAACCGGGCGGTCAAAGCCGTCCTGCGGCAGCGTTTTAAAAAGGCATTTTTCAAAGCACAGCCCGATTGTTTTTCCACGGCAGACGGAAAGGAAACGGTCGTAATATCCCATTCCGTGGCCGAGCCGCGTTCCGTCCCTGCCGTAAGCAAGCGCAGGAACGATAACAAGCGTTTTTTCATCGGCTTCGGCTTTTTCGGCGTTCGCTTTCGGTTCAAGGATTCCTTTGAATGAACCCTTTTCAAGTCCGGCGGCGCTTTCAATGTAATAAAAGCTCATTGCTCCCGGACTTTCACAGCGGGGGAGAGCAACCTTTTTTCCATCGGCAAGGGCTTTTTCAATGATGAATTCTGTCTGAACCTCTTGGCTGTATGAAAAATAAGCAAAAACCTTTTCGCAGGAAAGATAAACGTCAAGCGAAAAGAGCTTTTCGGCAATCTTCCGGCTCAAAGCGTCTTTGTTTCCGACCGAGGAGCGAAGCGCCGCGGCCTTTTTGCGCAGCTTTTGTTTTTCTTTGTTTATCTGCATTGAATTGAGGAGCGGATTTCATCGCTTTTTGCTCTTGAAACAAGGGCGGCAACAATTTCAAGACCGAAATCAACGGCAACGCCGGCGCCCTTTGCGGTGATGAAAACGCCGTCTTTAACAACGGGGTCTTTGCTGATTATTGCGCCCTCAAGCTCCTTTTCAAAGCCGGGGAAAGCGATTGCTTTTTTGCCGGAAAGCAGACCCTTTCTGCCTAAGATTGACGGAGCGGCGCAGATTGCGCAAACAAGCTTTTGGTGTGAGACCGCAAAGTCAACAGCCGAATGAACGGCCTGCGAAGCGTCAAGGTTCAGCGTTCCGGGCATACCGCCGGGAAGAATAACGCCGTCAAGCTCGTCCGTCAGGCGCACTTCGCTGTCGGTGAGGTCGCAGATGACGGAAAGTCCGTGGCTTCCGGTAATCACGCTTTTGCCGATACCTACGGTTTTAACCGTTACGCCGGCGCGCCTGAGCATATCAACGGGAGCAATAGCCTCGGTCTCCTCAAAGCCGTCGGCCAGGAAACAATATACCATAATGTTTACCTCCGAAAGTGAAAGTATTAATCAGTGATAATTTAAATATATTTGCAGGCTGTTTCAAAAACAAGCATTGAAATTTCCTCAACGCTTTTCGGTCTGCCGTCTTCGGCGCAGACGATTCTTTCCCAGCCGAGCTTGTCGCAGGCATAGTTTGCGGCAAAGCGGCAGTGATGAAGATAGTCAACGTCAAGCTCGTGGATATCCTTTTTGCTCTCGTCGTTTTCATACCGCTTTTCAAGAAGCTTCTGCGAAACCTCCACGGGCATATCGAGGAAAACAACGCAGTCGGGAGCCGGAATGCCTAGCTTGCGGTATTCAAAATCAAACAGCCAGTCAAGGAACGGATCCCATTCTGCCTCAGGCAGCTTTGTCATCTGGTGGCAGGCGTTCGAGGTGGTGTATCGGTTTGCAACAATAATTTTTCCGCCGTCATATTCATTGCCCCAGAATTTTTTAAAGCTTGCATAGCGGTCAACGGCAAAAAAGGTTGAGGCGGCGTAGGCGTTGACGTCGCCCGGGTGACGTCCCATTTCGCCCCTGAGATACATTCTGACAAGAGCGCTCGAGTCGTCGGAATAATTCGGCAGGTCAATGGCAAAAGCGTCCCTGCCGTTTTTTTTGAGGTTTTCAAGCAGGAGAGTCGCCTGGGTGCCCTTTCCGCTTCCGTCAAGACCCTCGATAACAATCATTTTGCCCATTATAACACAGCTTTATCAGTAAGTGAGGATAACGGCGAAAACGGTGAGATTTTCGTTTTCGGTACGGTTTGCAATGGAGTGCTTCTGTCCGCCGAGGCAGACGCAGCTGTCGCCCTTATGAAGAATTTCGGTTTTTCCGTTGTCGTCATAGGTTGCCGTGCCCTCAATGATATAGAAAACCTCCTCCTCGTTTTCGTGAACATGGGCGCCGATGGAGCAGCCCGGCTCAAGGAGAATGGTTCCTATAAGTCTTGCGCTTCCCTTGTATTCGCCTTTATCGAGAATTTCGGTAACAACGGCCTGTCCGTCGCCGCCGCGCATATTGACTTTAACGTTTGCGGTCATATTTTCAGCTCTTTTAATCATTGCAAAACCCCCATATTGATTAAGTTCATAGTATTATAGCAACATTGCGCGCAATTATCAAGAACAAATTTGTAAAAATTGGAGAAACGGCAAATAACTTTAAAATTCCGCAAAATGTCGTCTTTTTTGATTGACAGAATTTTCCATATGTGCTACACTGATAAAAAACAGAGGAGGTTTTTGAAAAACATGGACAATCAGAAGCATTCAAACTTTAAGCGAGTCATCGCCTGCCTGATGGCAGTGCTGATGATCTTCACCGCCGCACCGCTTTCAGCTTTTGCGGCTGATGAACATACGCATGAGTACGAAGCACAGGGAAAGGTCACCGTTACTCGTATCGGGGACAAGTATGTTGTTGGAGACGAAACGTATAAGTGCGCTTTGTGCTCAGAAACAAAAAAGGAAAAGGTATATCTTACCGATGACTTCAACAAGTTTGCCGATGCGGCAAAGGAAATCACTGGCTCCGGAAAGTATAATGACAACTGCGCCGAGTTTGTTGCTGTTAAGAGTGCATACGAGGCATTGATCGGTCTTACTGCCGGAACACACTATGCGTCTTTTATCAGCAGAAGGGTAACAGCAGTTTATGATGCAGTTGAGGCATTTATTGATGAATACAAAAAAAATGCCGATGAAATGACACGCAGCTTTACCGTAAAATTCGTTTACTACACCGAAGACCATCAGGAAAAGGCTGTTGTAAGAGAAAGAGTTGTTTATGGTGACAGCGCAATCGCTCCTGCAACCACAGAGCTTTCCTCAACCTTCTATTGGGACGGCGGAAAGCACTATGAGTTTAACGGAAAATGGGACAAGGATTTCAGTAAGATTACAAGTGACCTTGTTGTTACTGCGCAGTATAAGCCCGGTGTTGAACATGATTTCAAGGATTATGCAGACAAGGTTGAACCGACTTGCTCAATGGAAGGTTCAGAAAAGGTTGAGAAGTGCCGTACCTGTGGATTTAAAAAAGGCGGAGAACCTATTGCAAAGAAGGAGCACAACTGGGGTGAATGGGTAGAAAACGCTTTTTTACCTCTTTTTGCAACCAAGAAAACAAAGACTTGCAAGGACTGCCTTGAAAAGTATACGCTTTGTATAAAAGAAGATCACAACTTTAAAGATGTTGCTGCTAAAGATGCAACTTGTCTTGAAGATGGCTGGAAAGCATACAAGCAGTGCAAGAATTGCGACTACAACACTAAGGAAGTCGTAAAGGCTGTCGGTCATCATACAGTGGTTGTTGACCCTGCAAAGGCTCCAACCTGCTCCACAGAGGGTCTCACGGAGGGTACCCACTGCTCTGTTTGCAACTGTACTATTGAAAAGCAGGAAGAGATTGCAAAGATTTCTCATGATTTTTCAAAGGAAATCATGACTGATGATTATCTCAAGGTGCCTGCGACCTGCACTGAACCGGCTGTATACTGTAAGAGCTGCTCAATGTGTGGAATCGGAAGCCCGGATGATAAGGATACTTTTACGGGTAAAGAACTCGGTCACAACTTCATAAAGAAAAATGTCGGCATTGCACCTAAAGCTAACAAAGGCGCAACCTGCACAGAGCCGGCAAAGTATTATTATTCTTGTTCTAAGTGTTCTGAAATTAGTGATGAAACATTCACCGGACAGGCTGCTCTCGGTCATGATTGGGGCGATTGGAAGAATAATGCCGACGGCAAGACAATGACACGCACCTGCAAGCGCGGCTGTACTGAAACCACCTGCATTAACGGCAAGGACGGAAAGCCGCAGCATAACTTTGAAGTGATCAATGCAAAGGCTGCAACCTGCACGACTGACGGCAACAGCAAGTATAGAGTATGCAAAAACTGTGGCTTGAAAGAGGGATATGTCCTTTATCCTGCCGGACACAAGTATGGTGCAAAGGAAACCGCTGTTACGGAGCTTCCGACCTGCCTTTCAGGCGGAAATAAGGAAGAGGTTTCATACTGCATTCGTGAGGGATGCAAGGCTGTTGATGAAAAGACGAACATTCCTGTTCCTGCTCTCGGTCATAAGTACGGAAACTTCACCGATGACCAGAACGCAAAAACTCATACAAAGGTCTGCCAGAACAGCGGCTGCACCGCTTCTGTTGAGGGTAACACCGTAACAGAAGCACACAATCTTCAAAAGGTTGAAGAAGTAAAGGCAACCTGCCTTGTTGACGGAACAGAAGCCGGAGAAAAGTGCGAGCTTTGCTCATATAACACCGCAAAGGTTATTAAAGCTCCGGGCAAGCACACAGAAGAAGAAATTCCGGAAGTCCCTGCAACCTGCGGAAAAACCGGCCTTTCTGCCGGTAAGAAATGCTCTGTTTGCGGCGAGATTCTTGTTCCTCAGGAAGAAACTCCGATGAAGACCGAACACACTCCGGTTGAAATTCCGGCTGTTGCGGCAACCTGCACCGAAAACGGAAGCACCGCAGGCAAGAAGTGCTCCGTTTGCGGAAAGGTTCTTGAGGAACCCACCGTTATCGAAGCGCTCGGTCACGATTATGAAGTCGTAACTCCGGCAAAGGAGGCAACCTGCACCGAGGACGGCTGCACCGAAAGCAAAAAGTGCAAGATCTGCGGCGATGAAGTCAAAGCAGAGGTCATTCCCAATAAGGGCGGTCACAAGGAAGTTGCAATCCCCGACATTGCAGGCGACTGCACAACCGATAAATCAGTCGGCGGAAAGAAATGCTCCGTCTGCGGCGCAATTATTGAAGATCCTGAGATAACTCAGGCCCCCGGTCACGTCTATGAAGTGTTTATCCCCGCAAAGAAAGCAACCCTCAGCGAGAACGGAGCCACCGAAAGCATGAAGTGCGCAGTCTGCGGCGATGAAGTTCCGGGCGAAGTTATTGCAAAAATTGATTCGGTAGCCCTCACCGTTTCAAAGGTCAATTACAACGGCAAGGCCTGTACTCCCGGCGTTATCGTTAAGGACGCGGACGGAAAGACTCTTACCAAGGGTGTTGATTTCACCGTCGGATATAAAAACAACATTAACCCCGGAAAAGCCCTTGTTACCGTCAGCTTTATCGGCGACTATGACGGCACCGTTGCGCGCAACTTTGTAATCAATTATTCTTACACCGCAAGAACCGCAAAGCTTGCTGTCAATCAGACCACGAATTCTATCAAGGCTTCATGGAGCGCAGTTTCCGGCGCGGCAGGCTACAGAGTTCAGCTCTATAAGGGCAAAACGCTTGTAAGAACGTTTAATACCACAAAAACGAGCGTAACCATCAAAAAGCTTGATAACGGCAAAAAGCTTTCTGCCGGAACCGAATATAAGGTTGTTATTACCGCTTTTTCAAAGATCGGCGGCAAGGTCTATTATTCAACCGCTTCAAGGTCACTGCTCACCGCAACAAAGACCGTGGCTCCCGTTGTCAAGAGCGTTTCCGCAGGCAAAAAGAGCGTAACGCTCAAGTGGAACAAGGTTGCCGGCGCAACGGGCTACACCGTTTACTACAGCACAAAGAAGAACAGCGGCTTCAAGTCGGTCAAGGCAACAACAAAAACCTACCGTACCGTTAAAAACCTCAAGAGCGGAAAAACGTATTACGTCAAGGTTGTTGCAAACAAAAGGGTTGCCGGAAACAGGATTGCCTCAAGCTTCAGCAAGACCTATAAGGTTACCGTTAAGTAAACAAACAGAATACTTTCCCGGCGGACGCTGCAAAAAAAGCGGCGTCCGCCTTTTGTGTCTCAACCAAACTGCGCCTTCTTGACAAACCCGGCGCGTTATATTACAATTAATTTATGAAGATACCGGAAACGGGGGAGGAAAAAGTTTTGGCAGAATCAGGTGCTTATATTATAGGCTGTACCGATTGCGGAGAAAGCGTTTGCGCCGCTTCGGGAAGAATATCAACTCAACAGGGAACCGCGCTCGATATTTTTGAGCGTTCCCATGACGCGCAAAAAAATTCAAAGCTCATTTCAAAGGTCATTCGTTCCGGCCATACCTCAACAATAGAGCATATGCTTTTCAACCTTGCTTTTGAAAACGTTTCGGTTGTTGTTGAACAGTTTATGATTGAGTTTCGTCTTGCCTCGTTTACCGTGAAATCGCGCAGATATGTCGATTTTTCAAACAGCGGCTACTATGTTCCGCAGCTTGAAAGCGAAGAACTTAAAGCAAAATATACATCGCACATGGATTCTCTTTTTTCGCTTTATTCAGAGCTTTGCGAAAACGGCGTTGCAAAGGAGGACGCGCGCTTTGTTCTGCCGTACTGCTTTTTTAGCAACTTTTTCTGTTCGCTCAACGGCAGAGAAATGGTGAACGTTCTGCGCGCAATGCTTTATGGACGCGGAAAGGATATACCGGAAATTTACGGCATAGGTCTTTCCCTGCTTCGTGAATGCAAGGAAAAAGCGCCGGGAGTTTTTGAAAATTTTGAGGCGGATAATGAAAATTACAGGGATCTTGCCGACCTTTCGTTCGTTCACAAAGAGCAGCAGGAGCAGGCGCTTAAAAAGGATGTTGAAATTCTTGCCTGCACGCCGGACTGCGAAAGGCTCGTTGCAAAAGCCGCGCTTATTGAAAGCGGACGCTTCTCGTCCCCGGACATTGAAAGCGCTCTTGCGGACAAAAGCACCGTTTCAAAAATACTTGACGCCGTTTTTGCTTCAGACAGGCCGCGCGCCCTTGAAAGCGCAGTGTTTACGGTGAAATTCAACGACATCTCGCTTTCAACGCTTACTCACCTTGCTCGCCACAGAATGCAGGGCCTTTGCGTTCCGCAGCTTGATTCCTGCAACAGGAGAAGCTATATCATTCCGTCCTCGGTTAAAGAGAGCGGTCTTCTTGAAAAGTACATTGCCGCTTTTGAAAGAACGGCGGCGCTGTTTGAGGAATTCAAAAGCGCAGGCATACCCTCCGGACAGAGCGTTTACTGCCTGCTTTCCGGAAATACCATAGACGTTGTTTCAACCATGAACGGCCGTGAGCTGAAGCTGTTTTTTGCCCTGCGCACCTGCACCAGAGCGCAGTGGGAAATCCGCGAAAAAGCAACAAGGCTTTTGTTTGAGCTGCGCAAAGAAGCGCCGCTGCTTTTCAAAAGCTACGGTCCGAGCTGTTTTTCAAAAGGAAAGTGTCCCGAGGGACGGCTGAGCTGCGGAAAAATGAGTGAGATGAACGAACTTTTTTCATGAGCTGTGAGCGAAAATATGTAAATAAATCCGCCTGTTTGCCATTAAAAGCAGACGGGCGGTTTTGATAATTAAAGATTTGAGCTTACCGATAATTACTTTGTGTTGACACACGGAAATTCGGATATAGGGAAATATCTAACAAATCTTGCTTGTTTGTCACAAAAAACTGCCGTTTGCCCCGGTTGCAACCGTCAGTTGACAAATTGAAAGGCGAGGGTTGGTAGATTTTTGCTTTGAGTTTCGCTATAATCTGAACCGTGATAAGCAAAATCACCACAAAATTTTGAGAGGTGGAAAAAATGATATTAGCTGATAAGATAATAAGACTCAGAAAGAAAAACGGCTGGTCGCAGGAGGAGCTTGCGAACAAGCTCGGCGTTTCCCGTCAGGCGGTTTCAAAGTGGGAGGCGGCGCAGACTGTTCCCGACCTTAACAGAATTCTTTCTCTTGCCTCGCTTTTTTCGGTCACGACCGATTACCTTTTAAAAGATGAAATTGAAAACGAGGAATACACGAGCGAAAACGAGGAAAAAACAGGCAGAAAAGTCTCTCTCAGTGAAGCGAACGAATACCTTGCTTTGCGCAAAAGCGCGGCGCTCAAGATTGCAGTCGGCACTTTTTTGTGCGCAATATCACCCGTTCTGCTGATACTTCTCGGCGGAATCAGCTCTTTGCCGGAAACGGGAGCGGTCAACCTGTCCGGGAACGGTGCAGGCATCACCGGACTTTGCGTTCTTCTTGTAACGGTTGTTGCGGCAGTCGTGCTGTTTATTCTGGCGGGCTCAAAGAGCGCTGATTACGCTTTCCTTGAAAAAGAGCCGTTTGAAACAGAGTACGGAGTTGAGGGAATGGTGAAAAACTTCAAAAAGAGTTTTCGCGCGCAGTATATGCGGTATAATATAATCGGTATCTGCCTTTGTATTCTTTCGCCGATACCGCTTTTCATCTCCGCTCTTTCAGAAAGCGAGCTGCTTGCCGTTGCAGGGGTGTGCGTTCTGATTGTTCTTGCCGGTTCGGGAGCGGCGTTCTTTGTCAATGCAGGTGTCCGCAATGCTTCAATGGAAAGACTGCTCAAGGAGGGCGAGTTTTCAGAGACCCGAAGAGAAAAAGTCCGCGTAAAAGAGGGCGTTTCAACCGTGTACTGGCTCGCCGCAACAGCCGTATATCTTGCCGCGTCGTTCGCAACCGGAAAATGGGACAGAACATGGATAATCTGGGCGGTTTCCGGTATCATATATGCTGTTGTTATAAATATCGTCAAACTGATAATTAAAGACAATGACTGAAAGGAAAACGGGAATGGATTATATAATCAGAAAAATCACACAGGACGACAAGAGCGTTTTCATTGAAATGAGCCGCGAGTTTTACAGTAGCAGCGCGGTTTTGAATAATATTGACGACGCGTTTCATTTTAACACCTTTGAGGAGCTTATGCGCTCGGACGTTTACCTTGAATGCTATATTTTTGAAACGGATAAAGGCGAAATTGCCGGCTATGCGCTTCTTGACAAGATGTTTTCGCATGAAGTCGGGGGAATACTTGTCTGGGTAGAGGAGCTTTATGTCAGACCGGACTTTCAGGGTCACGGAATCGGAGGCGCATTTTTTGCCTACCTTGAAAAAAACGTCCCCGCCGCAAGGTATCGCCTTGAGACGGAGCCGGAAAACGAGGGCGCAAGAGCGCTGTATAAACGCAAGGGCTACAGAGAGCTTGAGTATTTGCAGATGGTGAAGGACTGAAAAATATTTTGCCGAAAGGCAGAACGAAGCTTTTATTCGCGCCAGAACTTTCTGTCAAGGCTGCGATACTGAACCGCTTCGGTAACATGGTCAATAGTGATGTTATCGCTGCCGTCAAGGTCGGCTATAGTCCTTGCAACGCGCAGAATTTTGTCATACGCCCTTGCCGAAAGACCGAGCGCTTCAAAGCTTTTTTCAAGCATATTTTTTGACGGTGCGTCAAGCGGACAGAATTTTCTTGTCAGCGCCGGGGTCATCTTTCCGTTGCAGGAAACGCCTGTCCCTTTGAGCCTTTGCTGCTGAATTTTCCTTGCCGCATTGACGCGCTTTTTGATTTGAGCCGAGCTTTCCGCGAGCGAATCGTCGGAAAGCTTTTTAAAATCTACCTGAGGAACTTCAATGTGAATGTCGAGCCTGTCAAGCAGCGGACCGCTGACCTTTGCAAGGTACTTTGCCGGCGCGCCCTTGGGACAGGTGCATTTTTTTGCCGGGTGGCCGTAGTAGCCGCAGGGACACGGATTCATTGCGCAGACCAGCATGACCTCGCACGGATAAGTCAGCGTTCCGGAAACGCGCGATATGGTTATGGTTCCGTCCTCCATTGGCTGGCGAAGAACCTCTGTTGCGGTGCGCGGAAACTCCGGAAGCTCGTCAAGGAAAAGCACGCCGTGGTGGGCAAGGCTGAGCTCTCCCGGGCGCGGAACTCTTCCGCCGCCGGAAAGGCCGGCAGGGGAAATGGAGTGGTGCGGTGAACGGAACGGGCGCGACTTGATGAGTGAAATGTCGGAGCCGAGCATTCCGGCAATGGAGTATATCTTTGTGGTCTCAAGGCTTTCCTCAAACGTCATGTCCGGAAGTATTGACGGAATGCGCTTCGCAAGCATACTCTTTCCCGAACCGGGAGGGCCTATCATCAGAGTGTTGTGTCCGCCGGCGGCCGCAATCTCAAGCGCACGCTTGACCGGGTACTGACCCTTGACGTCGGCAAAGTCCGGCAGGTGCTCGTTTGAATAATCCAGCTCGCCGTAATAGTTTTTGTCAATCTTTTTTATTCTTTTCTTTCCTTTTAAATGTTCAATAAGCTGCCTGATGTTTTCAACAGGATAGATATTGATGCTATCCACAACGGCGCATTCGCTTGCGTTTTCAAGCGGAACAAAAAGGTCGGTTATGCCGGTTTCCTTTGCATGGATTGCCATCGGCAAGGCTCCGGTGACCTTCCTGACCTTTCCGCCGAGCGAAAGCTCGCCGAAGAATGCGGAATTTGAAATGTCCGCTTTAAGCTGCTCGGAGGCAATGAGCAGCGCAATGAGGATTGGCACGTCATACATGGGACCCTCCTTTTTCTTGTCGGCAGGGGAGAGGTTGACCGTGATGCGCCCAACGGGGAACTGCATAAAATTGTTCTTCATTGCCGCACGGACTCTGTCGCGCGACTCGGAAACGGCCGCGTCCGGAAGACCGACAAGATCAAACTTCGGCAATGCAAGGCTTTCGGTTGAGGCTTCAACGCCTACCGAATATGTGCCGAGACCGAAAAGACCGATGCTGTTTACCTTTGCAAACATAAGAAATTCCCCTTTACCTGTTGTTGCTTTTTGAAACCATTATACACGAAAAAGGGGCATTGTGAACAAAAAAATCAAAAATAGTCGAATTTTTAGCAAAATAATTATTCAGTTTGCCGTCCCGGCAAGATTGACCTTTTCGTTAATATAAAGTATAATGTTTTGCAATGACTAAAAAAGATATAAAAGAGGTCTGAAGTTTATGAAAGCGATAGTAACAGTATCGGGAAAGGATACCACCGGTATCATTGCCGCAATCTGCACTCTCCTGAGCGAAAACAATGTAAATATACTCGATATCAGCCAAACGGTTATGGAGGAATTTTTCACCATGTCTATGCTTGTCGATACCTCAAAAAGCAAAAAAGGCGTTGCCGAGCTTGCTTCGGAGCTTGACGGACTGGGTAAAAAGATGGGTCTTGTTATCCACACTCAGCGCGAGGATATCTTCACGCTCATGCACAGAGTTTAAGAGGTGGAAAAATGCTGTATAACCCGAAAGATATAATAAGCACCCTCGATATGATTGATAATCAGCACCTTGATGTGAGAACCGTCACCATGGGCATTTCTCTGCTTGACTGCTGCGATGAGGATATCGACAAGGCGTGCAAAAAGGTTTATGAGAAGATCTGCCGCAAGGCGGAAAAGCTTGTTGAAACCGGCGAACAGATTGAGCGAGAATTCGGTATTCCCATAGTCAATAAGCGCATTTCGGTAACGCCGATTGCTCTTGTTGCCGCCTCCTGCAAGGCGGAAAGCTACGTTCCCTTTGCCGTGGCACTTGACAAGGCCGCAAAAAAATGCGGCGTGAATTTTATCGGCGGCTTTTCCGCTCTTGTCAATAAGGGCTTTACCGAAAGCGACCTGAAGCTTATCAATTCAATCCCCGAAGCGCTGGCGGTTACCGAGCGCGTCTGCTCGAGTGTTTGCGTTGCTTCAACAAAGTCCGGCATCAATATGGACGCTGTCGCCCTCATGGGTGAGATTATTAAGAAGACTGCGGAAAGGACGGCGGATACGGGCGGCTTCGGCTGCGCAAAGCTTGTTGTTTTTGCAAACGCGGTTGAGGATAACCCGTTCATGGCCGGCGCATTCCACGGCGTAGGCGAGCCGGAGTGCGTAATCAATGTCGGAGTCAGCGGCCCGGGAGTTGTGTATCATGCTCTGCAAAGCTGCAAGGGCGAACCGTTTGACGTTGTTGCCGAAACAATTAAAAAGACTGCGTTCAAAATTACCCGTATGGGACAGCTTGTTGCAAAGGAAGCTTCCGAAAGGCTCTCGGTTCCGTTCGGCATCGTTGACCTTTCGCTTGCTCCGACGCCTGAGAAGGGCGACTCCGTTGCAAGGATACTTGAGGAAATGGGACTTGAAAGCTGCGGCACCCACGGCACAACGGCGGCGTTGGCGCTGCTCAATGACGCGGTAAAAAAGGGCGGCGTGATGGCAAGCAACCATGTCGGCGGCCTTTCCGGCGCATTTATTCCCGTCAGCGAGGATGAGGGCATGATTGCCGCGGCGCAGAGCGGCTCGCTGAAGCTTGATAAGCTTGAAGCAATGACCTGCGTCTGCTCGGTCGGTCTTGACATGATTGCCGTGCCGGGAGAAACGCCGGCTTCAACGCTCTCCGCAATCATTGCGGACGAGGCGGCTATCGGCGTTGTCAACTGCAAGACCACTGCGGTGAGAATCATTCCCGCCCCCGGCAAAAAGGTCGGAGAGATAGTTGAATTCGGCGGACTTCTCGGTTCTGCTCCGGTAATGCCGGTTCATCCGTTCTCCTCGGACGAATTCATTGCGCGCCGCGGACGTATTCCTGCGCCGATGCACTCGCTGAAAAACTGAGCCGATGGTCTGTTGCGTTTGGCGCAGACCAAAAAGCAAAATTAAAATTAAAGCTATAATTTACAGAGGGCTAAAAATCAAGATGCTTTTCCGTATTTTATAGCTTTTCTTTTTTTCATAGCCCTGCCGTTTGTTGCTTTCCTATTTCAATTTGGAAACAATTAGCAATCGCTTAAAACTTATGTTGTTCTTGACATTTTTACAATTTAATGATATAACTATTAATGTTATTAGTGATAATATAACTAAATTTAAACAACGGGTGTTAAGATTAATAAACAGTTTGAATAAAAGGAGAAAATAGGTAATGGGTAAGGTACTTCAAAAAGCCACGGCTGTTTTTGCTGCGGTCATATTACTTGCTTCCTCTATAGGCTTTGCCGGCGGAAGCGGTCTTGTTGCAAACGCGCTCGGGGAATATCTTGATCCTTTTGATTATCTTTTTGACGACAACATCATCGGCGTGACGGATATTGATGCTTATTCCTATGACAGCTATGTTCTCGATTCGCTTGAAAACTATTATGATTTTTATAAGGACGATGATATATATCATAATGACGGTCCCGATATCGAGTTTGACGACAGTATATACAGCATTGTTGCGGTTGAGTCCTCCGATTCGAGCGTTGTTGAAGTTGGCGATTACGAAACCGGAGGCTATGTGCTCAGGGCGCGCGACCAAGGCTCTGCAATCATAACTGTTTATCATTACGGCGAGGTGTATAACCAGAAGCCCTCGGACGATCAGATTTATCTCGGAAATTACGACACCTTCCGGATCAATGTTGAACGTGTTCCGGAAACGGAAGTTGTTGTTTCAAAAATTGCGGACAAAAATTACACGGGAAAGTATATCAAGCCTGCGCTCAAGCTTACATATAAGGATATGACCCTTAAAGAGGGCAGGGATTACACCGTTTTCCTTGACGGCAACCGGGAGGTCGGAACGGCCTCGGTTGAAATTCTGCTTTCCGGCGGTTTTACGGGAACAATTTATGATGAGTTCAGAATTCTTCCGACCATAAGCAAAACCTCCGCCGTTCTGTATTACGGAACAAAGCTTAATTTAAAGGTTAACACAAGCGAAAAAGTGACCTGGAAAACAAAGAACAAGTCCGTTGCAAAGGTCAGCTCAAGCGGCGTTGTTACTCCGGTGAGCGCCGGCACTGTCGTAATAACGGCAACAACGGGCGGCTATACGCTTTCCTGTACTGTTACCGTTAAAAAACGTCAGCTCAACGCGTCAAAGAAAACGCTGTACATCGGTCAGAGCTTTGACCTTGATTATTACGGCGGAACCGGAACCGTAAAATGGAAAAGCTCAAACAGCAAGACCGCAAAGGTCAATAAAAACGGTCTTGTCACCGCGCTCAAAAAAGGCAAGGTAACCATTACAGCAACAAGGAACAATCGCTCCGTTACCTGCACAGTCAATGTGATACAGCAGAAGCTGAGCAGTTCAAAGCTCACCGTTAAGGTGGGAAAGACCGCCGATCTCGACCTCAAGGGCGCAGTGAGCAAGGTTACCTGGACTTCGTCAAAGCCGAAGATTGCAAGCGTGAACAAGAACGGCCTTGTTAAGGGTCTGAAAAAAGGCACTGCTGTCATTACCGCAAAGCACGCCGGCGTAAGCTACAGATGCACCGTAACGGTAAAATAACGCCAATAATATGATACCCTCCGGCTTTTCGTGAAGTCCGGAGGGTTTTGTTCTGTGGGGATATTATATCATGACTTTGTGATTTTTCAAGAACAAAAAAACAGCCGCAGATGCGACTGTTTCTTATGGTGAAACACTATTTTTGATTTGATTTAGCGGTGTTGAGAGAAGCGATTAACATTCGCTTAATTTCTTCTGCAAGGGCAATCATTTCGTCAAAATCATATTTAATAATTTGAGTTCTTTTCAATAATTTCAGCCAATATATACTTTCACCTGTCTCTTTTAATGAAATATGTAATTTAGAAATAAAATCGGCTTTACTATTCCCGTATATAGCTTCATTTATATTTGCGCCTGCACTCGTCGCACTGCGAAGCAGCTGTTTTGCAATAGTTGTATCTTTTCGAGTTTTTGAAAATTCTTCGTAAAAGAACACTGTCATAGTTGCAAAATCAAGAGATTTCTCAAGCAAAGGACTATTCACAGCTATCACCTCTTCGGTAGTATATCACTTAATCCCAATATTATCAATGCTTTGCTTGCAAAGCCACCACTTCTTTTCTCTCTTCTCTCTTAGTTTTTATCTGGAAAAGTCGCAAGAGAAGAGTGAAGAAGAGAAGGGTGAAGAGAGAAGAGAACAAAAAGAAAAGCCACACTTTCGTGCGACTTTTCTTTATGGCGGAGAAGAGGAGACTCGAACTCCTGCGCCGGTTTCCCGACCTACGCCCTTAGCAGGGGCGCCTCGTCACCAACTTGAGTACTTCTCCGTAGGTGTCGATAAACAGAATATCTAAGATAAAAATGGCGGAGAGAGTGGGATTCGAACCCACGGTACGCAGGACGTACGACGGTTTTCAAGACCGTTCCGTTATGACCGCTTCGGTATCTCTCCGTATTGGTGCCTTGAAATATTATCATAATTCTGAGCCGTTGTCAAGTATTTTTTATAAATTTTGTCAGTCGCGGACAGATATAAAGATAAAAAACAGTTTTAACTGTTGCTTAAAGAGGAGAGTTATAATATAATCATTATAATATCAGTAAGAGAACGGAGGATACATATGTCAATTATAAAAAAGGACGCATACTTTGTTTCGTCAACCGGAAAGGATAATATTCACTGCTGCGTCTGGCAGGACGAAGAAAAAGCGCCGAAGGGAATTTTCCAGATAGCTCACGGCGTTTCGGAGTATATTGAGCGCTATGACGAGTTTGCACGCTTCATGGCGTCAAACGGCTTCATCGTCTGCGGCAACGACCACCTCGGACACGGCCTTTCCGCAAGAACGCTCGGCGACCTCGGCTTTTTTGCAGAGGAGGACGGGGACATTCGTCTTGTGGACGATATGCACATTCTCTCGCTTATAATGAAAAGGAAATATCCCGAACTTCCGCTTGTTCTTTTCGGCCACAGTATGGGCTCGTTTTGCGCAAGGGTTTATGCCGCCCAGTTCGGAAATGAGCTTGCCGCGCTGATTCTTTGCGGAACGGGGGAGCTGCCTGCGGCGGCAGTGGTGCTTGAAGAACCGCTTAATTTCCTTTGCAAAAAGCTCGGCACAAAAGCCACTGTTCCGGGCAATATCCTTGATAAGCTCGGCTCGCTTACTATAAGAGACAAAAGAACCGATTCCGACTGGCTCAGCCGTAACCGCGAAAATGTTGAAAAGTATATTGCCGACCCGCTTTGCGGCAATCCGCTCAAGCTCGGCGGCGTGAGGGACATCGTTTCGCTTGCAAACTCCGCCTGCGCAACAGGCTGGGCTAACAGCGTGCCTCTGGGACTGCCGATTATGCTGATTTCCGGCGCAAAGGACCCTGTCGGAATGAACGGAAAGGGAGTCATTGCCTGCTGCGATAACCTTGAAAGCGCCGGCCATGAGCCGGAGGTCATTCTCTATCCCGGAGACAGACATGAAATTCTCAATGAGGACGACCGCGAAAAGGTCTATAACGACGTGCTTTCATGGCTTCTTAAATCAATACCTTTTGATGGCAATTTTTAATCTTGAATTAAGCAAAATATGATAAATTATTACAAACACGTTTTGCTTGTATACTTTTTGTAAAAATACTTGCAATTTTGTGCCGAATGGTATAAAATAAAAAAGTTATCGCGGCCTTTTGACCGCCAAAAGAAATCAATTTGAAAAGGATGAAAGCACGATGGCAAAAGAAGAAAAGTCCGCTGCTGAAATTTATCGTCAGGAGCGTAAGGCGCGCCTTGCAAAAGCGGCAAAAAAGAACAACAAAAAGGCCTATAACCCCCAGGCAGGCAAAACCGCCGGAAAGATTATTTCCGTCATTCTGGTTGTTGCAATCATTGCCGGAGTCACCGCTTTGGCGGTCAACTTTACGGGTGCTGTTGAAAAGAACCGCACCGCTGTAACGGTCGGCGATGTTGTCGTTAACCAGCCCGAGTTTTCCTATTACTACAGCTCAGGCTACCAGATGGTTTCCAATTACTACGCTTCCTATGTCGGCTACGATACTTCAAAAGCTCCCTCAAGCCAGACCTACGCGGGCGCTATGGGCGAAATTCCCGATTTTCCGGAAGATAAGACCCCCACATGGTCGGATTTCTTCAAGTATTATGCCGAAAACAACCTGAAGTATATCAAGGCGTTTGTTAAGATTGCAAACGAAAAGAATATTACGCTTGATGATTCCGATAAGGCCAAGATTGACGAAAACATCGAAAGCATTACGGAGACCGCAAAGAACAGCGGCTATTCTCTCAACTCATATCTGCGCGCCGTATACGGAAAGGGCGTTAACGAAAAGCTCCTTAGAATCATTCTTGAAGAGCAGACTCTCGCTCAGAAGGTTGAGTCAGAAAAGACTGAGGAACTCAAGGCCTCCTATACCGATAAGCAGGTTGAAAAGGAGTACAGCAAAAATACCCAGGACTATGCAACCGTAAGCTACAGAGCTTATAAGTTTGCGGCCGAAAAGGTCAAGAGCGAGGACGGCTCAAGCGAGGCAGTCAACGAGACTACTCTTGCCGCGGCAAAGAAAAAGGCCGACGCTTTCGCAAAGGCAGTCACCGATGAAAACAGCTTCAAGGCTCTTGCCGCCGATGAGGAAAAGTCGCTCAAGAACAGTGATTATAAGCTTTACATCACCGACGACAGCAAGACCCTCAGCGAGGAGATGACTTATTCGGCTCTTTCCCAGTCGGCTTCGGATTCCGACTTCCTTGAATGGGCATTCAATGCCAAGACTGCAAAGGGCGATACCTATGTGCTCAAGGGAACGGAGGATTACACGGTCTATATGATGACCTCTCCGATGCACAAGGCTGCCGATACCGTAACATATGACGTAAGGCATATCCTTGTTAAGTTCCCCGAAGCACAGGAGAGCAGCTCCGAGGGAGAGACGGCCGCAGAAGGAGACGAAACCACTGCCGCCGCAGAAACAACCGCCAAGGCTGAAACCGCTGACGAAAAGAAAACAGAGGACGTTAAGGTTGAAACTCTTGACGTATCAAAGTATAAGGATGTAAATATCTATCTTGACGTTAATGCCGAAACCGCAAAGGATAAGGCAACTTACAAGAAAGCTCAGGATATTCTTGAAGAATACCTCAAGGGCGACAGGACTGAGGAAGCCTTTGAAGCGCTTGAAAAGGAGTATTCCGAAGACACCAGAGACGATGACGGTCACCTGCAGTCTCTCATTTATGAAAATGTTCCCAAGGGACAGATGGTTCCCGAGTTTGAGTCCTGGTCGCTTGCCAAGGGCAGAAAGGCCGGCGATGTAGGTATTGTTGAAACCACCTACGGATATCATATCATGTATTTCGTAAAGACAACTACGACAACATGGGAAGACACCGTCAGAGCAGCACTTGCCCAGACAGATCTTTCAACCTATCAGAACGAGGTTGTTGAAAGCGATAATGTTAAGCTTTCAAACGAAAATGATAAGGCTATCTGCGATGTTACCGATTTCCTTGATAAGCTTGCAAAGCAGGCTGCAAGGAACCAGTCCTCACAGCTGAGCTATTAAACAAAACAAGACAGCGTGTTTACCCACTGCGGCAGCACGCTGTTATTTTTATACGCTTTTAAGTTTGCTTTGTGGTGAGTCATGCACCGCAAAAACTGCAAAATAAAAACCGCCGGGCGAGCCGGCGGCTTTATCAATATTCAATCAGTTGTTGTTTGAAAAAATGTTTCTGCCCTTAAAGATGGGAAGAACATCGCTTTCGTCATCATCGGGATCATCAAAGATTGAACCGGACTTTTTCTTCGGCGTTTCAATCACGTCAAACGAGTGAACGTCTGAGTTTGACTGAGCAGACGGCGAGGAGAAGGAGCTGACGTCGGTAATCGGCTGGGAAACCTGCTCCTGCGGCTTTGAGCCGTTCTTGGCGTTTTCAAGCGCGTCAAAAAAGCTCTTGCCGAATTCGGTAGCCTTGAAATCTGTTGATGAGTCGGTATCCATCGAAGTGAAAATTGAAGTTCCCTGATTCTTCGGCTTGGTGGACTGACTGATGAAACCGCTCCGTCCTGCTGACGGCTGTGAAGCCGGGGCTGCGGCGGAGTTAACGGGCTTCGCCATCTTGTCCGCGTCGTTTTCCTCAAGAGAGCCGAAGCCGGTGGCGATAACGGTTATAAGCATTTCGTCGCCCATCTCTTCATCAAAGACTGAACCGAAGATGATGTTTGCGTCCGGATGAGTTGCCTGTGTGATAAGATCGCCGGCCTGCTCGATCATGTCAAGAGACATATCGGAAGAACAGGTGACGTTGATGATAACGCCGCTTGCACCGTCAATGGCTGTTTCAAGCAGCGGACTTGTGATTGCTTCCTTGGTGGCCTCAACAGCGCAGTTTGCGCCTCTGCCGCGGCCGATGCCCATGTGAGCGCGGCCTGCGTCCTTCATAACGCTCTTGATGTCCGCAAAGTCAAGGTTGATATAGCCGGGAACCTTAATGGTATCGGAAATGCTCTTAACGCCCTGCCAGAGAACCTCGTTAGCCTTGCCGAAAGCGTCCTTCATGCTCAGCGATTTATCGCCGAGAAGCTTGAGCCTTTCGTTCGGGATAACGATAAGGCTGTCAACGTGCTTCTGAAGCTCGCGGATACCGTCCTCGGCCTGCTGCATACGTCTTCTGCCCTCAAATTTGAACGGCTTTGTTACAATGCCGACCGTGAGAGCGCCGAGCTCCCTTGCAACCTCGGCAACAACGGGAGCAGCGCCCGTTCCGGTGCCGCCGCCCATGCCTGCGGTGATGAAAACCATATCGGTTGAGCGCAGGGCGTCTGCAATAACATCGCGGCTTTCCTCTGCGGCCTTTTTGCCTACTGCGGGATCGCCGCCGGCGCCCATGCAGCCGGTAACCTTTTCGCCAATCTGAATTTTATGAGTTGCCTTTGAATCCTCAAGAATCTGTCTGTCGGTGTTGATGGTAAGAAATTCAACGCCGAAAACGCCTGCGTCAACCATGCTGTTGACGGCGTTTCCTCCGCCTCCGCCTACACCTACAACTTTGATCTGGTTATAAGCTATGTTTTCATTGTCCATAACGAAGCCCATTATACTTCCTCCTGTCTTATATTTACGGTAAAAGAAAAATTACTCAATTGATACAAAATGGCATAATACCGCCTTAACGGTAATTCAAGTTATTATAACACGCTTTTTCAAAAAAGACAACAACCAAATTGCACATCTTTTACATATTTTTTTTCTGTTTTTATGACAGTTGACTAATTTTGCACTGAATTTTAAGGCTGACTTAAGAAAACTTTATTTTTCTTTCCCTATAACGCTTGAAAAAAGAGGAAAAAACCTATATAATTGTTCCGCATAATAACGACGGCTTTCCGTCCGCTGCAAAAATACTATATAAAGGAGTAAATTACCATGCCGGAATTTCTGATGAAAATTGTCAGCTTTGTGCTCGGTATCATCACCTCAATCTCAATGAGTATGTCCTCATTGACCGCACTCATCAACAAAAACAACTTTGAAGTTGCGTCCTCGTTCGATCAGGTTGTATATGAAGACCAGCTTGTACCCGAAAAGGACACCGACGGCAACTGGACGTTTTATACCGACAGAGACCTCAAAATTCTTCAGCTCACCGATGTTCATATCGGCGGCGGCATAATGTCGCTTAAAAAGGACAAGATGGCTCTCAACGCGGTTGCGGCAATGCTTACTGCCGAAAAGCCCGACCTTGTTGTTATCACCGGCGACCTTGTTTATCCCGTACCTTTCCAGGCCGGAACATTCAACAACGGCATTTCAACGGATATGGTCATCACGCTGCTTGAAAAGCTCGGCGTTTATTACACCGTTTGCTTCGGCAACCACGATTCCGAGCTTTACAGCGACTACACCCGTGAAAAGATTGCCGATAAGTATGCAAATCCCGACCTCAAATACAGCCTTTTCCAAAAAGGTCCGGAAGACGTTGACGGTTACGGCAACCAGGTTATCAAGGTTAAGAACTCAAAGGGTATCGTTACAAATGCTTTCTTCACTATTGACTCGCACTCATATATAGACGGCGACTTTTTGGGCATTCAGTGGAAGTATGACAATATCCACGAAAACCAGATTGAATGGTACAAGGAATGCGTCCTTGCCATTGATGCCGCCAACAAGGCAGTAGACCCGGATTGCCCGATGTTCACGTCGCTTTGCTTCTTCCACATTCCGCTTGAGGAGTACGGCATCGCATGGCAGGAGTACAAGGCAAACGGCTATAAGGACACCGAAAACGTAAAGTGCTTTGCGGGCGGATATTATGAAAAGGACGAAAAGTCCTACTGCGGAATTCATTCGGATAACTTCTTTGAAACCGCTCTTGAGCTTGGCTCAACAAAGGGCATTTTCTGCGGTCATGACCACGAAAACAACGCAAGTATCGAGTATAAGGGTATAAGACTTACATACGGTATGAGCATCGATTACCTTGCTTATACAGGTATCTATAAAAAGGGCGCGCAGCGCGGCTGCACCGTTATCACCCTTTCAAAGGACGGCGAGCTTTCCGTTTCGCTTGAAAACTACTATCAGGACAAGTATGTTTCAAAGTATGAAAAGGAAAAGGTCAGTATGGATCGCTGAACGCAGGCTTCAGCTTGCATAAGTTTAAATCTGCTGCCTGACTGAGCATTATTATACCGCACGTTTGCCGTGAAAAGCAGACGTGCGGTTTTGCTCTGCGGCCTGCTTTGCGCAGCTTTGCCGGGTAATGATTCGGTTTGTTCTTGCATTTTTCTGTTTGTTGCTGTAGAATACTTTCGGGAGCTGATAAAAATGACTGACTTTTCATTGATTGAAAAAAATCTTCTTGCCCGCGGATATACCGTCAGAATCTTTGAAACAAAGGAGCAGGCGGGCGCCTATCTCATTTCCGAAATTAAAAACACCACAGTCGGTATCGGCGGCTCGCAGACGATTGACAGCCTTGATATTTTTGACGCGCTTTCAAAAGATAACACCGTTTATTGGCACTGGAAGCAGGACGCCGGAGCGCGGAAAAAAGCCGCTTTTGCGGCGGTCTATCTGACTTCGGTCAACGGCGCCTCGGAAACGGGCGAGCTTGTCAATATTGACGGAGCGGGAAACCGTGTTGCCGCGTCCGTTTTCGGCCATGAAAAGGTTTACTTTGTTTTCGGCAGGAACAAGATTGAGCCGACTCTTGAAAAAGCGGCAGACCGCGCAAGAAACATCGCCGCGCCGAAAAACGCCGCAAGGCTTTGCAAAAACACGCCCTGCGCAAGGAGTGAAAGCGGCTGCTTCGACTGCAAAAGCCCCGAACGCATCTGCCGCGCGCTGTGCGTCCATTTCGGTCCGACAATGGGCATGAAAGCCGAAGCGGTGATTATTGACGAAGACCTCGGAATGTAAGGCAAGCTGACGTTTATAGCTTTATGCAAATGAATTTTCGTCATATGTAACAATAATTCGTGCGGCTTTTGTGCAGTTTTTCATTTAAATGCTGTTTTTAAAAATAACCGTTGACAAAGATTGAAAACAGCGCTATAATTGGCTCAAATTTAAGACAGCACCTGATAGAGGATGCGGATGAGATGAGTAACCTGTGATATACGCCGGCAAGCGGTCAGCGGTGAAAGGTGATTCCGCCGAAGCTGCCGTCCGGTTGCCGCCGGGTGGTTGCTGGGACTGCGTTTAACAGGCGCAGCACTGTCATATAGTTTTATATGGAGCGCTATCATCGGAATATATCTTCGCTATTCTCAAATAACGAACATAAGGCCTGTGATACCTCATGTAAAAGGTGCGCAGGCTTAAATTTTTGCTCACGGGCAAAGCCCGAATTTTATTTTAGGAGTGTTAATCATGAGCAATGTAAGAAGAATTTTGGCAGTAGTTATGGCGGTTGTTCTTTGCGCTCTTTGCTTCACGGCTTGCGGCGGAAATAATGACGTGGCAACATCAGACGCCGGCAGCTCGGCACCGGCAGCGTCCGGAATTGCGGCAGCTAAAAGCATTGCAGACCTCAAGGGCATGAAGATCTCCGCTCAGACCGGAACCTTCCACGCTGACGCACGCGCACAGATTGAAAACGTTCAGGGCGATACATATCCTGAGTTTTCGGACCTGCTCACCGCTGTCAAGTCCGGAGCAATCGACGGATACATTGCCGAAGAGCCGACCGCAATTTCAGCCTGCAAGACTGACAGCACCCTCGGATATGTAGCCCTTAAGAATAATGACACCGGCTTCACCGTAACCGAGGACGACGTTGCCATTGCAATCGGTCTCAAGAAGGGCTCCGATCTTCTTGCAAAGATGAACGAAGTCATTGCCGGTATCACCAACGAGCAGAAGGCAACTCTTATGGAGCAGATAGTCAGCATCAAGGCCGGCGAAAAGGTTGAAAAGTTTGTTCTTGAAAGCGAGACGCCTGAGAACCCGACCGGAACGCTCAAGGTTGCAATGGAATGTGCCTATGAGCCGTACAACTGGACCGAAACTTCTTCCGACGCCGCAACTCTCGGCGCAGTGCCCATCAGCGGCGAGGGCAAGGAAGGTCAGTATGCAAACGGCTATGACGTTCAGATTGCACAGTATGTTGCAAACAAGCTCGGCATGAAGCTTGAGGTTTATTCCTATGAATGGGATTCGCTCATTCCGGCTCTTAACTCCGGCGCTGTTGACGCAATCGTTGCAGGTATGAGCCCGACAGCGGAACGCAGAGAAAAAATTGACTTCACTGATGCGTACTATGAATCAAACCTTGTTGTTATCTACAAGAAGTAATTGACCTGAAAATTTCTCCGGCGGCTTTTGGGCAAAAGCACAAAGGCCGCCTCAAAATTAATAAAGTTTGGCGGAATTCATATGAGTTTTTTACAAGATGTTCTGAATATTGTTATCAAGTATTATCCTCAGCTTCTCAAGGGCGTGGGCAATACGATGCTCCTTGCGCTCACCGGTACGGTTGCAGGTCTTGTTATCGGTCTTCTGACCGGCGTTATACGCACCGCGCCGATGTCAAAAAACCCGGTGCTTCGCGTGCTTCATAAAATTCTCAATGCAATCATTGCGGTTTATGTTGAGGTTTTCCGCGGCACCCCGATGATGGTTCAGTCGATGGTCATCTATTGGGGCTATGCTTTTGCAACAGGCGGAAAAACGCTTGCGCTTATCCCGTCGGGTATTCTCATTGTTTCAATCAATACCGGCGCATATATGGCGGAGATCGTCCGCGGCGGCATTATTTCTATCGACAAGGGTCAGTTTGAGGGCGCAATGTCAATAGGCATGACCCATTCGCAGACGATGTTCAAGGTTATCATTCCGCAGGTTATGCGAAACATTCTTCCCTCGGTCAGCAATGAGTTTGTCATCAACATCAAGGATACTTCAGTTCTTAATGTTATCGGCGTTACCGAACTTTACTATTTTGCCGGAATCATCAAAAGGCAGAGCTTTGAAACATTTCAAACGTATCTTGTTGTCTGCGTGCTCTATTTTATTCTGACATTCACAATCACAAGACTTCTCCGTCTTGCCGAAAAGAAGCTTGACGGAAAAGAAAACTATACCGTTTTCGGCTCGCAGTCAGACAGTGCTGCTGAGATTCACATTTCAAAGGAGGCAGAGGTTCATGACTGATAAAGTAATCGAGCTTAAAGGGCTTGAAAAAAGCTTCGGTGAAAACAGCGTCTTAAAGGGCATAAACCTCAGCGTTGAAAAGGGCGATGTTCTGAGCATCATAGGCGCCTCGGGCAGCGGTAAAAGCACAATGCTTCGCTGCATCAATCTCCTTGAAACGCCCACAAAGGGACAGATTCTTTATCACGGCAAGGATATCACGGCAGGCGATCTGAGCCTTTCAAAATACAGGGCAAAGGTCGGCATGGTTTTCCAGTCTTTCAATCTTTTCAACAACATGACCGCGCTTGAAAACTGCATCATCGGTCAGGTATCCGTCCTCAAGCGCAGCCGCAAGGACGCAAAGGAAGTTGCAATGAAGTATCTTGAAAAGGTTGGCATGGCTCCGTATATTGAAGCGAGACCCTCGCAGCTTTCCGGCGGACAGAAGCAGCGCGTTGCAATCGCCCGTGCTCTTTCAATGGAGCCGGAGGTGCTTCTTTTTGATGAACCCACGAGCGCGCTTGACCCGCAGATGGTCGGCGAGGTTCTGGAGGTTATGCGAAAGCTTGCAAAAGAGGGGCTGACCATGATTGTCGTTACGCATGAGATGGCTTTTGCAAGGGACGTTTCGTCGCACGTTGTTTTCATGGCGGACGGAGTAATCTGTGAAGAGGGCAAGCCGAAGGACATCTTTGAAAATCCGCAAAACCCGAGGACGCGGGACTTTCTTTCGCGGTTCCTCGAAAGATAATTCTGATTCAATAATTATTTTCCCCTTGGAGCAGACGCTTGAAATCATAAAATTTCAAGGCTGCAACAAGGGGAAAGTTATATTTTGCAGTGTTATTGCGATTCCTTCACGGCTGTTAACAATTTCTTTCAGAAAAAGGAGCAGTTTTTGACGCTTTTTTAAAGTTTTATGAACATTTAACTAAAAACTATGAATATTTCGTTGATTGTTTGACTTTTTAGACAAACAGGGCTATAATTGTCATATAATAAACTGAGGCAGGTGGAGAAGACCTGCTTAGTTGCCGTTTTTTCCGGCATATCATCTCTTGGAGGAATCATTGATGAAGAAAACAAACAGAATACTTTCTTTGGCTTTGGCCTTGATAATGGTCATGAGCTGCTTTGCTTTACCTGCCGGTGCTGTCGGCAAAAGCGGAAAGTGGATAGCCACATGGGGTACGGCGCCCGTTGATTTTTATATATCGCTCGCCGATTATATCCCGAATTTTACCGTTAACGGAAAAGTTCCGGTTGGTACGCTTCTGAGAACGGAGCTTACCGTTTCCTCGGCGGGTGAAAAGCTGCGCTTTAAGTTTTCCAATGAATACGGCGACAGAGACGTAAACATTGCAAGCGTTTTTGTTGCAAAGACTGATACTTCGGAAAAAGGCGCTGTTCTGACCGATACTGAGGTTTCTATCACCTTTGGCGGTGACGAAGAGCTTGTTATTCCTGCGGGCGAAGTTGTTTGGTCGGACGAGGTCAACATCAAAACCTTTGCGCTTGAAAGGCTCACCGTCAGTATGTATCTTACCGAAGAAACATCAATTAAAACAGTCGGTCTTTTCTGCGGAAAGACTTATTTTTCAAGGGCGATGCCCGATGGAGCGGATAACGGACACATGGTCAATCCGTTTGAAATCAGCATTGCAACCGGCGCAAACGCTTACCATATTATTCCGTTTCTTACTGCAATTGATACCTATACCGAGTCAGAAGACGCCTATGCTGCCGCTTTCATCGGCGACTCCACTCTTGTCAACGGAATGACCGACTATCTTTCCGGAAGGCTTGTTGACGCAGGCAGGAGCGACATCGGCATTGTCAACTCGGGCATTATGGGCAACCGCCTGTTTTATAAAGGCACCGGTCTTATCGGAAATCTGTACGGTGATCCCGTTTTGGACAGATTCAGCCGTGATGCACTGGATATCACCGGCTGCGACAGAATCATTGTCAAAATCGGTGTAAATGACATTCTCCATCCCTCGTCAAAGAGCATGGGCAAAAATGCGCCGTATGTATCGGCTGAGCAGATAATTGAAGGCTATGAGCAGCTTGCCGCCGCGGCTCACGAAAAAGGAAAAAAGATTTTCTTCATGGAGATTACTCCGTGGAACGGCTATGTCCGTGATATTCTCGGAAATAAGAATGATATCGTCTGGAGGGAGGATCTCCAGCAGATGTGCGACAGCGTTAACGAATGGATTAAAACAAACAATGTTGCCGACGGCTACATAAATTCCGATTGCCTTGCACAGCCGCAGAATCCGACCGCTTTCATTGAGCAGTTTACAAAGGACGGCATCCATTTCACGGAAATCGGCGCTCTTGCGTTTGCGGACTGCATTGACATTGAGCAGGTTTTCGGCGTTCCGGACGCCCGGAAAGCGGCGGACATTCTGAGCATTGATCCCTATGAGCAGAACAAGGAGTCAAAAAAGAACGAAAGGCTCGTTAAGATCAGAAACATTCTTTTGATTGCCCGTCAGCTTCTTTCAACAATGCGTGTTGAATACGGTCCGCTCCATAAGGTCCTGGATAAACTGATTGACCGACTTCCGGACGGAAGGGAGCTTGTGGCAAACGCAAGGGAAAGTTTTTCAAACGGCGCCAAAAAATTAGCCGCAATGGCGCGAAGATAATTTTATATACTAACAATCAAAAAACCGCTCGAGTGCTTTTCACCGGGCGGTTTTCTGCTTTTGAAACGCCCGATGAACACCCTTGCTTTCTCGTTTGAAAAGGCTGTGTTCAAAAAGCGCTTCAACGTGAGCTTAACAGCTCTCTATCTTAATTTTCCGAATACGCCGGGCTTCCCCGCGTGATTCAGACAGCGGGAAGCCGCAAACGCATTAAAGCTTTCCGCTGATAGTATTATTGCCGCGCAGCAGGGTGCAATACGCGGCAATTTTTTCCAAAAATACTCATTTGTCCTCAAGCAGCTTTTTCATCATTCGAGCGGCTTTGTAGATATCTCCGCAGCCAAGGGTGATAACGAGGTCGCCCTCCTCGGCGTTATCGGCAACATAGCTTGAAACCTCCTCAAAGGTGTTGAACCAAACGCTTCCGGGAATCTTTTCGGCAAGGTCTTTTGTATAGATATTGTAAGTGTTGACCTCGCGTGAGCCCATGATCTCCGTCATGACGCAGCGGTCGGGAATCTGAAGCACACGGGCAAAGTCATCAAGCAGAATTGCTGTCCTCGAGTAGGTGAAAGGCTGAAAGACCGCCCAGACGTGCTTGTAGCCCATCTTCATCGCGGCGGTGAGCGTTGCCTCAAGCTCGTGCGGATGGTGGGCGTAATCGTCCGCTATGGTGATTCCGTGAAATTCTCCGAGAATTTCAAATCTGCGTCCGGCTCCGGAAAAAGCTTCAATTCCCTTTTTGCAGTCCTCAAAGCTTACGCCTGCGTTGACTGCCGAAGCAAAGGCGGCAAGGGCATTGAGAACATTGTGCGTTCCGGGTATGTTCAGCTTAAGGTGAGTAAGCTTTTTTCCGCCGCTCATTACGTCAAACTCAGGGAAAGCGCCTCTGTTATATGTGATGTTTTCGCTGTAGTAATCGTTTTTATCGGTAAAGCCGAAAGTAATCTTCTTTTTGTCAACGTCCGCAACGGCCTTGAGCGTATTTTCGTCATCACCGTTGTAGATGAGCGTGTGCGTTGTCAAAAGCGAGAATTTGCGGAATGACCTGATAATGTTTTCAAGCGTTTTAAAGTAGTCGAGGTGATCCTCGTCAATGTTGAGAATTACCGCAACGTCGGGAGAAAGGTCAAGGAAGGTGTCAACAAATTCGCACGCTTCGCAAACCATTGTTTCGCTCTTTCCGCTTCTTCCGTGGCTGTCAATGAGCGGAAGCTTTCCGCCTATGACGGCTGTGGGGTCTTTGCCTGCCATGATGAGCACCTGCGTGAGCATTGAGGTTACGGTTGTTTTGCCGTGCGTTCCGCAAACGCCGATGCAGTTTGAAAATCTTCTTGTAACAGCGCCGAACAGCTTCGAGCGCTCAAAGGTCGGGATTGAGCTTTCCTCCGCGGCGCAAAGCTCCGGGTTGTCCTCAAGCAGGGCCGCTGTATAGACTATCATTTGTGCGCCTTTGATGTTTTCCGCTTTCTGCCCCATGGTTATTTTAACGCCGAGCGAGCGCAGCTTGTCAATGTTGTCGCCCGGATTGTTGTCCGAACCCGTTATCTCATAGCCCCACGAAAGGAGTATCTCCGCAAGCGGACACATTCCCGAACCGCCGATGCCTATAAAATGAATCCTTTTGATTTTTTTCAGCAGTTCATCTATTTCATATGTCATGAATTTCACCTTCCAAAATGTTATAACTTTTATATTATATTGCACAATGAGCGAATAGTAAACACATTTTACGAAAAAAGCTGAATTTATAAGTTGCTTAAACTTTTGCAAACTGGCTTTCATAAAGCGCTTTATAAAAGCCGCCCTTTTTAAGAAGCTCGCTGTGATTTCCCTTTTCAATTATTTTGCCGTCCTTCATAACAAGAATAAGGTCGGCTTTTTTAATTGTTGAAAGGCGGTGGGCAACAATGAAGCTTGTTCTGCCCTCCATCATTTCATCGAACGCCGCCTGAATTTTCAGCTCGGTTCGCGTGTCGATTGACGAGGTTGCCTCGTCAAGAATGAGCATCGGCGGACGGCAGAGCATGGCTCTTGCAATGCACAAAAGCTGTTTTTGACCTGCGGAAAGGTTTGCGCCCTCGCCGGAAATTTCGGTGTCGTATCCGTTTTCAAGCCTCATTATAAAAGAATGGGCATGAGCCTTTTTTGCCGCGTCAATGATTTCCTCATCGCTCGCGTCGGGTTTTCCGTAGGCGATGTTTTCCTTTACCGTTCCGTGGCAGAGCCATGTGTCCTGAAGCACCATTCCGTATCTTGAGCGAAGATCGTGCCGTCTCATTTTCCTGATGTCCGCGTTGTCAACCTTGATTGCGCCCGAGTCAACATCGTAAAAGCGCATAAGCAGATTGATAAGCGTTGTTTTTCCGCAGCCGGTGGGGCCGACTATTGCAACGCACTGGCCGCTTTTGACCTCAAGGTCAAAGTTTTCAATGAGCGGACGTTCTTTAACGTAGCGGAACGAAACCGCTTCAAAGCCGACATCTCCGTTGACGGGCGGACAAAGCGGATTTTCAGGCTCGGCAGGCTGATTTTCCGCTTCAAGAACCTCCTCAATTCTTCCTGCGCAGGTGAGCGCATTCTGAAATTCCGTAATAACGCCGCTTATTTCGTTGAACGGCTTTGCGTACTGATTTGCATAGCTGAGGAAAACGCTCAGTCCGCCGACGGTGATTATTCCTCCGCCCGCAATGCAAAGCACTGCTCCGAGGAGAGTAACGATTGCATAGACAATGTTGTTGACAAGCCTTGTGCTCGGATTTGTAAGGCTTGAAAAGAAGGTTGCCTTGAGCGACGCGTCCCGAAGCTCGCTGTTGATTTTATCAAAATCCTCAAGGCTTCGGCTTTCGGCGCCGAAAGCTTTAAGAACCTGCTGACCCTCAATAAGCTCGTTTATGAGCGCGGTCTGTTCGCCCCTTACAGAGGCCTGCCTTGTGAAGTATTTGTGAGTCCTTGTTGCAATGAATTTTGAAACAAAGACTGAAAGAGGGGTCAGCACAAAGACGGCAAGGGCAATCCTCCGGTTCAAAACAAACATAATAACAAGTATCGCGCCGATGGTGATAACGCCCGTAAAAAGCTGTGTAAAGCCCATGAGAAGTCCGTCGGCAAAGGCGTCAACGTCGGATATCATGCGGCTGAGCAGATCGCCGACGGAGTGGGAGTCAATATATGAAATCGGGAGGGAATGGAGCTTTTGACCGAGCTTTCCGCGCAGGTCACGGCAGACGAAGTATGTGATTTTGTTGTTGCAAAGCGACATGAAGTATTGCGAAAGCGCGGCCGCGAGCGCAACGGCGGCAATGGTTATAACCTTTTTCAAAACGCCGGAAAAGTCAACGCTGCCTTTTCCGAGCATACAGTCAATCGCGTCACCCGTGAAGACGGGGATGAGCAAAGCGGCGGCAACGCTGAAAACGGCGCAAAGAGCGCTCAAGGCAACAAAAAACGAATGCGGCTTTACAAGCTTCAAAACGCTTTTAAGAGTTTTCCTGTTCATATCATTTTGCCTCGCTTTTGTTCTGACTTTCGTATATTTCACGGTAGACCCCGCAATTTTTAAGCAGCTCTTCGTGCGTACCGTTTCCGACAAGCGCTCCGTCGTCCAGCACAAGAATCCTGTCGGCGTTTTTAATTGAGCTTACCCGCTGACTGATGATGAAAACCGTAATGTTCTTCGGCAGTGAACGAAGCGCCGCTCTGAGCGCCGCGTCCGTTGCAAAATCGAGGGCGGAAAAGCTGTCGTCAAGAATAAGTATCTCAGCTTTGGAAAGCAGCGCTCTTGCAATGGTCAAACGCTGCTTTTGACCGCCGGAGAGGTTTGCGCCGCCCTGCTCAACAATGTGGTCAAGCTTTTGCGGCTTTTCGCAGATAAAATCCTTTGCCTGAGCAATTTCCAGCGCGGCATAAATTTCATCATCGGTTGCGTTCGGGTCGGCAAGCAGCATATTGCTTTTTATCGTGCCCTTGAAAAGAAACGGCTTTTGCAAAACGGCGGAAACAAGGTGAACAAGCTGTTCTTTCGGAATGTCCTTTATATCTGTTCCGTCAATATATACCGTGCCGCTGCCGGCGTCATAAAAGCGCAGTATAAGGGCGGCAAGAGTGCTTTTGCCGCAGCCGGTGCCGCCCGTGATACCTATGGTCTGACCCTTGAGCGCGGTGAAGGAAATGTTCCTTAGCGCGTCACCGCCTGCGTTTGAATAGCGGAAGCTGACGTTTTCAAAGCGGACGGCTTCCCCGGTATCCTTTTTTGTGTAATTGCTTTTGTATTCCATTGAGCACTCGGTATCGAGAACTCTGCCGATGCGGTTCATGCAGGCTACGGAACGTCCGAGCTGCGTGATGAGGTTTGCAAGCTTAACAAGCTCAATGAGTATCTGCGAAATATAGTTGATGAGGGCAATGATATCGCCGGAAAGCAGCAGACCCGAATCTGTTCTTTTTGCACCTATCCAAAGGACAAGAATGATGACTGTGTTGACAACAACATAGGTCATGGGGTTAAGAACCGCCGCAGCCTTTCCGACTCTGACCTGCGAATTATAGAGCTTTGCGTTTGCGTTATTGAAAGTTTCCGTCTGCTTTTCTTCTCTTGAAAAGGCTCTGATAACCCTGGCTCCGGTGAGGTTTTCGCCCGTCACCTCGGTGATTTTGTCAAGATTCTTCTGAACATTTTCATACATCGGGTTTGCAATTTTCATAACGGAGAATACGATTATAAAAAGCAGAATAATTGCCGCAACAAAGACCAATGCAAGACTTTTGCTGATTGTGAAAGCAAGCACTGTTGAACCGATAACAATGAACGGGCTGCGCATAAAAAGGCGCAGAAAAAGATTAAGCCCGTTCTGAACCTGCATAACATCGCTTGTCATGCGCGTAATAAGCGTTGAGGAGGTGAGCTTGTCCGTCTCCTTGAGCGAGAGAGACTGAATCTTTTTCAAAAGATCGTGGCGAAGCGCAGAGGAAGTGCCGATTGCCGCCTTTGCCGCGAAGAACTGCGCGGTAAAGCTGCTGGCAAGACCGAGAAGCGCCATTGCAACGAGCAAAAAGAAGCGCCGGACAATGTAAGACGAATCACCGTTTGCAATGCCGGTGTCAATTATATCCGCAACAATGAGCGGAACGGCCAAATCAAAGCACGCCTCAAGCATTTTTAAAAGCGGCGCGAGTATGCTTTCAAGCTTGTAGTTTTTCAGGTAGTCTTTTAAGTGCTTCATAATTTCTCCCGTTACCTTAATTTTGCCGATATGTTTTTCCGGTCAGGAATATATTTCGAAAGGAAAACCTTGAACTCTTTATAATATTTTACCACAAATGTCAAATCAGTTCAATCATAATAAAATTTATATTGAAAAATGCCGTATAAAAATGGTATAATCGCCAAAAGGAGGATATAAGCTATGAAAAGAATAATTGTTGCCGGAGCGGGACACGGCGGTCTTGCGGCGGCTGCCCTGCTTGCAAGGGACGGCTTTGACGTAACCGTATACGAAAAAAACAAGCGCTCATCTCTCGGCTATGACTGGACGGACATTTTTGCACCCGGAGCGCTTAAAATCGCTTCGGTACCCATGCCGGAAAAGGATAAGTTTACTTATAAAGACAACATGACCTTTTACAGCCCGAACTGTAAAAAGGGTCTTGTTCAGAACGTGCCGGATTCTCAGCTTGAAATCAAGATGGAGCGCAAGGATATCTACGACCTTCTCGTTTCCAATGCGGAGAACGCAGGCGTAAAATTTGTCTTTGAGTGCGAGGTAAAAAAGCCTCTGCTTCTCGGCAACCGCGTTGTCGGTATTGAAACGGCAGGCGGCGAGGTTTATGCCGATCTTGTAATTGACGCTTGCGGAATAGACTCGCCCGTCAGGAAGAACCTTCCGCAGTATATCCCTGTTGAAAAGGAGGGCGGCGCATTTTCACGCTTTTATGTTTACCGTGCGTTTTATAATAAGGCGTGCGACGAGCCGGCAAAGGATATTTATAAAGTATACATGCTTCCTCAGGGCAAGCTCGGCATCGGCTGGGTTGCAAGCGAGGAGGAGTTTACCGATGTTTTAATCGGCCGCTTTGAACCGCTCAGCGATGATGAGATTGAAAGCAGCCTTGAGGCAATGAAAAAGGAAAATCCGCGGCTCGGAGACAGAATCGTCCGCGGCGGACAGCGGGTGAGCATTCCGGTCAGACAGCCTATGGGCGTGCTTGTTGCCGACGGCTATGCCGCCATCGGCGACAGCGCTTTTATGACGGTGCCTGTCATCGGTTCGGGAATTGCAAATTCGCTCAAAGCCGCAAAAATCCTTGCCGACGCGGTTAAAGCCGATAAGGACGGCGCGTTCAGCATGGAAAGCCTCTGGAAATATCAGACTGAGTTTTATAAGAAGCTCGGCTCAGGTCTTGCGGGTCTTGCGTGCGTAAAGCTTTTGCTCACAAAGCTTAAAGGCAGCGAGCTTGACTATATGTTTGAAACTGGTGTTCTTACTGCGGACGATCTTACCATCGGCGCCGACTCAACAAGCCTTGTTTCAATGCTTTCGGGAATTTCGGTTTCGGATATAATCAATAAGGTTAAAAACGTTGTCAAGGATAAGGTTCTTTTGAAAAAGATACTTAAAACAGGCGAGCGTATGGCGGCTGTTTCCGCTGTTGTTGCCGCAATGCCGAAAAAGCCGTCCGCTTCTTCGATTTCACGCTGGGCGAAGCGTTATGAAAATTGCTTCAAAATAAATTAACATATAAGGAGATGTTTTTATGGTTTGTTCAACCACTTCAACTCTTGACAATGCGGAAATTGTTGAATACAAAGGTCTTGTTTTCGGCGAGGTTATCTCGGGCGTAAACTTCATCAGGGACTTCGGCGCTTCAATCAGAAACATTGTCGGCGGAAGATCGCAGGGCTATGAGGAAGAGCTTATAAGCGCCCGAACCGAAGCTCTCGGCGAAATGGAGCAGCGTGCTGCCGCGCTCGGCGCAAACGCCGTTGTCGGCGTTGATGTTGACTATGAGGTTCTCGGCCAGGGCAATATGCTCATGGTCTCGGCGTCCGGCACCGCAGTTGTTGCAAGGGCAAAATAATCTGCTGATAAAAGAATTGACGACCCAAAAGTCAGGAGCTTTCGGCTCTTGACTTTTTTCTTTTTATGTGCTATAAGATATAGGTATAATCTATTGAAAAATGCGCACTTATAGCAAGCTTATCTTGACAGCGTTTTTTCGGCTTGCTTTTTTTGCTGTGTTTTCAGGGGGAATCGGTTTGACAATTCAACAGCTTCATTATGCAATCACAATTTCCGAGGCCGGCTCGCTCAACAGGGCCGCCGAGGTTTTGTATATCTCTCAGCCATCGCTGACAAGCTCAATGCAGGAGCTTGAAAAGGAGCTTGGAATAACAATTTTTTACCGCAGCGGCAGGGGAGTCTCGCTGACTCAGGACGGAGCGGAGTTTTTGCTCTATGCGCGTCAGGTTTATAATCAGTATGAAGCGCTGGTGGAAAAATACGGCGACGCACATAACGTCAAGAAAAAGTTCGGCGTTTCAACCCAGCATTACTCCTTTGCCGTCAAAGCCTTTGTTGAGCTTGTCAAAAGCTTTGACCTCACCCGGTATGAATTTGCAATCCGCGAGACTAAAACCCGCGATGTAATTTCCGACGTCAGCAATATGCGTTCGGAAATCGGAATTCTTTATCTGAGCGACTTCAACCGTGCCGCCGTGAACAAGCTTCTTCGCAGCAATAACCTTGAGTTTCATCATATCATCAGGTGCCGTGCCTATGTCTACCTCTGGTCCGGTCATCCGCTTGCAAAGCAAAAGTCAATAAGCTTTGAGCAGCTCAGGGACTATCCGTGCCTTTCCTTTGAGCAGGGCGATTCAAGCTCGTTTTATTTTGCTGAGGAAATTCTCAGCACAAGCGAATACACGCGCATTATCAAGGCGAACGACCGCGCAACAATGCTCAATCTTATGATAGGCCTGAACGGCTATACTCTTTGCTCCGGCATTATCTGCGAGGAGCTTAACGGCAGCGATTATCTTGCCGTTCCGTTTGAGGCCGATTCCGTTGACGAAAACAGTGATATGGAAATAGGCTACATAACAAAGAAGAACACCGTGCTCAGCAATATCGGAAAAAGATATATTGAAGAGATACAGACCTACCTTAACGAAAAAGCAAAAAATCTTTAACGGATATTTATAACCTTCGTAAGCTATAGCCGCTGTCTATAACCTACTATATCCATATGGTATTAGACAAAACAAAAAAGTCGGTATATAATATGCTCATCAAATAACTTTTGAAAGGTATGATAAAAATGAAAAAAGCTATAGCAATTCTTCTTGCAGCCGTTCTTGTTCTTGCAACATTTGCCGCCTGCTCCGGTTCAAAGGAAAAAACAATAACAATTGCCGTTCCGAACGACACCACTAACGAAGCCCGTGCTCTTCTTCTTCTCCAGGATAAGGGCTATATCAAGCTCAAGGACGGCGCAGGTATTCAGGCAACCGTAAAGGATATTGCTGAGAATCCCTATTCAATCGAGTTCAGGGAAGTTGAAGCCGCTCAGATTCCTAACATTCTTCAGGACGTTGATTACGCGGTTATCAATTCAAACTATGCAATTTCAGCTAAGCTCAACCCCATCAAGGATTCGCTTGCAATCGAAGGCTCGTCCTCTGCATACGGCAACATTCTCGCCGTTAAGAAAGGCAACGAAAACAGCGACAAGATCAAGGCTCTCAAAGCCGCTCTTGAAAGCCAGAAGGTTGCGGACTTTATCAAGGAAAAATATGACGGCGCAGTTGTTTCCGTTGTTGAAAATCCGGGCGACGGTTTTGATTCAAGCGTTGATTACGCAAAGCTTGCCGGCGAAAAGATCTCCGTTGCGGCTTCACCCACACCGCACGCCGAAATTCTTGCCGTTGCAAAGGAAATCCTTGCCGAAAAGGACATAACTCTTGACATCAAGGAATTCACGGACTATGTTCAGCCGAACAAGGTTGTTGACAGCGGCGAGGTTGACGCAAACTACTTCCAGCATCTTCCTTACCTTGAGGATTTCAACAAGGAAAACGGCACAAACGTTGTTTCGGTCGGCGCTATCCATGTTGAGCCGATGGGCTTCTACGGCGGAAAGCAGACCACTCTTGACGCTCTTAGTAAATAAGTTCTGAATTATTATACACTTTGAAATAGCGTTGTCTGCTTTTTGCAGCCGACGTTATTTCTCGGTAATCGCTGATTTTTAGCACTCCCAATTAATCAGCGGTTACCTTGTATATATACCGTATGGGAGAGAGTATATGATTGAAATTCAAAACCTCAGTAAAACCTTTACCACCTCCGACGGAAACGTTGAGGCGCTTAAAAATATATCGCTGACCATCAATGACGGAGATATCTACGGCATCATCGGAATGAGCGGCGCCGGAAAGAGCACCCTTGTCCGCTGCATAAATATGCTTGAAAGACCGACAGAGGGCAGGGTTGTTATTGACGGACGCGATATGGGCGCCCTTTCGCAGTCGGAGCTGCGCCGTGAGCGCAGAAACATCACAATGATCTTTCAGGGCTTCAATCTGCTCATGCAGAAAAACTGCCTTAAAAACGTCTGCTTTCCGCTTGAGCTTGCCGGCGTAAAAAAAGCTGAGGCTGTCAAGCGTGCGAAGGAGCTTTTGGAAATTGTGGGTCTCGGCGATAAGCTGAAGGCATATCCTGCCCAGCTTTCGGGCGGTCAGCAGCAGCGCGTTGCCATTGCGCGCGCATTGACCACTCACCCGAAAATCCTCCTTTGCGATGAAGCCACAAGCGCCCTCGACCCGCAGACCACGCAGTCCATTCTTTCGCTTATCCGTGATATTCACGACAAGCTCGGCATAACTGTTATTGTGATAACTCACCAGATGAGCGTTGTTGAGCAGATATGCTCTCACGTTGCTATTCTTGATAACGGCGAGGTTGTTGAAGAAGGCCTTGTCAGCGAGGTTTTTGCCGCTCCGAAATCGAAAGCGGCAAGGCACCTTGTTTTCCCTGAGGGCTATGAGCAGGGCACGCAGATAAGCGGAGATAATGTTATCCGCGTTGTTTTCAACGGTGCAAAGGCAACAAACACTCCGCTCATTGCACAAATGGCGATTGACGAGGGCATCACCGCAAGCATTCTTTCCGCCTCAACAAAGGGTATCGGAGACAAGGCTTACGGCAATATAATCCTCGGCATACCCGGAGGAGAGAATGAGCTTGCAAGGGCTATGAAATACCTCAAAGCAATGCCCGATATATTCGTTGAGGAGGTGAAGAACGATGAGTAATTTTTTTCAGTCGGAAACTTTTATCAACGCCGTTGAGGTTTTAAAAGAGCAGTTTCCGCTTGCAATCTGGGAAACGGTTTATGTCACCGTTCTTTCAACCTTTTTTGCAATAGTTCTCGGTCTGCCGCTCGGTATTCTGATAGTTGCCGGCGAAAACGGAAGAATCATCAGAGTGCCGAAGGTCATTCTTAAAATTATTGACCTGATAATCAATCTGCTGCGTTCAATTCCGTTTCTTATCCTCATGATAATGGTTTTCCCTCTGACAAGGCTCATTGTCGGAACGGCGGTCGGAACCGTGGCTTCAATAGTTCCGCTTGTTATTGCGGCGTTTCCGTTCGTTGCAAGACTTGTTGAAAGCAGCCTGCGTGAGATTAACCCCTCAATTATTGAAACGGCGCAGAGCATGGGCGCTTCTCCGTTCCAGATTATCACGAAAGTTCTGCTTCCTGAGAGCGTTCCCTCGCTCATTTCAAACGCGACCATTGCAATTACAACCATTCTCGGATATACTGCAATGAGCGGCGTTATCGGCGGCGGCGGACTCGGAAAGATCGCTATCAATTACGGCTATTACAGATATCAGTATCTTATTATGACTCTTGCGGCTGTGTTCCTCATCATTCTTGTCCAGATTTTCCAGAGTGTAGGAACGCGCCTTGCGGCAAAATGCGACAAGAGACTTAAAAACGGAAAATAATATATAAGGAGAGAACGATATGAGTTATTTATCAATGACTGATTATGATTCGGCAAGCGAAGAAGTCAAAAGAGAATATGACGACCAGATTGCAAAGCACGGCAGGATAACCAACATGAAGCGTACCCTTTTGCATAACGTTCCGGCTTTCAAAGCCTATATGGAATGGTACACGCTTTATGACTTGCTTGTTCCCGTTGTGGGTGAGCGCGCAATGTCGCTTTATTCATACGCCATCTCAAGCGGTAACGACTGTCTTGTTTGTTCAACGTTTTTCAGAAAGATTCTTATTGACTCCGGCGATGATCCCGATAATCCGAAGATTTCTGAAACGGAGGAGCTTCTGATGGATTTCGGCTCTGCAATCTGCGTTGATCCGCACAATATTCCCGATGAGCTCTATGACAGGCTGAAAGAGCAGTTTACCGAAGAACAGATAGTTCTTCTCATCGCTTTTGCAGGAATTATGTATGCCACAAACCTTTTCAATACCGTTGCAAAGGTTCCGCTTGACGAGGTTCTTTATAAATACCGCAAAAAGGAAGATAAATAAGGGGTTGTTAACGATGAAAGATTTTGAAAACAGGGTTGCTTTTATAACCGGTGCAGCCCACGGACAGGGACGCGCCACAGCTCTTGCGCTCGCTAAGGAGGGCGCTGATATCGTTGCTTTTGACGTTGCAAAAAAAATTGAATATCCGAACTATGATTTCGGAACGAACGACGAGCTTGAAACGCTCAAAAAAGAGATTGAGGCGCTCGGAAGAAAAGCCGTTATCGCCGTCGGTGACGTTCGTGACGACGCGGCCGTTACAGCTGCCGTTGAGAAAGCCATTGAACAGTTCGGAAAAATTGACATTCTTTTCAACAACGCAGGAATCTGCGCCTATGCAACCGTTGATGAAATGACCGATGATGAGTGGAACGCTATGATTGACATCAACCTCAAAGGACCGTTCAATGTCACCCGCAGAGTTGTGCCGTATATGAAAAAGGCAAAAAGCGGCGTTATCATTAACAATTCATCGGTAATGGGACTTCGCGGCGGCAACAGACTTTCGCATTACACCGCTTCAAAATGGGGACTTACGGGTCTTACAAAGGCGTGGGCTATTGAGCTTGCTCCTTTTAACATCCGCGTTGTCAGCATTCACCCGACCGGAGTTAACACGCCTATGAACGACGGTCTTGCCGCAATGGAGGGCATGACTCCGATTGAGATTGCCGAGCGTTCGGCAGGCAATCTTCTTCCCGTGCCGTGGATTGAGCCGCAGGACGTTGCCGACCTTGTTTTGTTCCTTGCTTCGGACAAGGCAAGATATGCCACGGGTTCGCAGTTCGTCATTGACGCAGGTCTTCTCTCAGTATGACTTATTTTATCGGTTAAGCTCTACGATGATTGTAAGCGTTATCCGACATAACAGAACCACACCGAAAGGATTTTTTCTCCGCCCGGTGTGGTTTTTTTCGCTTTTCTCAAACCGGCTGAGCCTTTTTTTATTCTGTTTGTTTACTTTTGTTTCCGTTTATGGTAAAATTTTCCTGCAAATACTTTGTCGAAAAATGTCGAAATATACTATACGGAGAGGATATGAAAAAATGAGAACTAATCGTTCAGCAAGGGCGGCGCTTTCGGGCGTTGCTGCCGCCTTATTGCTTGCTGTCTGCCTTGGGCTTTCTGCGTCATATAAAGACCTTTCGGGCGGCGGTTGGTTTACCGTTTGTTTTGCAAAGGAGACATATATCATTTCATATGATGCAAACGGTGGAACCGGCGCTCCCGAGCCGCAGACCAAAAACGGCGGCGAATCAATTAATCTCAGTAAGACCGTTCCTGTTCGTGACGGCCATGTGTTTGTCGGCTGGTCAACCGATAAGTTTGATGATACGGTGCGCTTTATGCCCGGCGACAGGTTTTCCTATGATACGTCGCTGAAGCTTTATGCGGTTTGGAAAAACGCAACTCATGAGCATATTTATATTGACGAAATTATTGAACCCACCTGCACCGAGCGCGGCTATACAAAGCATACCTGCACTGTCTGCAACAATGTGGAAATTGACTCCTATGTTCAGGCAACGGGACATGCGGCAAAAACGGAAAAGGCTGTTGCCGCAACCTGCACCGAAGAGGGCAGGACGGAGGGTCTGCGCTGTATGGTTTGCGGAGTGGTTGTAAAAGGTATTGAACCGGTAAAAGCTCTCGGTCATGATATTGAAATTGATGAAAAGGAGGTCAAGCCCACCTGCGTTGAAAACGGGCTTACGGCAGGCGGACGCTGCAAACGCTGCGGTTATAAAAGCGAAAGAAAAACCATTCCCGCTCTCGGTCATAACCTTGTCAGGGACGAGGCGAAGGAGGCAACCTGCACAAAAAGCGGCTGTACCCGGGGCGAGCACTGCACGCGCTGCGATTATAAAACAGGCGGACAAAAGCTTCCTGCCCTCGGTCACAGTTACGTTATTGACGAAGCAAAAAATGCAACCTGTACCGAAAGCGGACTGACCGCCGGAAAGCATTGCACGCGCTGCGGATACAGGCAGGCTCAGAATGTCATTGCCGCCCTCGGCCACAAAATGATACAAGACGAAGCCAAAGAACCCACCTGCACCCAAAGCGGCTATACCTCGGGCGAGCACTGTGCGCGCTGCAATTACAGAACCGGGCATAAGACGGTCGCCGCCCTCGGCCATGATTTCAAAACCGGAAAAGCCGTGCCGCCAACCTGCACCAAAACGGGACTTACCGGGGGAAAGGTCTGCAAACGCTGCGGTCTTAAAACCGAGCAGAAAACCGTTCCCGCCCTCGGACATTATATTGTTGTTGACGCCGCAAAGGACGCAACCTGCACCGAAAGCGGACTGACCGCCGGAAAGCATTGCACGCGCTGCGATTACAGAACGGTTCAGAATGTTATTGCGCCGCTCGGACATGACATTGCGACCGACAAGGCTAAAGAGCCCACCTGCACCGAACCCGGGCTTTCACAGGGAAAGCACTGCAAACGCTGCAGCTATAAGGTTGCGCAGAAGAGTATTCCGGCGTTGGGACATAAGCTTGTTGAAGTTGCCGGAAAAAAGCCCACCTGCACCAAGTCGGGCTGCACCGCGTGGCAAAAGTGCGAGCGTTGCAGCTATAAAACAGAGAGTAAAACCGTTCCGGCAACGGGTCATTACATAATAAATGACACGGCAAAAAGCGCAACCTGTACCAAAAGCGGCCTTACGGCAGGAAAGCATTGCACGCGCTGCGATTACAGGGTTGAGCAGGACGTCATTGCTCCTCTCGGCCACTCAATGGTTGAGGATAAAAAGCAGGAGGCCACCTGTACCCGTACCGGGCTTGAAAAGGGCAGTCACTGCAAGCGCTGCGGCTTCAAAACATCGCGGAAGGTCATTCCAAAAAAGGCACATTCATATGTTAAAAACGTTAAACGCGCAACGACGTCAAAGGACGGTCTAATCGCCTACAGATGCAGTATGTGCAATGCTTTAAAGGGCAAGGCACAGGTTGTTTTCATGATAAAAAGCGCCGTTCTTTCAAAAACAAGCTTTGTTTATACGGGTAAAGCGGCGGCGCCGGAATATATTGTCAAGGACAGGAACAATAATTCCCTGAAAGCAGGAAGAGATTATGTTGTAACTTATTCCGGAAATAAAACCGTCGGAAAGGCTCTTGCAAAAATCACCTTCAAGGGCAATTATCAGGGCGAAAAAACTCTTTCGTTCAGGATACTTCCGGCTGCGGCCAAAAAGCTCAGCGTGACTAAAATTACCTCCTCGTCGTTAAAGGCAGCGTGGAGCAAGGTTTATGGTGCAAGCGGATACAAGGCTTCCCTTTATAAAAACGGAAGCTGCGTAAGAACTGTTGATACTGCCAAAAACTCGGTTGTGTTTAAAAATCTTGATTCCGGAAGCAAGTATACGGTAAAAATTCAGGCGTACGTTTATATCGGAAGCACCAAAGCATATTCACCGCGGTACAAAAGCGTCAATACCGCCACAAAAGCAGCGGCTCCAAAACTTACAGTTTCCGCAGAGAAAAAGCAGGCAAGGCTTTCGTGGAGCAAAATCTCCGGTGCAAAAAGCTATGCCGTTTACTACAGCACAAACAAAAACAGCGGCTTCAAAAAAATCACCTCATCGGCGAATCACCGTGTTATTAAAAAACTGAAAACAGGAGAAAGGTATTACTTTAAAGTTATCGCCGTTAAAAACAAGAAGAACGGTCCGCAGTACACAGCGTTCAGCAACACTGTTTCCGCCGTAATAAAATAAAAAAATCATAGCTTAAAGGCTTTTCTGCGCTTTGTTTCTGCAGATTAATATCAACGAAATTTATTAGTGGCCGATTCACACATAATATTCCGAGAACAAAGCAAAATATCATTATATATGAGATATCAGCATTTCGACTGTTTTTTCAAAAGATAATATTGCACCGAAACGACCGAAAACCTGAGTATTTGCTCCGTCGGGTCAAAACAAAATTAACAGGAGATCAACATGGATTCGATTTTAGTATTTTGGAATCAGATGACGGCAAATCCGCTGCTGTTCATTGCCGTTGCGCTTACAATCGGAGTTATCCTTGTCAACGGCTGGACGGACGCGCCGAATGCCATTGCCACCTGCGTTGTAACCCGCTGTATGTCTGCGCGCGCGGCGATAATTATGGCGGCCGTTTTCAATTTCCTCGGAGTGTTCATAATGACGCTTGTTAATGCAACCGTTGCGGAAACCATCACAAAAATGGTGGACTTCGGAGATGACCCGGATGTTGCGATAATATCGCTGAGCGCGGCGCTGTTTGCAATTGTGCTCTGGGCCGTACTTGCATGGGTCTTCGGAATACCCACAAGCGAAAGCCATGCTCTCATTGCAGGACTTACGGGCAGTGCAATTGCCCTCCACGGAAATCTCGGCGGAGTGAACGGCGGCGAGTGGGTCAAGGTCATATACGGTATAGTCATTTCGGTTCTGCTGGGCTTCGGGCTCGGCTGGCTTGTGTGCAAGCTTGTTACGGTAATTTTTTACAATGTGAACAGAGCGAAAACCGAGCCGTTTTTCAAAGGCGCTCAGATAGTCGGAGCCGCCTCAATGGCGTTCATGCACGGCGCGCAGGACGGGCAGAAATTCATGGGTGTTATTTTGCTTTGCGTTTATATGTCGCAGGGTCAGACGCTCCCGTCGGATATCCACATACCCATCTGGCTGATGGCTGTCTGCTCGGTGGTCATGGCATTGGGAACGGCAATGGGCGGCAAGAAGATTATAAAATCTGTAGGCATGGACATGGTAAAGCTTGAAAAATACCAAGGATTTTCGGCAGATATAGCCGCCGCTCTGGCACTTCTTTTTTGTTCGGTTTTCAGTCTTCCGGTTTCAACCACTCATGCAAAAACAACGTCTATTATGGGAGTCGGCGCAGTAAAGCGTGTTTCGGCAATTAATTTCGGTGTCGTTAAGGAAATGGTGCTGACGTGGGTGCTGACATTTCCGGGCTGCGGTCTTGTCGGCTTTCTGATGACAAAGCTGTTTATGGCAATATTTACCTGATTTAACTGAAAGGAGTTTTGAATATGGCTAAAAGCGATAGGTTTTACTTTGACAATTTTGCGCAGACTGCCGCGCTTTCAAAAAAGGCCGCCTTATATCTTGTTGAGTGCCTGAAAAATTATGATGCGGACAAGATAACCTCAATGCTTGACGAGATGCACAGCATTGAGCACAGCGCGGACAAGAAAAAGCACGAGATGAACGCGGCGCTCGTCAAGGCGTTTGTAACGCCCGTTGACCGCGAAGACCTTGATATGCTCAGCCAAAAGCTTGACGATGTGATTGATGAGCTTGAAGAAATTCTTCAGAAGTTTTATATTTACGATATCCGCACGATCCGTCCGGACGCGATAGAATTTGCCGAAAAGCTTGTGACCGCGTGCGAGCTTATCAGCAGCGCAATGACTGAGTTCAAAAGCTTTAAAAAATCAAAAAAGATAAGCAGCCTGATTATTGAGTTGAATAATGTTGAAGAGGAGTGCGACAGGCTTTACCTCACTTCAATGCGCGCGCTCACAAGCGATACGGCCGATGTGCTTGAAAACGTTTCATGGAGAAAGATATATGACTGTTTTGAATCGTGCGCCGATGCGTGCGAGCACGTCAGCGAATGTATCGGCTCGGTTATAATGAAAAACACCTGACCTTGGCAGTGATAAAAAGAGTCGGTATATTTAATTAAAATAATAAAAATCTTGAAACCCCTTGCTTAAAAGGGCACTGAAAAAGTCAGATCTACATGGGTAGGTCTGGCTTTTTCAGTTAAAAAATGGCCTCTTCACGGAAAGATGGGGAATTAACTAAAAAAATTAAAAATAAATATTGAAAAAGAGCATAGGAAGCTCCAAAATGGTAGTTGCTCAGACAAACCGTGAAAGGAGAAACCTATGCTCTTTCTTGAAGATATCAAAATTGTATTAAAAAGTCAAGGTTTTGAGGCTAAACAAATATCATTCAGCCCAACAAATGACAGTGCGGTGGTATGTTTTAAAAGCACAAGGAAAACCAAGTATCATTTCTTTATAAGCACAATTGCTTGCTTTCCTAGAAGATTCCATCTCGCTTCAAAGATTGAAATATTATAAGAAACCCTGCCGAGTATGGGATCGGTCAGCCAGACGTATTCATCGGAATACCCTGTCAGAACCAAAACATGAGTTCCGCGTGGGTATTGAAAATATTTGGCTTTCCCGTTTGCCTGTGGAATATACCACGAGTTGACGGATTGGGGATTATTCATTTTATAGGTTGCCCAAACGATTGCGGGACGTCCGCTTGATATCTGACATAGCAGCTCTTTAAAGGTGCAGCCTGTAATTTTAACGGCAGCATGAGAACCTTTTCTTTCATCAATGATTTTTTGAAGTGATTTTGTTATGACCGGGGAGAAAGCACCGTAACCCGGATTGCCGCTTGTATATGTTCCCTTAGGATCTCCTACAAATTTTTTGTTGATATCGGGGCCGTAGCACTTCCCGTTTTTATAAATAATATTTTCGCGCGGTATTGCTTTTACCATTTGGTCAAGAGTGACGTTATAGCCGTAATACTTTAAAAGCTGAACCGAAGCCGCAGCTTCGCAGCCTGTGGGGTAGGACGGAAACTGATTGACAAATGCAACATTCATCGGATTAACGTAAACCGTAAAAGAAGCGCGTTTTCCGTTTTTTGATTTAACGGTTATTTTTGCCGAACCGACCTTTAATCCTTGAAATTTACCTTTTGAGTTTATTGAAACAACAGAAGGTGCAGAGCTTTTATATGTATATGTTTTGCAGGCATAGCCTTTCGGAACAATAATTTTTGCGGTTTTGGTTTTGCCTATTGCAATTGTATAAGACGATTTTTCAGAAGAAATGCTTTTAGGAAGAGGACAAACAGTAACCTTGCAGACTGCCTTTTGGCCGTTATATGTTGTGACCGAAACGTTTGCCGAGCCTGTTTTCTTAGCGGTAAAAATACCGTCTTTTGAATAGGCAAGAATTTTGGGCTTGTTTGTGGAAAAATTATAAATTCTGCAAGCTTCATTTTTCTTGAAAGAAGCCGTAAATTTGAAAGATTCACCGACACCGAGCGTTATGTTGGCTGCGTTAAGCTTCACCGACGACGGAGCATCTTTAACCGTAACCTTGCAGACTGCCTTTTGGCCGTTATACGTTGTGACCGAAACGTTTGCCGAGCCTGTTTTCTTAGCGGTAAAAATACCGTCTTTTGAATAGGCAAGAATTTTGGGCTTGTTTGTGGAAAAATTATAAATTCTGCAAGCTTCATTTTTCTTGAAAGAAGCCGTAAATTTGAAAGATTCACCGACACCGAGCGTTATGTTGGCTGCGTTAAGCTTCACTGACGACGGAGCTTCTTTTATCGTCAGAAAAACGGTATGTTGTTTTTGATTATTGTCTGTATAGGCAACTTCTGTGTTTCCAATCGCCAGAGCCGTTGCGCCGTCTGACGAAATACTAACAAAATTTGGGTCATAAGCGCAATTATCAACACTGTCAAATCCATCAAGCGGAACTGTTTCACCAATTCCGACTGTGTATTCCAAATCATTATCAGCAGCAAAGCCTTGAATACAAAATATCATCATCAATATTGTGATAACAGACAATACTGCAAATACGCTTTTAATCTTGTAATTAAATTGCTTCATATAATTATCCCTCCGTGTATTCAAAATGGATGTAGTTTTCATGTGCAGAAATTATAAAAACTACATCCAGACTTTAATAATGTGCTACACCACAAGAACAGTTACTTTTATCAAGTATGCATCGTTATCTTCAAACAAATACTTTTCTTCATCGAAATTGCTGCATGATTCTTTTAGCTTTTGCTCAGCTTCCTTACTTTTTAAAATAAGCAATCTTTTCTTTTCAGCATAATGCTCACATACAACACGATAAGTATAACATTTTGCAGGTGTTATCGCTTTCGAAAAAGTCATCGAACACAGTTCTGTTGTGGATTTTAAAAGAGACGATGATTTGGGTTCATCTGTATATGGTAAAACAACACTATATAAAAGTGCAGGCGAAAGCAATATGATTGCTAACCCTTATTCAAATCATGATAATTGGGTTTGGGCTAAATGTAGTATCAAACTCTTTTTTCAGCAAAAAAATTGAGTATTCACAGGTCAAATCCCTTGTGAATACTCAATATGGTACGGATGTTCATAACACAAGTAGTTCTCCGGTAATACATATTCTATACTTCGTACTCTAATATATTTCCTCAGATATGGAGGAATACATAATGTCAAATATCATTGAAGATTTCTATTATGGCAATATTGAGCCACAAGAAGTCGATTCAGAATTAACACCTAAACTCAAGAAGAAATTGAGTAGCCTTGCAGAGAAAGAAGAACAGCTTACCGCAAGGCTGACCGGTGAAGATAAGGAACTGTTTCAAAACTATGTCAGTGCTTACATTGAATTTTCAACTACAAGCAATGCTGATAGCTTTATATCAGGTTTCAGACTCGGAGCAAGATTTACATACGATACATTTATTAAGAATACGAAAGGATGAATGCTACTATGAAAAACAATACAAATATTAAATACAGACAGGTTGGCGATTTCAACATACCTAACCTTATATTACCACCCGAAGAAGAAAATATTACTCTCGGCAAATGGGGTATGTTACATAAGGATTATCTTTTGAAACAAAAGAAGGTACTGTTTGCCATTCTGCTCACCGAAAGTAAACTTTATCAGCACTGTGCCGAGATTGAAAAGCAAGCAAAGCAGATGTTTGATACTCTTGTAGAACAGATAAAAGAAGCCGAGGATGTAACTGAGAAATTGAAAGAAGAAAATCAAATGGAATGGGTATGCCGTATACAAAATATTGAAGCGAGAATTAGTGAGCTGATATGTGAGAAGCTGATATACAAGCAATGAAGAAGAGGATATGCGATAAGCATCGCATATCCTCTTAAACTTTATTCAATTAATTTATACTTCGTGAATTGTAACATTCCAGATATGATGTCTTGAAACAGTTCCTGTTCTGCTGTTATAGTAAAAATCATCTTCGCAATCATTATATTTATACTCGTCATATGTATCTTCGTCTATTGAATCATCAACAATATATGTATTACAAAATGATTCGTAAGAATCATCGTCGGTGTTCATCATCTGAACCAAAGGAGCAAGTGCTACAGTATCAACACCGACTTCTGTCTTAAATTCAATTTTACCATCTTCATAGGTTGCTATCATATAACTTTCACAACCTTCTCCTCCGCTTTCACTAATGCAGGTTGATTCTATAACCCACTTGGCTTTAGGAACCGCCTTCGCAATAAGCAGACAAAAATCCACCTTGGGTTCAAGATAATTTTCACCAAATATATTTTTTGCCGCAGAATTATCTGTATAAATGATTCTTGTTAATTCTTTTGTACGAAATGCTTTACCGTCCCGTGTTTGGAAAATTTTGTCATAGTCTGCTTTGTCGATATTCTCTATTTCACATAAAACAGTTAATATTTCATCAAGATATTTGTTACGATTTCTCCCTGTCATACTTAATGACCATTCACACGATGCGCTCATATATAATCCTCCTAAATTAAACTGTAAATATTATATATGTATACCAAAAGTCAACAGTTTTGTATAAAACAACAAAATGGCGGCGAATTGAATCGACACCTTTTAAAAATAACTATACACCTTAACGGAAAGATTATACCATTATGCCTGTACATCTTTCTTTGGTTTTATGACATTTCCTGTAATTCCAAAGAATGCTCATTCATCGTAATCTTCATCATCGTCATAACAATCGAACAGTAATTTTTGTGGACACTCGTCATATATTTCTTCGGCTCCTTTATAATGCTCAAAATTTCCATCTCCAAGTTCTTCTTCATATCCTTCAACCGTCCAGTTACAAAGAACTTCCAAACCGAACAACACAGCTCTATCTTTGACTGTTGAAGAATAATATCCAATGCCAAAATCTTCTAATTCGTCAAAGTCTTCAGGTATTTCTACGGGTTGCGGATTATCTTCCGGCACACAATACATATCCATTCCCCATTTGCATGAGCCTTCAAAGAAAAGATTGTAACTATCATCTGTGCCACTTTCATCTAAAATTTCTTTGTATTCAAGATATTTAGTTGAATAATAAAACGCATAACAAGCATTCTTCTTGCCTTTAACAATCACCTTAAAATCACAAATATCAGCCATATTTATTTCCTCCTTAATTTAGCTTATAAATATTATATATATATATATCAAAAGTCAATAGTTTTGTATAAAACAACAAAATGGTGTCGAATTGAATCGACACCAAAAAAATTAAGCATCAACACAGATTATTAAAAATCTAGTTCATCGAAATCTTCAAACTCTTCCATAAAGTCTTCTTCCGATTCATTCTCAACTTCCCATTCTAATTGACCACCGGATAATTTGAATTTATAGTAACATGAACCGGAATAACTGTTGTATAAATCATAATAACCACTCAGTGATGTTCCCGGATGAGATTTGGCAATTGCCTCTATTAACTCTCTTAAAACAGGATTGTATTCATCATGATCAACATGGGTATCACTGAACACATGTATTCTTTCTTCCTCTTTGTCACAAACGAGATCTTTAACCCAAAAATCAAAACCTTCAGGTTTATATTCCAAAGTATTAAAATAGTTTTTTACTGTCTCGGATATTTTGTCGAATTCTTCAATCGCAATGTCCGAAATACTTAATGATGAGCAAATTTGCATACCATTTCCTCCTTATTATAGCTTGTAAATATTATATATATATATCAAAAGTCAATGGTTTTGTATAAAATAACAAAATGGTGTCGAACTGAATCGACACCAAAAAGAATATAATACAAGAAATACATAGTGCTATTTTATTTTTTGCTTTAAATTTATAGGTTTATTTACATTAGATTTTTAAATTGCTGTCATCTTCCCACTGCGCCTTGATTGTAAAAGCATATTCTAATGAACATTCTTCACCGCTATCATAATCTTCATACGAGTATTCAAAAGGCTCATCAGGGAAGAAGATTTCGCCCTCTAATTCTTCAGAATAAATAGAAACATATTCGTTTGCATAAGCATTAAAGATTTCGTGCTCATTACTGCCATAGTCTTTAAACGCGATAACATCTGTATAGCTTTCTTCCGGATGGACAAGTATAGCATATTTTATGTTTTTATACTTTAATAAAGGTAACATATCAAACTCTTCAACATAGGGATCTTCTAATTCGATTTTAAGTGTAACTATATTGTCAGAGATGATTTTCTCTTCATGGATGTGAACAGACCATCCAGATTCTTTTAAAGCAGCATTAATGTCTGCTTTGACGCCTTTAATTGCCATTGTTCTACAATAACTATAATTTGCATTCATAATATTTCCTCCTTAAATTAAGTTGTAAATATTATATATATATATATATATCAAAAGTCAACAATTTTGGATAAAACAGCAAAATGGTGTCGAATTGAATCGACACCATAAAACTTTAGCGACAGAAACTATATAACATATAGCTCAATAACAAGGATATTCAATTAACCTGCATATTCATACTTGTTTTTATATTAGAAGCAAAAATCCATATTGTCTTCTATTAATTTCTCTATCTCGTCCGACTTTGCACCAATCATAGATAAACAGCCGCGAGCATCTCCAGTTCCCCACTCTGCACACATATGACCGACCATAATATCCAACCCATCAAAGGCATCATCAGGATAAATTCCTTCTATTTCTGCTTCCCATTCTTCAGGGACACCACCCTGCATGTCTAAAAAATTTCTCAATTCGCTATAAATGTCATTTCTTCTTTGTTTTTCCATAATTTTATTTCCTCCTAAAATTTACCTGTAAACATAGTATATATATATATATATCAAAAGTCAATATTTTCAGGTAGAAAAGTAAAATGGTGCCGAATAGAATCGACACCATATAAAATAAACCATATACCTTTACAACAATTTTCTGAACACCAATTCAAGATCCTCGTCACTTGTCGGCATAACCTCAAGTGCGTGATTTTCAATGGCGTCATACATTATCTGCTCTTTTTCTTTCAGTCTGTCATATACTGCTTCATCAAGGGACCAGTCACCATCATCTGTATGGTACATAAGCTCCATAAAGTGATACTGCGTATACTGACCGTCAGGGAGACCAAGACGGTGTATACGGTCCTTTGACTGAAGAAGGTGTACAAGGTTATAGCTGTACTCAAAATAAATAGCATCGTGACAAACCTTGTGCAGCGACACCGATTCTGCAAGGGTGTGAGGATTTGTGATAAGCACCTGAATCTCTCCGTTTTTGAAATCATCAATAAGATTCTGTCTTTCTTCAAGCGGTACTTCACCGAAGATGCAACAGGTTTTTATGCCAAGATTTTCAAGCTCCCTTGATATTCGCTTTATTGAATCAACGAATATGCACCAGATGACTACCGTCTTGCCTCCATCTGTAAGCTTTCTTGTGAGGTTTATGCATTCTTTGAATTTAGTGGATTTCTCTGCATTTTCAATAAGCTCCTTAACCTCGTCAGAATAATCTGCATAGTCAATTTGAGCGGTTTCAACACTGTCATCAAGAAGATAAGCAAACTCAGCGATGTCCATTGAACGAAGAAGCATTCTCGGATCGCTTTCAAGCTGCATAAGTCTTACAAGAAGAGCCAGCTTATTGTTACGGTACTTCATTTTCAGTATCTGCATAAGCCTGTCCTCATCTGCTGATGCAGAAGACATATACACCGTATCTTCGTTGGCTGCAGGAACTCCTAACTGATTTTTTGTTGTACGGCAGAAGAATGGCTGAATTTTGTTGTTTACCGCTTCGACTTCCGAAGGCGACGGATTTCTAAGCATTGGGACAGAAAAGTCAAAGAATACATCATATTCATCAGGAAACAAAATATGCAGAAGGTTATAAACATCAAGATAGCTGTTAGGAATAGGCGTACCTGTCATTGCAATAACATATGATGCTGATTCTGCAAGCTTCAAAGAGTGTGATGCATATTCTCCGCCTACACTTTTAACCTTATGTACTTCGTCGAAAACAAGAAGCGTGTTTTCTTTGATAATATTTATGAGAGCATCCTCAACACCTGCAACCGATTCATAGTTGACAAGTATAAGATTTGCGTTTCCCGATTCATAAAGAAGGCCCATTCTTCTTTCGCGAGATGTTCTGTAATTATCGCAATGGATATTAAACACATTAAGTTTATCCTTGCTGCCAAAACAGGCTTTGAATTCATCGATCCACGAGCCAAATGCGTTTTTAGGACAAACAACTACAATTCTTTTGACAAGCTCTTTGCTTTTAAGATAAGCATAAACACCTAATACAGAAGCAGTTTTTCCTGAACCTGGGACAGAGAAATTCGCACTTTTCTGCATCGCACACATAAAGAATGAATCCCACATCTGCTGATGTCTCAAAGGCCTTACCATCACCTCGTTAACAACATCGGCATAGCTGTTAAACTTTTCTGTCAGCTTTTCGTCCTTGCTTTTAATTTCCGTGCCCAATCTGGAACGTTTATCAATATAAATCTCTTTCTGATCAATGTATGATGAAAGCGCCTCTGATACAATAATATTGCTTTGCTTTTTCAAACAGAGTGATATTATTTTTTTATAGTCAAGGTATGTAAGAGACGGTTTGAAACGGATAATGTTTCCTTCAATACTACCTACATATCTTTTAAGTGAAATTTTATAGAATGCACTTAAAGTGAAGGAATCAATTTCTGTTTCCGGTACATACAAAAACAAACCGTTATCATAATCGAAATTCCACTGAGACATTATAATTGCTCCTTGATACTGTCAATAGTTTCAGACAGACGGTCAAGCTGTCTTCTTAAACGCTGAATTTCGCTGTCATTCATCTTTGAAAGAATATTTACGTCTATACTTTCGAGGAATGTTGTTGCTTTTTCTGCAAGCTGAATGGGTCTGTTTCTTGTATCGTTTTTCTTTACCTTAGTAAGAGCTTTTTCGACCGATCTTTCCATTTCCTGATTAAGCTCGTCGTTGCTTCTTAAAACATCACGGATAACGGTAGTATTTACCTTTCCGACTTCAGGTAAAATTTCTATAGCCTTTGCAGCCAATTCTTTTTGTTCTTCAAGGAATTCTTCCTGATATGAGGTGCCGATAATACTTTTGAAATTTCTTATAAATCTTGAAATATCGCCCGTTGTTTGTATGAGAAGATTATTGAAAACGCTAATTTTAAGATCTTCTTGCTCATCTTCGGTTTTGCATTTTTTCAAAAGCTTATGGAGCTCTTCGAGAACAGAGTAAACCTGAAGATCTCTTGCAATGTAAAACTGCTTGGGAGCATTTATAAATTCAAGAAATTCAATCATAAGATTTGCAAGATCTACTTTCTTTTTTACCTCTGCAAGGGATTCGTTCGTGCTTTTAGCATACTCTTCTTCGGAAAGCAGTTTGCTATCAACGATGTCGTTATAGACACCAACAAGTCTGTCGATAGTACTGTACTCAACCTTGCTTTCCTCGCCGTGCTGAATTGCAAGCTCCAGCATTTTAATCTGCTTTGCACTGCTTTCGTAGTTTCTGTCAAGAATAACAGTTTCAAAATACGTAAAACGGTCATTCTTGTTTGCAAGTCTTCTAAGGCAGGTAAAACGGCGGTTACCGTCAATTATTCTGCCATCAGCCAGTATAACGCCGGGCTCACGCTGGTCAACAAGTTCGATATTTGTCTGTGTTTTCTTAATGGCTTCTGGGTTGCTTTCAACAATAAACTTTTCAATTATTTCATTATATTCTTCTCTGTTTGTAAGATCGGGGGCTTTTCCGTCATTCTGAGATTTATATTGGCTCATCCATGTTGCAATTCTATCATTCTGATCGTTATAAAAAAGACAGTCCAGACGCACTTTGAATACAGGATATGCTGTTGTTATACCGTCGACAGTCAGTTTTCGTGTCATTGTTGTTCTTACTACAAGCTTTTGTTCCAAGCCTTCCTTTAATAAATTCATACTATTAAACCTCCTCAAAATATGTATCATAATCAATATAAACTGTTTCCATTATTTCATCATAATACAAACCCGAACTATTAGCAATGCTTATTAACTTATATCTGTCAATTGAAGCACCGTAGCGATTTTTACAAAGATCCTCAAGGTCATATATTTCAATTTTAGTTTCTCTTTCAACCAGCCACACAATAAAATCACTTAAATTAAATTTATTCTGACCAGAGAAAAAGACTCTTGTATTTCCGCAGCGGATATAACTGAAGTTTTCTTTATCCTCTGCAAGAACAGATGAATAGAACCACTCATCAAAATATAATTCTTGTAATTCGCTGTCAAAACCATCCTGTCTGACAGAAGAAACGGTAAAGAATGTGTTTTTCGGTACAAAAGCCTTTACTTCCTCGCAATATTTATCAAGGTTTTCCTTGCTGATACCTACACTGTTAAGACGGGAAATATTTATATATTGACCGGGGAGAAATTCAGTTATTATTCTCTTGCTTCTGAGGTCATATTTTTCTGTTGTAAAAGAAACTGAACTAAGCATAGCCTTTGGAAAATCTCTGGTATCAACAATATCGCTTTCTAAAAGCTTACTTCTGAAAAATTCAGATGCCGAGGGATATTTTTTTCTTATAAGATAGCTGTCATTAAAACTGAATCCGAGTTCTTTAATGTTATATGAATTAACCAAAGATTCATCAGCATCAGGTAACTCTCTTTTAAAAATTCGTTTGAAATCATCTACAGAATAAAAGTCTTTTATTAATACTGAAGACAAACGTTTATATTGTTCGGATGACAGACTATCAAACTCAACGGAATACATTCCATTATGTAAAAAACTACTTAAGCAACTGAAATAGCCTCCAGTCGTAGAAGCAAGAAATCCATATGCTTCTTCATATTTTTGAGCTAAATCAAAATTAGATATAGGAGCATATTTAAAAAGCAAATCTAAAACCTGTGAATCTCTATTAACAATTCCGAAATTAATAGTTGGCATTTTTGAAAATCCTACTTCACGGTTACCCCATTCAGGCCAGATTTTTTTCAGCAAATTGTGAAGCTCATATTCATCTCTGATGTCATATTCTTCCATTATATCTGTGTGTTCTCGATACAATTTTAAAGTTGATATCGTAACATTTGTGTATTGCTCTAAGTTTAAATTGCTGATAAGTCTGATATAATCTCTTTCGGAAATGTCATAATATCTCAAACAGCGATGCATATTCCATAACACATAATCACAAGTCTGCAAACGATTCTCATATGTTCGGCAATCAATCTCTAAATTAGAATCTCCATCCAAATTGTTTTCTTTCAATAGTGTATAATATGAAGCCAAAACATCATCAAAAGATGTTTTATTTCTGCAATACTTTTTAACGATGTATTCTAACAAATTTTGTTTCTTTTTTCTAACCTTTACACCGTCAAGAATGATGAAATCTTTATACGCTACTCTTTCTGCTCTTCGTTTTATTTCAACAGATAAGTTGTCATCTATAAGCATTTTTTCTGCTGTTAATCTGGTTTTACCTCTGATATCACAAACACAGTCGAGATAATAAAATGTAGTTTTCGGTTCGAGCGTTATTTTACAAAACTCATCGCAATCAAGACAATATGTTTCAAACAAATATCTGTATTTGTCTTCCTCAAATCTAAGTTTCAGTCGGTTACTGAATACTTTGGAACAAATTTGTCTGACTCTTTCCCTTGTAATGTTAAACTCATCGCCAACATCAGAAAGCGTTCTGCCTTGCAAACGAGCCATAACAACTTCTTTCCAACGCTCGTCATCCAAGCTATCAATATAATCTAAAACCGTAGGATGAACAACAGTATAAATACCATTTTTGCATTTGATTTTATTTTCATCCTCAAGCTCAAGAAGCAGCTCCTCAACAATCATTGTATTCAAAAGATGTGAAGGAAGCCTTTCTCTTATAAAATCAGAGTCAAACTCATCGTCATGCTTGACACAGATATCCATTATTTTATTTTTAGCACCAAGTCTTATATACACATCAGCGTATGCTTTGTTCAGAACAACTTCTGTTCCCTTTGATTCACTGTCTTTAAACGCTGTTGCAAACAGATTTCTCATTTTAAATACTGATAAATCATAAAAGTCAGCACATTCATCAGCTATATTTAATATTTCACTTGAAACATCATCTTGATTGACTCGCTGACTTTTAATTTCTTCTTCAAACGCAGCCGTTTTTTCGAGTATTTCCTCAGCCGTATTAACACCCATATTTTTTATATTAAGTAAGTCCTCTTTAGTCAAGGTAACAATCTGTGACATATTGGTTAGACCTGCTCTTGAAAGGCAATTATATGCACGAACAGAAAAATCCATTTCATCAATGTTTTTTTCAAAAGTGTCGCCATCATTACGGATTTCTTCGTCTTCTTCCTGCACACACTCATAATCACGCAGAATATATTCACTGTCTCCTGTTTTAATTGAATCAACCAAATTCTTGACTTCATCAATCGTTTTTGCACCCATATTCTTTACTTCGGCCCATTTATCTGTCGGAAAAACAAGAAGCTTTTCAATTGTGTCAATACCGGCTCGTCTCAAACAGTTGTGAAGACGGGTAGACATATTGAGCTTTTCGATTTTATCGTTTAAGAATACTTGGATCATATTTTTCACCTTGATTTTTTGTTAAAACATCTTTCAAAACCTATTTTTGACATTATAGCATATCTTAACAATAATATCAAATTACACAGTACATTTTATTGTACATAAGATAAATAATTATAATTATAAAAATAAGGATATGCAATTTGTCTGCATATCCTCTCAGTTGTAGTGTGATTAATCCAAGAGTTCTGAAACCCTTTCATCATCCAAGCCGATTGAGTACAACATATCGGCGATTTCACCAAGATTATCTATTCCAAAACCATCCATAACAAAACTGATAAGGTCATAGAATATTGGATTGATTTCCTCTTTTGCAAGCTTTGAAAGGTTTTCTTTGGTATATTTTTCTATCTCAAAATCCCATTCTTCAGCAGCAAGCTCAATATCTTCGGAACCAAAAGTATCATTCACTAAATTCCAAAATTT